>DATKNZ010000027.1:0-51629 GCA_035541055.1 Candidatus Acidiferrum sp. | reverse complement strand
GCCCCGGCGAACACCAGCGAGTCGCCGCTGGCAACCGGTCCCGACCCGGATGAGAAGGTCCAGTTCGCGGTCGGGCTGAAGTTATTGCCCGAACTGCCCACCCAGGTATCCGTGCTAGCCGCGAGGGCGGCGAGGGAGAATACCATTAGCGACAAACTAACTAACGTGCGTTTCATAATGACTATCTCGGCTTCGGTTTGTTATGTCAGTCCCTCTCCCCATCCGCTGGGGAGAGCTCAACGGCGCAGCGGCATCTCGGCAGAGCGCCGCCACCTTACTGTGACTCAAACGGCGGCGCTCTGCCGAGACGCCGCTACAAGGGCTTACTTGCCCGACCACATGTCGCCCGGGCCGCCAATGAGCTGATAGAATCCCACAGCGCTGGCTTTGAGCGTCTCGGCGTGGAAATCCACAAAGCCCATCTGGGCCCGGCCCTGGTGCCGGTTCACGACGCGCGTGGGCAGCGACAGCCAGTTGACATCATTCGTCGTGCGCCAATCAATCCACGAGGCCTGCCCCGAGTGATGCGTCGGGTCGAAGTCTTCCACCCAGTTATCCGGGTTCGTGTCCCCCGCGGTGGCATCCGTGACCAGGCCCGAGTCCGCGTAATAGACAGTCATCGAGGGGCGGACGATGCTGCTGCACTTGAGCAGGGTGGTGTAGCCGCCGGGCGCCGGGACGCCTTGATACATCCAGATGCTGCGCGCCAAGTTGAGATTGATCCCGATATTGAGCCGCGTGCCGGGCGGGTTGCCGGGGCAGTTGAAGATGTTCGTGTTCCGGCCCACGAAGGACAGCAGGGTATCCGGCCAGCCCTGGTCGCTGCTCGTGTTGACGCCGCTCTTGACCACGACGAACTGGTTCGGGGGCACGCCCGCAATGCCGTAGGGCGGCAGGCCGTCGTCGTACTCATCGGCGTAGATGCGCGAGGCCAGCAGGATCTGCTTCATGTTATTCATGCACTGCGTGCTCTTGGCCTTGGTCTTCGCCCGGGCGAGCGCCGGAAGCAGCAGCGCGGCGAGGATCGCAATGATGGCGATGACGACCAGCAGCTCGATCAGGGTAAAGGCCCGGGCGCAGCTCTCCAGCCATCGCGGGCGGCGGCGCCTTCGGCCCGGTTCGCGCGTTCGGCTCATTCGGTGCATGAAGGACACGGTCTGGCTTTGGTCCCGCCTACTGCAGTTCCAGCAGGAAGAAGTCGGCCTTGAAGTTCGGGTTTACGGCGTTGGTCACGATGAAGTTGCCGCTGCCGTCGAAGGCGTTGGTGCTGATCCGGGTCCAATACTGCAATTGCAGCGCCACGTTCGTTGAACTGAGAATGTAGAAGTTGGCTCCGGCCTGGCCATTGGTCCCAGACATGACCAAACCGTCCGCCGTAAGCTGTGTGCTGGTGATGTGCGGTTGGCTCACCGCCCCCGCCTTGATCCTTAGCGTGCCATCGCTCGCCAGTGTGCTCAGGTCCCATGCCAGACCCGAGCCGGGAGGTGTAGCCGGGCTGATGGACGTGAACGCGCCTTGGTAAGTGCCGGCGTTGAACAGCTTGAAGCTATCCCCGACTGCCAGGTTGCCCGCGAGGTTGATCACCGAGAGAGTGCCGCCATACACCACCGTGTTGCCGCCCATATCGAGCAGGTCTTGCGTTCCGGCCTGCTTGTTGAGCTTCATGAATACGGTGCCCGAATTGGTCAAGTTGCCGCCGATGGTGAGCGTGCCGATGCCGCCGTCCCCGGCCCCGATGGTGCCGTTTGCCAGCACGGTCACGGCCTCGCTGACCGTGCCGGTGCCGGCCAGAAAGCCGCCAGAACCGACGGTGCACCCGAGCCCGGCGGCAATGGAGCCGTCCAGCAGTAGCGTGGCATTGGCCACCATGGTCGTGCCGCTGTAAGTCTGGTTGGCCGTGAGCCGCCACGCCGAGCCGTTGACCAGCAGGCTGCCGGTGCCCGGTGCGCCGTTCACGTCCTGCATGTAGGAATCCAGGGTGTTGGTGGCGTGGGCCGTGCCGCCGAGCGTGGCCAGGCAGAACGTCATCGTGTTGTAAAGGGTCCAACCGCTGGTGTCGGTCAGGTGCAGGCTGCTGTTGTTCGGGCTGTCGTTGCGGATCGTGCCGCCGCTGAGGGCTCCCAAGCCCAGGATCGTTATCTTGTGGTTGCTCGAAGCGGCGGTCGTCCCGATGTAAGAGAAAGCGCCGCCGCGCTGGGAATCAACCGAACCGAGGTTAATGCCGCCCAACTGCGTGGCAGGGCTACCCACGGTGTAAGGGTTCTGCGCCGTGCCGATCGAGCTGGGTTGGCCGATATCGGCCAGGGTCATGGCCTGGATCGTGCGCCCGTAAGCCGCCAGCACGCCGCCGGCGAACGTGTTGGTCGGGTTGAGCAACTGCAGCACACCGCCGTTGTTGATGGTGTAGCCGACCGGGTTGGCCGCCGCGACGACCGTGCCGATCGGTTGCCCGCTCACGACGGCATTCGCGTCCGGAATGTAGCTCAGCACGCTGTTGGTCGCCGTGTAACCGGGATTGATGAAGAGATAGCGAGGTTCGAACCCGGTCATGGCCGAGGGAAGGTTCCAGGCGAAGTTATTGCTCCAGGTCAGGGCGGTGTTCGTGCCCGCGTTATCCAGGGCCCAGGCGAAGCTGCCTAGGACGCCATTCAAGGTGATATTGCGGCTGAAAGTGGCATTAGGACCGAAGTATTGGAGACTGCTGCCCTGCCCGTTGTTCCCGAGCCAGGCGCCGCCCGTGACGGTGCCGCCGCCCACGATGATATTCGTGCCCGCGCCGAGGCTGCACGGCGTGCCCGGCGCGGCGACGCTCTTGTAAGCCACCACCACGTTGGAGATCATGAAATCCCGGAAGTCATTCGTGGCGCCCGTTAGCGTGATGCGGTTGGTGGCGACGCCCGCGGGGCCGCCCGCGAACAGCAGGTACGTGAACGTTCCGTTGGCATTGCCCACGCCGTTCATGTAGCCATCGAACTCGATGGGCGCCGAAAATGCATTGATCACCAACTCGGCGCTGGTGGTGCGGTTCGTGGGGAAGGACCACGGCCCGGTGAACTTCAGCAGCCCGCTGCCTGCGTTCTGGAACTGGTAGTCGCCGGTCCAGGACTGATTAGTGTGGTAGGCAGTAACGACCCAGTTGAAAGGCCGATCCGTCGTATCTCCCGTCCCATAGTACTTCAGCGTGCCGGAGCTGCTGCCGTCCGTCACGGTCACGGTGCCGTTCGTCGAGTCCACCGGCGCGCCCAGGGAGCTGGCCCCGCCGCCGATCGGCTTGATGCTCATGAACCCGCCCCCGCGCAGCGATGGGAACGAGACCGGCCCGAGGAACGTGTTGTTGGTGTTCCACAGGTAACAGAACATGTTGCCGCCGCCGCAAACGATGCCGTTGGTGGGCCCGGCCGACGCATCCACGATCTGAGCATAGACGTTCATCGTCGAAGCGTTGCCAAACGCCGTCGTGGCCGGGATGCTGGCGCCGAGCGTGCGCGTGAAGTTATACAGATCCAGCACCAGCGGGTTGTTCGTGGTGCCGATCGTGATCGTGCCGCCATTGGCGTTGGTGCGCAGGATGTTGCCTAGCGATATGTAAAGCGTGCGCGGCGTCGCGCTGTCGCTTTGCATGGTCAGGTTCGAGGATCCGGGAAAGCCCATGATCACGCCGCCCGACAGAATGTAATCGTTAGTGAAGGTGATGGTCAGCCCGCTCTGGATGGCGTTGGTGAAGAGGTTGGTGACGACGCCGCCATACCAGTTGGCCGGATCGGTGTAGATGGAGGGGCCGGTGCTGGTGGTCTGGCTCCATTGGGCCCGCGCGGGCAGAAGAGCCGCGGCCAATGTCAGGGCTGTGGCCGCCGAGAGCTTATAGTTGGAATGCTTCATAGGTTGATGACTTGGTTGGGCGCAGTGCCGCGCCGCGAGCCGGTCCGGTCTGCTGCGGGGCCGGCAATCGGTCGCGGAAATTTCCACCGGGCATTGCGCAGTTCACGATAATCGCCGGGATTCTAGCGTCCGCGCCTTCGGAATACTATTCCCCCATTAGGGGGGATGGGCGGGCAGTGAGGTTGCCCGCGCTTGTTTCCCGGGTGATTCCCGGGCGAGTGGCCGGTGTGTCTCCCATGGGGTCCGGACCACATGGGAGACACACCGGCGTATCGCCCGGGACGCACCACGGGGCCGTAGGGGAGCGGCTAGGGGGTGAAGGGGTTTAGGCCTTCTTTAGCATTTCGAGCTTCCGGCTTCGGGCGTATCATGCCGCTATGCCCACAGCGCTGATCTTCGTCGGGCGGGTGCTGACCCCCGTCCTGGTGTTCCTGCTGACTGCGGGCACGGCAGCCTGGGCGACCTCCGCCGATCATCCTTACCTGGTTGATGTCTGGCTCATGGAGCACGGCCTGCCCGAGAATATCGTCAATGCCATTGCGCAAACCCCGGACGGCTACCTCTGGTGCGGCACCACGCACGGACTGGCCCGCTTCGATGGCGTCCACTTCACGGTGTTCAATGGCCGGACCACCCCGGAGCTGGGCAGCAGCCGCATCCGCCAGCTCTTTGTGGACCGCCGCGGCACCCTCTGGATTACCGTTTTCGAAGGCGGCCTGATCCGGATGCGGGAGGGCCGCTTCACGCGCTTTAACCTGCCGCCGCGCGAAAAAACCACTGCCCGCACCATCTTTTGGATCGCCGACGATGAAGCGGACGGCCTCTGGCTCATGATCGAAGATGGTGCCGTGTTCCACTTCAACGAGGGCCGGTTCACAATGGCCTCGGACGACTGGCCTTCGACCGAGCGCCGGGTGTTCCGCGTCTATGAAGATGCGCAGAAGCGGGCCTGGGTCGCCACGACCACCTACCTGGCGCGCCTCGAAGGCGGCAAGCTCCTGCCGCCCATCCTTCAAGGCAAGCCCTGGCAGTACCAGGTCCTTTGCCCCAGCCGGTCGGGCGGCTGGTGGATCATGACCGCCGGCCGCGTGCGGCTTTGGCGCGACGGCGCGCTGACTGCCGACGCCGGCAAATGGGTGCGCCCGGAGCGCGTCGTGGAATACTGCCTCGAAGACCGCCGCGGCCAGCTCTGGGTCGCCTCCCTGGGCAAGGGCCTCTTCTGCTACAGCACCAATGCACCCGAGCCGCGCCAAATCACCGTCAAAGACGGCCTCGGCAGCGACCTGGTGCGGGCCCTGTTCGAGGACTCGGAGGGCAACCTCTGGGCCGGCACGCGCCCCGGCGGCCTGAACCGGATTCGTCCTGCCCTCTTCAAAACGTACGGCGTCAAGGAAGGGCTCTCCTCGGACCTCGTCACCGCCATCTGCGAAGGCGCGGACGGCGAGGTCTGGGTCGGCACCGACGGCGAGGGCGTAAATCTCCTCAAGGACAACACCGTCGAACAGTTCGGCTCCGAGCAAGGCCTGGACAGCCGCAATGTCCGCGCCCTGCTCATGGACCGGCAGAGGCAATTGTGGGAAGGCTCGTGGGGTGGTGGCTTGTATCAGTTCAAGACGAATGGCTTCGTGGCCCGGCATGACATCCCCGGCCACGATACCCCCGTCGCCAGCCTCTTCGAAGACTCCAAAGGCCGCCTGTGGATCGGCCAGCGCACCCTGAATAAGCTGGTGCGGCTCGAAGGCGGCGTGTTCACCACGATTGACCTGCCCAACCCGGCCCCCGCCATGGACGTGATCGCGCTGGCAGAGGACGCCGCCGGCACGCTTTGGATCGGCACCGACGGCAGCGGACTCTTCTCGTGGAACGAGCACGAGTGCCGCCGCTTTGGGCGCACCGACGGCCTGCCCAGCAACACCATCCGCTCGCTTCACGCCGAACCGGATGGCGCCCTCTGGATTGGCACCGTGGACGGCGGCCTGTGCCGCTTCAAGAACGGCAAGTTCGTCACCTGCAACACCCACGACGGCCTGCTCGACGATGTCATCAACCACATCGCGGACGACGGCCACGGCTTCCTGTGGTTCAGCTCCTTCCAGGGCATCTTCCGCGTCAGCAAGGCCGAGCTGAACGCATTCGCCGACGGCGCCCGCAAACGCATCGCGTGCCTCGCATTCGGCAGGTCCGACGGCCTGCCCGCGCTCGAGTGTCCCGGCGGCTTCCAGCCGGCCGGCTGCCGTACCCACGACGGGCGGCTCTGGTTCCCAACCGTCAAAGGCCTCGTGGTCGTGAACCCCGAAAACGTCCCCACCAACTCTGTCGCGCCCCCGGTTCTTGTAGAGCAAATGCTAGTGGACGGCGAACCACTGCCAGATGCCAACCCGCCCCCCCGCTCCGCACTCCGCACTCCGCGCTCCTGTCCGTCCGCCCTGGCCCCCACCGCTACGAGTTCCAATACACCGCCCTGAACTTCACGGCCCCGGAGCGCGTGCGCTTTCGTTACAAGCTGGACGGGCTGGACGAGGACTGGGTCGAGGCCGACACGCAGCGCGCCGCCAAATACAACCACCTTTCACCCGGCAACTACCGCTTCCAGGTCACCGCCTGCAACCGGTCCGGCGTCTGGAACGAAGCCGGCGCGGCCCTGGCGTTCCGCGTGCTGCCTTACTTTTGGCAGACGTGGTGGTTCGTCATCGGCGGCAGCCTGTTCGCCGCCGCCACCCTGGCGGGGACCGCCGCCTACATCGGCAGCCGCAAGCTCAAGCGCCGCCTCGAACGGGTCGAAATGCAGCTCTCTGTCGAAAAGGAGCGTGCCCGCATCGCCCAGGACATCCACGACGGCGTCGGCGCCAACCTCACGGAGATCGCCTGGCTGGCCGAGGTGGCCGAGCAGGAAGCCGGCGACCCAGCGGAAGTGCGCACCCAGGCCGGCAAAATTTCCAATATCGCCCGCACCACGGTGCAGTCCTTCGACGAGATCGTCTGGGCCGTCCTGCCCCAGAACGACACGCTCACCAGCCTCGTCGAGTACCTGGGCCGCCGTGTGGACGAGATGTTCGACAACACTCCCACGCGCTGCTGGTTCAGCGCCCCGCGCGAGCTGCCGAATATCGTGGTCCCCGCCGAAGTCCGGCACAGCTTTTACCTGGCCTGCAAGGAAGCCCTGCACAACGTGAACAAGCATGCCCGCGCCACCGAAGTGCGCGTGCAGGTCACGCTCGAGAACACAAGCCTCCGGGCAGACATCGAGGACAACGGCTGCGGTTTCGACCCTGACCGCCAAACCGCCAAGGGCAACGGTCTCCGCAACATGCGCCAGCGTTTTCAGGATCTCGGCGGCCGGTTCACCCTGGTCAGCCAGCCCGGCGCAGGCACGCGAATCTCCATGAGCATTCCCTTGGCCCGACACCACCCGGCCTGATCTCGCCCTGCGTGAACCGGGGCAACCTCCCGCATCCAACAAGAGGCAACATCCAACATCCAACATCGAACATTCAACATCCAATGACTGCGCCTGCCGCGCTTGTTGGATGTTGGATGTCGGATGTTCCCGCCCCGGTCTGTTCACGGTCCCAATGCAGGTGGCGATCAATGTGGAAGCTCCCCACGCTTTCCTCACAGCGCGACCCGCGCGGCAACATCGCCCCTGCCCCTTCGGACTTCGGCCTTGGGGCTTCGGCCTTCTCCCCTATCCCCCCTTTTATGCGATAGGACCAGCCCCAGTTCGGGTGCTACAGTGCGATACAATTCAAATTTGACGGATGCACGCGCCTCGACGTTAGTTGTATGCAAACCAGTTGCCAAACTGACCCCGCGTCCATGCCAGTGCGTCCGCCGCAGCCTACGCGCATCGCCATCGTCGAAGACCAGGCAGGGGTGGCTGACAGCCTCAAGAAGCTCATCAACCGCGCCCGCGGCCTGCAAGTGATCGGCACCTACCCCAACGGCGAGGCCGCCCTGGAAGACATCCCGCGCCAGAAGCCCGACCTGGTGCTGATGGACATCGGCCTGCCGGGCATGTCCGGCATCGAGTGCGTGCGCGCCCTCAAGGCTCAGCTTCCCGCCTTGCCCATCGTCATGCTCACCGTCTATGACGAGGGCGAATACCTGTTCGACTCGCTCAAGGCCGGTGCCAGTGGTTACCTGCTCAAGCGCGCGACCGGCGAGAAACTGCTCGAAGCCATCACCGAGGCGCGGCTGGGGGGCGTGCCGCTTACACGCCAGATGGCCGGGAAGATGGCCCTGTACTTCCAGCGGTTGGGCGCGACGACCTCGGAAATGGGCACCCTGACCAAGCGCGAACGCGAGACGCTGGTGCTGCTGGCCGAGGGGTTCCGCTACAAGGAAATCGCCGACCGTCTCGGCATCGGCATCGAGACCGTGCGGGAATATGTCCGCAATGTGTATCGCAAGCTGCACGTCAGCTCGCGAACCGAAGCGGTGGTGAAGTACCTGAAGAAGTAACGTGGCGAAGTGATGCTGGTCGCGAAGCTGTGCCTGGGGATAAGGGAGAGGAAGAAGCCCGAAACCCGAAATCCGAAGGCCGAAAGAAGGCCGAAATCCGAAATTCGAAGCGAGCTGCGTAAGATCAGCGCGAGCGGGGTTGCCTCAAGACCTAGCGGGATTCTGCGCGCACCTGCCGGCCTCCTGCAAAAAGTAAGCTTATCGGGACGCGCATTTCGGATTTCGGCCTTCGGATTTCTTTCGGCCTTCGGATTTCGGCCTTCGGATTTCTCTCTCTCGGCTCTCTTTGCCTTCCTCCTTCTCCTCCTGGCCACGTTCCCGCTCCGCGGCGCAACCTTGCTCGCGTACGATCCTTTCACCGACGGCAACCGCACCAACGCGACCGGCGGCGACACCCAGGGCCTGGTCTGGTACATGGGCCAAACCTGGGGAAGCCTCGATGTGACGGATGACAGCGGCGGCATCGGCACCGGCAACGCGCTACTGTTCACCCCCACAGCCGCCTGGGGCAAGTTCCTCGCCTACTTCGGCCCCGTCACGCTCACGAACCCGGGCGACTCCGTCACGCTCACCTTCAACTTCCGGTTCACGTCCAACCCCACGAACATCTCCGCCGGGTTCCGCGTCGGCCTCTACAACTCGATGGGCACGCGCCAGACTACGGATGCGAGCGACACCGCCACGCCCGGCCCGGGAGACCGTTCGGACGACGTCGGCTACGGCTTTCAGACCAATCCCGGCCTGAACTCGTCCAGCGGCCTCAACGTCTATAGCGAAGCCGCGGGCAACGACATCCTGGGTGGCAGCTCCCCCAGCCAGACCGCGAATCAGGGCAGCGCGGGCACCTCGTTCGCTTTCGGCACGAACACGCACTTCGCCCTGTTCCAGATCGCGCTCCAGCCGAGCGGCAACCTCGCGCTCACGGCCTACGTTGACAACGGCCTCGCCGCCAACGCCAGCATCCCCGCCGCGTCGGTCTTCACGAATGCCTTTGACGAACTGGCGATGGAGGAAGGCGGCACCGGCTGGTGGGTGCCGTGGCTGGTTGACAACGTGCAGATCGTTACCACGTCGGGCAGCGACTTCGACCTCCTGCGCACCAACTGGTGGCAGCTCCAAACCGGCGGCACCAGCTACAGCCTGACCGACAGCCAGGTGAAGAGCCGCTTCGGCACCATCACCAATAACGCCGTGAGCTGGCAGAACAGCATGGATAAGACGGGCACCAACACCTATCTCTGGAGCGATCTGACCAGCACGACCTCTTCCTCCCAGATCAGCAGCGCCTACCAGCGCCTGCAGGAAATGGCCCTGGCTTACGCCACCTACGGCTGCGCGCTGTACAGCAATGCGACTCTCGCGACCAACATCCAGATCGGCCTCAATTGGATGTACACCAACCGCTACAATCTCTCGATCGCCGCTCCCGCCGGGGAATACGACAACTGGTGGGATTGGGAGATCGGCTCGCCCTTGTACATGGTGGACATCTGCGCCTATATGTACACCACGCTGGGCACGGCCGGGCTGTCCAACACCCTCAATGCCCTCGACCACTTCGTGCCTTCGCCCTTCAGCGGCACGTCGGGCACTTCGACCGGCGGCAATCTCACCGACAAGATCCGCGTCGTGAGTGTGCGCGGCGCCGTGGCCAGGGATGCCAGCAAGCTGACGCTGGCCGCCAACGCCTTCAGCAGCCTGTTCCAGTATGTCACCAGCGGCGATGGCTACTACGCCGACGGCTCGTTCATCCAGCACACGCACCATCCCTACACGTGCAGCTACGGCCTGGTTGCCATCAACGATACCTCGCTCGTGCTGCCGTGGCTGACCGGCGCGCCCTGGCAATACACCACCAACCGGTCGCAGACCAACGTGATCGTGCCGTGGCGTTGCGCGGACCCGGCCTATACCAACGTCATGCAATGGGTCTATAATGGCTACCAGCCGCTCCTTTACTCCGGGGCCGCGATGGACATGACGCGCGGCCGCGCGGTGAGCCGCTACAGCAACCAGGACCACGTGGCCGGCAGCGCGGTCGAGGAGTGGCTCCTCACGCTGGCCGTCTCCCCTTTCCCGACGGCGTCGGATGCGGCGCAAATCAAGAGCATCGTGAAATACCTGGCGCAGGTGGACACTTACCGCAGTTTCACCAGCAACATCCCGCTGCAACTGGTCGTGCCCACCGAGCAGCTCATGAGCAACAACGCCATCGTGCCTCGCGGCGAGCTGCTGGGCCACTGGACCTTCGGCGGCATGGATCGCGCCGTGCACCTGCGGCCAGGCTGGGGCTTCGGCCTGAGCATCTCCTCCAGCCGGGTCTATAACTACGAGTCCATCAACAGCGAGAACCTGCACGGCTGGTTCCAAGGCGACGGCGTCACCTACCTCTACAATGGCGACCTGACGCAATTCAGTGACGACTTCTGGCCGACCGTGGATCCCTACCGGCTGCCGGGCACCACGGTGGAAACCACGACGCGCGCGAACTCCGCCGGCCAAAGCTACCTCAGCTCGAAGAACTGGGTGGGCGGCGTCACGCTCTTTACCAACGGCGCGGCGGGGATGGACCTCGCGCCATACAGCAGCCCGCTCACGGGAAAGAAGTCGTGGTTCATGCTCGATGACGAGGTGGTCTGCCTCGGCGCGGGCGTCACGTGCAACAACGGCATGGATGTCCAGACGACGGCGGTCAACCGCAAGATCAGCTCCGGCAACACCAATGCCTTTGTCATGGACGGCATCACCATGCCCACGACCCTGGGCTGGCAAACGAACCACGCCAACACAAGCTGGTGCTACCTCGATGCCCTTGGCGGATGCTACTTCCCGGGCCGCGCAACTATCAACGCCTTGCGCCAGTCACGCACGTCCTCCTGGTCCCAGATCAACGCCGGTGGCACCACGGGCTCGACGACCAAGAACTACCTGACGCTCTGGTTCGATCACGGGACCAACCCCAGCGGCGGAACCTACTCGTATGTGCTCCTGCCCAATTACACGAGCGCGCAAGTCAGCAGCTACGCGGCCGCGCCCGAAGTCACCATCCTGGAAAACTCGACCAGCGCCCAGGCCGTCAAGGAAACCACTCTCAACGTGGTCGCCGCCAACATCTGGACCAACGGCAGCAAGACTGTGGACCTGATCACCGCCAGCACCAAGGCCTCGATCATGACGCAAGAAACCCCCGGCACGGCTCTGGCCGTCGCGGTGGCCGACCCCACACATACCAACACCGGCTCGATCCTGCTGACCCTGAGCCGTGCCGCCAACAGCGTCGTGTCGCTCGACCCGCTCATCACCGTCATGCAGCTTCGACCCACGATCCAACTGAGCGCCAGCACGGCGAACACCTTTGGGCGCACGTTGCTGGCAACGTTCAATCTACAGAATTCACCGCCTTCGCTGGCGCCCATCGCCAACCGCAGCCTCGGTGCTGGCGCCACGCTTGTCGTGACCAACTCCGCGAACGACGCCGACCTGCCGTACCAAACGCTCACCTTCAGCCTGGCCGGCGCGCCGACGGGCGCCACAATTGACCCGAACAGCGGCCTGCTGACCTGGCGCGTGCCCGCGGTTTACGGCGGCACGAGCAACCTGCTCTCGGTGGTGGTCACCGACAACGGCAGCCCGAGCCTCAGCGCCACGCAGACCTTCGCCGTGGTTGTGAGTCCGCTCGATCCGCCGCTCCTGAGTGCGACAACAACGGCCAACGGGTATCTCTCCCTTGCGGTCACGGGTGATGCGGGCCCGGATTACTCGGTGCAGGCCTCCACCAACCTGGTGGACTGGGCCACGCTCTTCAAGACCAACCAGCCCGCCTTGCCGATGACGTGGACGGATACGAATGCGGCCCTGTTCTCCGCGCGCTTCTATCGTGTTCTGCTAGGACCGTGACCCGCGCCTGCGGCGCGGGAAATCCGAAATCCGAAGGCCGAAGGCCGAAAGAAGGCCGAGATCCGAAGCCCGAACCAGCCCGCCTGATGTCTTCGGGCTTCGGCCTTCGGCCTTCTTTCGGCCTTCGGAATTCGGCCTTCGGATTTTTCCTCTTCCTCCTGCCCCTCCGTTGACACTCCCCTCCGGGGCGTTTAGCTTCGCGCCCATGTCTCGCTTGCCGTTCGAGCTGCTGCTGGCGCTGCGGTATCTGCGACCTAAAAGGACCTTTGTATCGGTCATCACCTTGATTTCGGTGCTGGGGGTCACACTGGGCGTCGCGGTACTCATCATCGTCATCAGCGTCATGAGCGGCTTCGACCAGCAGCTCCGCGACCGCATTCTCGGCTTCAACCCGCACATCCGCATCCTGGCACGCGGTGGGACCCTGAAGGATTACCGCGACCTGGAGCGCATCGTCAGCTCGAACCGGAACGTCACCGCCGTGGCGCCATTCGTCATGGGGCCGGTGCTGGTCGAGACCGAGCCGGCCAACGGCCAGCCGCAGGTCGGGGCGCCCTGGATACGGGGCGTAGTCCCCCGCTTCGAAACCAACACCACCGTGCTGGCCAAGAGCATCGTCGCGGGCAAGTTCGACGTGGGCGACCGCGGGGTGCTGATCGGCACCGAGTTCGCCGACAAGATGAGCCTGAACGTTGGCGACCGGATCGAGATCGGCTCGCCCAGCATGTTGCGCAAGTGGAGCGAGACCAAAACCAAGCCGGTGCTGCCCGAATACGACGTCCGCGGCATCTTCGACGTCGGCTACTACGAATACGACCTTTCGGTGATCGTCGTGTCCCTCCAGGACGCGCAGGAGCTTTATGACCTGGACGGCGACGTGCAGGGGCTGACCGTGATGCTACGCGACCCCTATAAAGCCCGGACGGTCGCCGCGGAATTGGAGCAGACGATCGGGTACGACTACCGGATCATGACATGGATGGAGGAGAACGGCAGCCTGCTGAGCGCCGTGCAGGTGGAGAAGAATGTGATGTTCTACGTGCTGTTCTTCATAGTGATCGTGGCGGCGATGTCCATCCTGAGCGCGCTGATCACCTTCGTAGTCCAGAAGACGCGTGAGATCGGCATGCTCAAGGCGCTGGGGGCTACGGATCTGCAAGTGGGCCTGCTCTTCCTGAGCCAGGCGGCGATGGTCGGCGCCCTCGGGGACCCGGCCGGCTGCGGCTTGGCCATGCTGGCGCTGGCTTACCGAAACGAGGTCCTGCATTTCCTGCGTCACTGGACCGGGTTCGAGCTGTTCCCCGCCTCGATTTATGGCTTCAGTGAACTGCCCGCCGTGATCGTCCAGCGTGACATCCTGGTGATCTGCGGCAGTGCCTGGGTGGTCTGCATGCTGGGTGGCGTGATCCCGGCCTGGCGGGCGGCCCGGCTCAAACCTGTGGAGGCGCTGCGCAATGAATGAGGTGCTCGTCTCAGCCAGGGACGTCCACAAGAGCTACGCCCTGAACCAGCGCTCGCTCGAGGTGCTGCGCGGCGTGGACCTGGAAATCGGGCGCGGCGAATTCCTGGCGTTGCGGGGCGCTTCGGGCGCGGGCAAAAGCACGCTGCTGCACCTGCTGGGCGGCCTGGACTCGCCCACCCGCGGCGAGATTTCACTCGCGGGCCGCAACCTGGCTGGGCTGAGCCGGCGCGAGCTGGCGCGCCTGCGCAACAAGGAGGTCGGGTTCGTCTTCCAGGCCTACTACCTTTTGCCCGAGCTCGACGCGTTGGAAAACGTCTGCCTGCCTGCCCGCATGGCCCGGGTGCCCGCCGCCCGGGCGGAGGCGCGCGGGCGCGAGCTGCTGGCGCGCGTCGGCCTCAGCGAGCGCGTCGAGCACAAGCCCTACGAGCTTTCGGGCGGCGAACAGCAGCGGGTGGCCATCGCCCGGGCGCTGATCAATGAGCCGGACCTCGTGCTGGCCGATGAGCCGACCGGCAACCTGGACTCGCATACCGGCGATGAGATCATTGACTTGCTGTGCGCCCTGCGCGACGAGAAGCACACGACGCTAGTGATGGCGACGCACGACACGCGCGTGGCGGCCCGGGCGCCGAAGGTGATCGAACTCGTGGATGGGCAGATAGCAGGGCAGTGAGCCGCCAAGTGCTTCGAGGTTTTGAGCGGGCGGGAGCGTAGGGGCTGAAATCCGAAGCCTGAAGGCCGACGCCCGAAAAAAGGCCGAAATCCGAAGTCCGAAGCCGCTCGGATCGAGTCCAGGCACTTGCGCCGCCCGGCGGGCATGGGAACATCCAACATCCAACATCCAACAACCAACATCCAGTGGCTGACCCCGCAACGCTCATTGGATGTTGGATGTTCGATGTTGGATGTTGGATGTTTCCCCGGTTCATGGAGGGACCTCCTTCAAGCCCGAACCGCAACTACACGCTTTCAGGCTTCGGCCTTCGGGCTTCTTTCGGCCTTCGGATTTCGGATTTCGGACTTGGCTGCTGGCTTTCCCTGAAAGCGTCGAACAGCCCAGGCGCCTCTACCCGTTCCGGCTACCGCCCATTCTTCTCGTTGCCGGAACGGGCCGGCGCGGAGGGCGCGGGCGCAGGCGGCGGGGAATACGTATGCGGCGGCTCGGGAGCCGGGTGGACTACCCCGGGGGCTTGGTAATGATGCTCGACGGCGGCGGGGGGCGGCGTCCAGGCGGGACCCGCTCGCCGTTCCAGCTCCTGCAGGATGGCCGGAGGCACTTGCTGCCCCTGATGCAGTTCCGCCCTTGGCCAGGCGCTATTGGGTGTCGCCGGGAGGTTCCGCTGAGCGGAGTAGCTGTACGGCTGACCCGGCGCAGGCTGCCCGCTGGCGGTGCCGAGGGCGCCATGGCCAGGGGTGATCTCCGTCACGATGGTGTGATTGTTTCCCGGGTTGGCGCCCACCCAGCCCGTTGCTCCCGGCGCCCCGGCCTGGCCCGATAAGTTCGGGCGAAACACGGCGAGCGAGGTGCCGCCCGGTTCGAGCCGCTCGGCGCGAGCGCCCGGGCTCGGAGTATTGGTGTCGCGCAGGATCAGCCGCCGGGCGGGCTGGCCGCTGGAAGCTGCCACGCGCGCCGGGGAAAGCCCGTTGTTGATGACCTGGTTATGGCTAGTCATGACGGAGGCGGTCACCGAGGTTGTTTTGAGGGCCTGCACCGCTTGTTGCCGCGGCAGAGCATAACGGGTGAGGTGTTTGTCCCAGAAATGATTGAAGGACACGACGGCGAACGAGCGCGCCGTCAGGCCGAAACCGAAGCTGACCCCGACCGGGCGGCCACGATAGGTGAGCCCGATTCCGGGGCGAGACCACGCGCCGGGCGGGAGCGGCGCCCACGCGCAGTAGCTCGTGCCGTATTTCCAGCAGACCCACGACGGGCCCCACACGGTGTCCGGCGCCCAGCACCAGCCCAGCCGGCTGTGCTGAAACCAGCGCCCATAATGAAACGCCGCCCAGCCCCACGAGTAGCCCGACAGCCAATACCAGCCGGAATCGGTATAAACCCAGTGCCCGCCGTTGCAGTACGGCTGCCAGGAAGGATTGGCGACTACAATGAATGGCTGCCAGCAAGGTCCGTAGCCGTCCACGTCCACCCACGTGCCATAGGGGGCAAGGGCGTTGTAGAAATTGGCATAGCCGTCGTCGTCGGGCGGCTGCAGGCTCGAGTCGGCGGGGCCGTAGTCCGGGGGCGGCGCCATGTCAGGGGCCATCTCCTGCGGCGCCTGCGGGCCGGGCGGCTGCATCGAATCGGGAGCCGGCCCCGCGGGCACGGGCGCGTATGCGCTGGACGGCGCGGGAGCAGGCGGCGTGGCCGCCACCGCCGGCGCGGCCTCGGGCGGCAGCCCCTTCAGCGATTGGTCCCGCTGCATCATGGCGCTGACCAAGGCGCTGGGCACCCCGATGTCGTTCAGGTAAATAATGTCATCCGGCGTCAGCTTGAAGGCGGAAAGCGAGTTGGTGATGTAAGCCAGAATGACGCCCTCGTCCACGCCCGACTCGACCAACCGGATAACCTCGGCGACCGCCCCCGAAGGCTTCACGTTGGGCGGCAGGGGCTTGTCGGTGGACATGGGCTGGAAGGTGGCGTCCGCCAGGTCAAGCGCGGGGCTCTGAGCCGATGCGGCGGCAGGCTGGCCGGAGGCTGGCTGGGCGGCGGTATCGGCGGAGCCTTGCTGGGCCGGGGCGGGGGGGGTGCTCCCCGGTTCGTCATTCGCCTGCCGCGCGTCGCTCCGGTTCAGGGTCAATCCAACCAGCAGCAGCCCCAAGCTCCACAGCCAACGGACTTGCGTTTTCATAGCCAGTTAAAATAAGCCAAGTCTCACCGCTCGTCTCTTACCTGATTGACTCAAATGGGCGGCGGGCTATTCACGCGGCGGAGGAAGAAAAGGGCCAACCTCCTGTTCGTCCTCCTCCTCGTTCTCGTTCTCGTCCTCGCGTCTTGCTCGATTGTACGAGAACGAGGATGAGAACGAGGACGAGGACGGCGCGGTTCTGGGCTTATGTGACCGCCATCCCCCCTTCAGGGCTCGGGAGCGCGCCGCGGTCATGTTCCCAGGGCGTGACCCTGGGCTGCATTATGGTAGGGACGCCTCGCCGAGGCGTCCGCCGCTGCCACAACACGGACGCCTCGGCGAGGCGTCCCTGCCAGTGTGTTACGGCTTCGCGGGAGCGGTCAGAACGATGAAGTCGTCACGGCGATTCTTCTTCCAGGCGGCTTCGTCGTGACCGGCGTCGTTCGCAGGGTTGTCCTTGCCCCAGGTCTTGGTGTCCACGCGATCGGCGGTGATGCCGGCGGCGATGAGTTCCTCACGCACGGCGAGGGCACGGCGGTCACCCAGGGCGCGGTTGTATTCCTCGGTGCCGCGCTCGTCGCAATTGCCTTCGACGCGCAGCGCTTTCTCTGGATTGGCCTTCAGGTAATCCGCCACGGCGGTCACCTTGGGTTTCTCCGAGGCCTTCACCACGGAACTGTCGAAGTCGAAGTAGACCGTATCAGGCTGGAGCGTCTGCACGTCCTCCGCCCAACCCTGGTGCCCCGGCCCCAACGGCGTGCCTCCCGTTTCGGCAGGATTCACCATCGGGTGGCTTCCCACGCCGGTTTCCGGCGCAGTGCCGATTCCACCCGGGGTGGACGGCAGGGACGGTCCCGGGCTGGACACGGTGTTCTTGGCGTAGGGATTCGGCAGAGGGGTGACGCCCACCGGCTTCTTGCGGCAGCCGGTAGCAGCGATGGACAATACGAGCGCGATCACCAATAAGTTGGCGAGCTTGGTCAGTTTCATTTCAGTATCTTTCGTGGCGGGCTATCTAGCCCAGCTAGGTTGTGATTGTGAGCTAATTCCCGTAAATCGGGAAACATCTTTGTATTGTTTGGTGGGCACGTCAAGAAGGCAGAGCGTATAGCGGCCACCCTGCCGGCGCCCAAACATCAGCGTGCGCGAGTTCGGCGCCCAGCTCGGGTCTTCGCCCGACACCAGCTCGGTAGCCTCTCCGCCTTTGGCCGGAACCACGCAAATCCCAAAATCGCGGGCGTGCTGCACCGTAAAGGCAATCCACTGCCCGTCGGGCGACCAGTCCGGCTCCGAGGGGCTGGGCATGCCGCTGGTCGGAATGGTCTGCGCCGTGCCTCCGGACGGGGAGATCTTCTTGAGCGTCCGGTGCTCGCGGTCCTTGGCCGCGTAACAGATCCAGCGTCCGTCCGGCGACCAGCAGGGGGAGGATTCGTCCTGCGGCGAGCGCGTCAGGCGCTTCGGGTCGGAGCTGTCCCGGCCGCAGACATACAGATCGGTCCAGCCGTCCTTGTCCAGGATCATGGCCACCTCGCTGCCGTCGGGCGAGACCGCCGGGCTGAAGTTCGAGCCGTTATAATGCGCGAAGGCCCGCCGCTCGCCGCTCGCCAGGTTCTGGTAGAAGATGCACGGGTTGCCAAGCATGTAAGACTCGTAATAGAGCGCGAGGTGCCCCGGCACCCAGCACGGGGCCGCCGCGATGCTGTTGTCCCTGGTCACCGGCTGCACGTTGTGGCCGTCGAAGTCGGCAATGTAAATCTCGCTGTGCCGGTTGTTCTCGCCCTTGAAGGCTACCTTGGTCAGGCAGATGGGCTTGCGGCCCAAGGCGACCGTGAAGTCATCCACGAACGCGTGGGCCTGCCGCCGCAACGCCGCGCCCGAGTAAGCCTTCGGCTGCAAAATCAGCGCCTTGGTGACGTTATCCGTCACCTTGCCCTCCAGATTCCCGTTGTTGCTGCCGGAAAGGATGTACTGGGCCGCTTCCGCGTTGGTGAACCCGAAACCCTGCACGTACAGGTCGAAGCGAAGCACTTCGGACGCCTCCCCGCTAAAGCCGCTCAGCGATACCCAGATGGGCGGCGTGAAACCGGGAGCGGTAATGGTCTTGGTGATCTCGATAGACGGCTGGGCAAAGGCACCCGTAGCAACCAAAGAAAAGGCAAACAGTATGTGCTTAATCTGCATAAAAACTCTCAGCCCATCGCACGATGGGCGGCGACATTGAACTTGATCTCGATGGTGCGGTGGTCGGACGTTTCGCTGTCCGGCAAGGGAGCAGCATATTTGACGCGCTCAAGCGTGACCTCGACCGACCGGTCCACCGCCTCATTGCCGGAAGACCGCGTGATGCGGGCCGAAGTGACCGCGCCGTCGCGGGCGATGGTGATCGAGGTCGTCACCGTGCCGCTGGTATCGGTGAGGCCGTCGGGCACAATCCAGGCGTGCTCGTACACGCTCTTCACCGCCTGGTAGAAGTTGGCATAGGGCACGCCTCCGCCGCCGGGCCCGAAGAGCTTGATGTCGGTGCTGCCGGAAACGCCGTCGGCAAGCCGGTTCCCGGCGCTTCTGACTGCGGCTGCGGCGCCGCGGCGCCAGGCGTCGTATTCCCGCCGATACTCCCGCTCCGCATCCCGCGCCTCGGCCTCGGCACGCCGCTTGGCTTCCTCTTTGGGGTCCACGGTGGGGTGCTTGACCACAGTGAAATCGAACTCGGGCTTCTTCTTGTGGTCTTTGGCCGGCACTAAGGAAAACTCCGGGGTCTCCTTGATGGGCTCCGGTTCTTTGACGACCTCCCTCGGCTTATCCGGTTGCTCCACCTCGACGGGCGGTGCGGGTTTGGGCTGGGCCGGCGGTGCGGGCGGGAGCGGTTGCGGCTTCTCAAACGTCGCCGGGGGTGGCTTGGCCGTCGGGTCCCCGCCGCCGGACATCAAGGCATCCACCGTCTTAAGCGGCACAAAATTGAGCACCGGCATATTGTCGGGCTTGCTCTCCGAAGCCATGAATGCCGGGCCCACGACCAGAATGAGCCCCAGTAGCAGGTGGAGGCCTGCCGAAACGAGAAGGCATTTCTTTTGCAGCCGGTTCATGGGCGTTTGCCTGGCGGCTCCGTGCGCAGCGAGTAACGGCTGATGCCGTGCCGCTGGCAGGCATCGGTCAGCGCGGCGAAGTATTCCAACGGGCTCTTCCGGTCCGCGCGAATATAGACAACCAGGTTCCGGTTCGCGTGGTAATCCTTCACGAGCTCACCCTCCAATTGCCCCAGGGACATGGGCATCTTGTCCAGGCGGTACTTGCCCTCCGGTGTGATCTCCACCGTGCGGATGTCGCGCTTGTCAATCTTGGGTTCCGGCTGCCCGCCCGCAGGCAGGTGCAACGTGATGCTCTGCTCCAGCAGCGGCGTAGTAATGACGAAGATGATCAGCAGCACGAACGCCAAATCCAGCAGCGGCGTGATGTTGATCTCGCTCAGCGTCACCAGCGCGTTGCGTTGTGAAAAGCGGCGCATATCCTAACTGCTACGCATCGTGCTCATCCCCGTTCAGAAACTCGGTCTCCATCTTGGACACCAGCTCCTGCGCGAAATTGTCCAGTTCGACCGTCAGGACGCGCAGGTTATGGACCAGCCAATTGTAAGCGAACATCGAGGGGATGGCGACCAGCAAACCGGCTACCGTCGTGATCAGCGCTGCGGCCACACCGGGAGCCATGGCCGTGAGCGTCGCGCTCTGCGCCCGGGCGACGCCGCTGAAGGTGCTCATGACGCCCCAGACCGTGCCGAGCAATCCCAGGAAAGGCGCGCCGCTCGTCGCAATCGAGAGCAGGATCAGCCCCGACTCCAGCTTGAGTGATTCCTGCGCTACGGTGTTCTCCATCGAGCGCTTCACGTGCTCCATCCCGGTGAGCGACATGTGGCGCTTGCGCCCGCTGCCGTCGGCGCTCTTCAGCCGCGCATCCAGCTCGAGGCTGCCGGCCTGGTAAACCTCGAACATGGGGCAGCCGTCCGCCTGCACGCGTCGATCGAACACATCCAGCACGCTCTTCTGGTTGCGGTACTCGGCCTTGAAGAACCGGTTGAGCTTCCGGGCGCGGCTCATCTGGATCACTTTGGCAATCATCACCGACCAGGCAATGATCGAGAGGACGACGAGGCAGAAGATGATGGCCTTGGCTTCAGGTGTGGCCTTCTCCCACACGAAGCCCAACTCCGACTGATTTACGTTGGCGCTGGCGGCAGCTAAAAACACAGGTGCATTCATCCCGACACGAATCCAGTAATACTCCGCGAACTTGGTCGTGAGGAATGGAAGCGCCCAAGCGGAACTTGTTCTAAAAACAACCGGCTATCCGAAAAATCTAACTGGGACAGGTGTAACACCGCCTCAGAAACTTGCAATCACTATTTTGCAGATTATTTAGGGGAGCCCGCGGGCGGTGTCGAGACGGAAATCACCATCCTGCCGTCTTCGCGCCGTAGTCCCTCCGTAGTCTCACCGGAGCCTCACCGTCGTACCTCTGATAACCTATTAGAGGTACGACGGTGAGGCTCTGGTGAGACTCCGGAGGGATTACGGAGGGGCAGGCCTGATCGGGAGGTAGGCAACACTGGCCGAAAAGGTGCCTCCGAGGCACGGTGGGCTGCTTTGTAATCACCTTACCGAATTGGAACTTGCTGCTGTTCAGATGCTTACGAGTCGGCCTGGCGGCTAAACGGGGCTTGGTGACCGGCGCCAGGCCCAGGCCCGGCGCGCGGCGAGCATTACCGCCACCCCAACGCACAGCCAGCCAAACAGGTCTCCATGCCGATTGTAAAAGGTCGGCACCCGCGGTTGGCCAGCCGGGGGCAGGGGGATTTCCGCCGTCATGAAGCCGGGGCCGTAGATGGTGCCCCGGGGATCGCGGAAGACGTCGCGCAAGCGGCCATGGGCGTCCACCCAGCAGGTGAGGCCGTTGTTGGCGCAGCGGACGAGCGGCAGGCCGTTTTCCACGCTGCGGAACAGGGCGCTGGCGGCCTGCTGCCACTGGGCCGCGCCTTCGTCGAACCAGCCGTCGTTGGTCAGGTTCACGAGGAAGTCCACATCGTCCGCCGCGGCTTCGCGGCCAAGCTGCGAGAAGATGTCCTCGAAGCAGATGAGCGTCGAGGTCTTCACCCCGAGGGCGGGCAGGGCAAAGGTGACGGCGTGGGTGCCGGGAGTGAAGCCGCCTTCGATGGGCGTGAACCACTTGAGGAACGGCAGCCAGTCGGCCAGCGGCACGTATTCACCGAAGACGACCAGGTGCTGCTTCGCGTAGCGGGTGGTGAACTTACCGTCGGGCGCGACCAGGAAGCTGGCATTGTAATACTCGACGCGGTCGGGCTTGCCGGGCGCGACGCGCAGGGCGACGTCGTCGGAGCCCAGGATGAGCCAGACGTGGTGCTGGCGGACGAGGTTGGTGATGGCGGGGTAGATGTTCGTGTCCCAGCGCGCGTAGCTCGGCACCGCCGCCTCGGGCCAGAGGAGCAGGTCGGTGCGGTTGGTCAGGGCCTGTTCGGATAGGCGGATGAGATCGCGGAAGCGTTCGAGGTCGCGGCTGGTGTCCCAGATGAGCGTTTGCGGAATGCTGGGCTGGACGAGCGTGACCTTAAGGGCGCGGGCCGGCGCCGGCTCGGCGGCGAGCTGGCGAAAGCCGTAATTGAAGGCAAGGGCAACGGCCAGGAACGGCAGGATGATTTCGCCCAGCCAAATCGAACGCAGCCTGGGCCGCAGCACGACCATCAGCCCCGCCGAGAGCAGGGAAAGGGAGGTCCACACCAGCAGGAACGAGAGGCCGTAAACGCCGGTGAGGGAGGCGATCTGGATGAGCGGGACCTGGCGGTACTGGGAATCGCCAAGCAGAATCCAGGGAAATCCGGTGAGAACGCGCGTCATGGCCATTTCGAGGGCTACCCACACTGCGGCGCCCGACAGGGCCCAGAGCGTGCGGTGTGCCCAGCTTCGCGCCAGCAGTCCGCTGAAGGCTTCCGGCAGCCACGCCGGGCCGTCGCCTTCCAATTTGGGGACCGCGGGGTGCAGGCTATGGACGGCGCTCAACAGCCAAACCCAGGTGGCCGGGAAGAAGGCGAGGGCCGCGCTCAGGGCCAGCCAACCCAGCGCGGGCCCCAGCGGGATCGAATGCCAACGGAAGGGAATCAGCAGCAGCCAGTAGAGCGAGGCCAGGTAGGAGATCAGGCCCGCCACATAGCCGATGCGGAAGCTCTCCCACCCGCGTTTACCCAGCGCGGCAGCCAGCATCAGGGCGGGAGCGATCCAGGCCAGCCCGGCGATGCCGATCTTGGGGAACGAGGCCGCCAGCAGCAGCCCGGCCAGGATGGCCAACGGGAGACGGCTGCGCAGAAATGTCGTGCCGGCGGAGCTTCTCACCGGCGGCAGCTTGCCGCAACGGGGCTGAAAGGCAAGCGCGCGGGCCTGCATTGCCGGGTATGTGTTTGGCGGAGCGCGGACTTTATTCCGCAGCAACGTCAGACCAGGCAAAGGCGCGCCCAACAGGATGGTGCTGTGGAGCGGTCGAACCTTGCTGCGGACTAAAGTCCGCGCTCCGCATTGAACGGCTACATTGCCAGGGGCGGCCCTTGCGCCTAACTTGGCCGCGCATGGTTCGCCTCGTCCTATTTGACATTGACGGCACGCTTATCCACACGGGTGGCGCGGGGGTGAAGGCCTTCGCGCAGGTATTCGCGACCGAGTTCAACGCCCAAGACGGCTTCGAGCGCCTGAAGTTCGCCGGGCGCACCGATGTGAGCCTCGTGCGGGAGTTCTTCGGCTTCCACGGCATCCCGGCCACGGCGCAAAACTTCCAGCGCTTCTTTGACCGCTACGTCTTTTGGCTGGACCACATCATCGCGGACAGCCGGAGCACCGTATGTCCCGGCGTACGGGAGTTCATTAAGGGGCTGCGGGGGCTGGCGCAGCCGCCGCTGCTGGGCCTGCTCACGGGGAACATCCGGCTGGGGGCGGAGATCAAGCTGCGGCGCCTGGGGTTGTGGGAGGAGTTCGAGACGGGCGGCTTTGCGGACGACCATGAGGAACGCGGGAAGATCGCCGCGGCGGCGCGGCGGCGGGGCAGTCGGCTGCTGGGTCGCGAGCTAGCCGGCGACGAGGTGCTCGTGATTGGCGACACGCCGCTGGATATTCAGTGTGCGCGGGCGATCGAGGCGCGGTGCCTGGCCGTAGCGACCGGCGGCCATCCATTGGCGGAGCTGGAGATGCACCAGCCGGATTGGGCGGTGAATGACCTGAGGGCGATCACGCCTCAGGAAGCCATCTGCGAGCCGCTGACGGCCTGACACAGGTAGGGACGCCTCGCCGGGGCGTCCATTTTGGGGCGGCGGCGGACGCCCCAGCGAGGCGTCCCTACCTTGCGATCAATGGTGGTGTTTGCCGCCGCCGCAACAGCAGCCGCACGAGCCGCTGCCGCCTTCACAGGCCGGGGCCTCCGAGGCAGCGCTGCCGCCTCCGGCAGAGGCAAAGACGGAGAGCTTCTTGGATAGCTTGGTCGAGCCGCAGTGCGGGCATTTGGCGCCCTTCCAGCGGCTGGAGCGCACCAGGATTTCGCTGTCCCGCTCGCAGTGGCTGCAATGAAATTCGTAAATCGGCATGAACCAAGGCTAGCCGCAACCGGAGCCGGGGACAAGCCGGGAAGCGGCGCGGGGCGCAGCGGAAAGAAATCCGAAATCCGAAGCACGAAATCCGAAACAAGTACAAAGGCTCGAATGAGCAATGACCGACACCTGCGCCGGGCGTGGGTTTTAGGCATTTGTGCTTGGAGCATTGGGATTTGTTTCGGGTTTCGGGATTCGGGATTCGGATTTGGTAAGGCAGCGCGCGGTTGTACTCTCGAGATGTCCCGCCTCCTGCTTGCCGGCCGACATTGTGCTTGAACAACTGCTGGAAGCTATTAAGAATTGTGTCATGTCTAAGCACTGCACCCCCGCTCGGACTACGGGCGTCGCCTCCAGGAGAAACCTCCCCGTTCGCACCAGGACCTTGATCACCGGCGCGCTGCTTCTGCTGCCGCTGCTTCTATTCGGCCAGTCGGAGCCGTTCCGCTTTGCCTGGCTGAGCGACACGCATGTGGGGTCGCCCACGGGCGAGCAGGATTTGCAGGCCGCCGTGCGCGACATCAATTCCATTACCGGCCTGAGCTTCGTGGTGCACACGGGCGATGTGACCGAGTACGGCTCGCGCGCGCAGTTGCGCCTGGCCAAGGACCTCCTGGACGGCATCAAGATTCCCGCCTACATCCTGCCCGGCAATCACGACACGAAGTGGTCGGAATCGGGCGCCACGGACTTCCCGCACCTTTGGAAGCAGGACCGCTTCGTGTTCGAGTATGGCGGGTATTGCTTCATCGCGATGCACCAAGGGCCGGTGATGAAGATGGGCGACGGGTTTTGGGCGCCGCAGGATGTGCGTTGGTTGGAGGAAACGCTAAGCAAGCTGCCGAAGGACCAGCCGGTCATCTTTCTCACGCATTACCCGCTGGATGACGGCATCGCCAACTGGTACGTCGTGCTGGACCTGCTGAAGAAGTACAACACGCAGTTGATCATGTGCGGGCACGGACATGCCAACCACGATCTGGTCTTTGAAGGCGTGCCGGGCGTCATGGGGCGCTCGAACCTGCGCGTCAACGCCCCGGTGGGCGGCTTCAACATCGTGGAGATCAAGGACGGCAAACTGACCGCGTCCGAGCACGATATGGGACAGCCGACGAAGGCGCCGTGGTACTCAGTCGTCCTGGAGAAGCATGATTATGCCAGCAATACCAATAAGTACCGGCGGCCGGACTTTTCCGTTAATAGCCGGTATCCCAACGTCAAGCCGGTGTGGACCTTTGATTGCGGCTACCTGATCGCCAGCTCGCCGGCGGTGTGGAAGGACCTGGCGATTGTGGGGGATGCCTCGGGCACTGTGTACGGCCTCCCGCTCAAGTCGGGCAAGGTGCAGTGGAAGTTCAAATGCCAGGATGCGGTCTATTCCACGCCCGAGGTGAGCGGCGACACCGTCGTGTTTGCCTCGACGGACGGCAACGTTTACGCGCTCAGCGCGGCGACGGGGAAGGAGCTATGGCGTTACACGACGAGCCGGCCCATTGTGGCCTCGCCGCGTATCGCCAACAGCACCGTGTATATCGGGTCCAGCGAGGGAACGTTCCGCGCGCTGGACCTGGCCTCCGGTAAGCTTGTCTGGCAGTTCGACGGCCTGGCGGGTTTTGTCGAAACGAAGCCGCTTTTGTATGACGGCAAGGTGATTTTCGGGGCCTGGGACGAGCACCTTTACGCGCTGGACGCGAAGACGGGGAAGCTGGCCTGGAAATGGAAGGGTGGCGATCCCGGCACGTTGCACTCCCCCGCCGCGTGCTGGCCGGTAGGCGCCAACGGCAAGGTCTTCATCGTGGCGCCGGACCGGAAGATGACGGCCCTGGACGCGAAGACCGGCGAGCAGATTTGGCGCACGGGCGCCTACGAGGTGCGGGAATCCATCGGCCTGTCGGCCGACCAAAGCCGAATCTATGTTCGCGACGTAAACGACTTCATCGATGCGTTCGCCACCGCTGCCGCCAATCCGCAGAAGGTGTGGGAATTGAATGCCGGGTTCGGCCGTGACATTAATTCGGCCATGTTGGTGGAGAAAGACGGCGTGGTGTTCTATGGCACGAGGAACGGGCTGTTGCTGGCCCTGGACGCCAAGACCGGCACGCTCAAGTGGGAGCACAAGCTGGGGACCGGCGTGATGAACACCGTCGTCCCGCTCAGCGGCACGCGGGTGCTGACCACCAACTTCGACGGCACGGTGGCGTTGTTGGAGGCCGGGTCTTAGGAGCTTCCGGCACCGGCCGTTCCGACCTCCACTTCCCTGGCGGCTTTGATAAAGGCGTTCAGGCGGGCCGGGTCTTTCTTCCCGGGAGCCGCTTCCACCCCGCTGGATACGTCAACGGCGTAGGGCTGCGCACGTCGGACCGCTTCGGCCACGTTCTCGGGCGTCAGGCCGCCGGCGAGGAAGATCGGGCGGCCCCAGCTCCGGGCCTCACGCGCCAGGTCCCAATTGAACACCTCGCCGGTGCCGCCCAGCTTGCCGGGCGTGCAGGCATCCAGCAGCCAGGCGTCCGTCGGGTACTCACGCAGCACCTGCAGCGAAGCCGCATCGCGCACCCGAAAGGCTTTCATGCTCATGAGGCCGAATTGCAGGCAATACTCCGGCGTCTCCTGGCCATGGAATTGCAGCAGGTTCAGGTCGCACTCACGAACGGCGCGCAGTACGACCTCCTCTGGCGCGTCAACAAAAACGCCGGCCTTCACGACATAGGGTGGCAGCTCGCGGATGATCGCCGCGGCAGCCTCGCAGGTGAGGTAGCGCGGGCTTTTGTCGTAGAACATGAAGCCGAGCACGTCCGCGCCCGCGTCCACCGCCGCCTGCGCATCAGCCAGGTTCGTGATGCCGCAGATTTTGACCTTAACCTGCATTTGCCCGGCAAGATTCCATCTTGCGTAAGGCGGCACAAGCGCCCTGTTTTCCTGCGAACTACGCCTCAAACCCGGTTACCTTTGCCCGCAAAAGCCCGTCTTGTCCTTTTGTCCGGGTGTGACAGTATGCACCCGGCGCGCGCGCGTCGCGCCAGATGTCGCCTGTGCTGTCCAATATGAATGTTGCTCTGAATCGCCGCTCCTTCCTGAAGCGTGCCGCCCTCACTGCGGGGGCGTTGCAAATCCTTCCCGTGCCGAACCTCCTGGCCGCGCCCGAGGCGGCGGAGAAGCTCAAGTGCGTCCAGATCGGCTGCGGTGGCCGGGGCATGTACCACCTCGAGTACGTCGCCCGGCAGGCCAAGGAGAACGTGTTCGCGATCGTTGATCCGGACGAGAAACGGCACGCCCGCGTCAAGAAGTGGCTGCAGGACCACGAGCAGGACACCAGCAAGCTGCAGACGTTCACCGATTACCGGGTGATGTTTGACAAGCTGGGCAAGCAGGTGGATGCCGTGTTCATCGCGGCGCCCAATCATCAGCACGAGCCCGCGGCCAGCCTCGCCCTCCAACTCAACAAGCCTGTCTATTGCGAGAAGCCGCTCTGCCACGATATCGCCGAGGCCCGCAAGCTGCGCGCCATGGCCGCCCAGTCCAAGGCCCCGGCCCAAATGGGCAACCAGGGCCATTGCATGGACGGCTATCGGCGCCTGTGCGAGTTCGTCTGGGGCGGCGTGGTCGGCAACATCACCGAGACCCATAGCTGGACCGACCGCGCCAACGGCGGCGTCGGGCCGCGCCCGCCTTCGGAGCCGGTGCCCGAGGGAATGCATTGGGATTCCTGGATCGGGCCGGCGCCTTACCGCGATTTCCACGAGGACCTGCATCCCCACGAGTGGCATGGATGGTATGACTTCGGCAACGGCTCGCTCGGCAACATGGGTTGCCACGTCCTGGACGGCGTCTTCTGGGCGCTCAAGATCGAGCACCCCACCAGCGTCGAGGCCGAGGAGATTCGTGGCGGCAGCGACGAGCGTTACCCGATCGGTGCGCGCCTGCGGTGGGACATCCCGGCGCGCGGCGAGATGCCGCCCGTGAAGGTCTATTGGTACGAGGGGTTCAAGAAGGGGGCGACCGGCAAGCCCAGCAAGAAGAACAGCGCCGCCATCGGCGCCGACCGCAACCTGCCGCCGCTCCTGGCTGAGCTGCAGAAGCAGTATCCGGATGAGGAGATGGACCGGCCAGACAGCGGGACCATCTATGTCGGCGAGAAGGGCGTTCTTTACACGAGCACCTACGGCCAGAAGATGCACATCCTGCCGTTGGAGAAGATGGACCACATCAAGCAACCACCGATTTCGTTGCCCCGTCCCAAGGACGTGGTCCGGGATTTCCTGGATGCCGTCCGGGCGGGCACGAAGGAGACCTCTGCCCCGTTCGACTACGGCGCCCAGCTAACGGAGTTTTGCCTCATCGGCAACCTGGCCGAGCACGCCGGTGTGGGGAACAAGGTGGAATGGGACGGCCCCAATATGAAGGTGACCAACATTGCCGCGCTCAACGAGTGGGTGAAGCGGCCGCACCGGCAGGGCTGGCCGGCTTAAAGCGCTCCACATTACCGTATCGGCACCGGCTTGCCCGGCCCGTCCACGGCGACATAGACCACCTCCGCCTGCGTGACGCGCACGGTGGTGTGCTCGGGGTCCCGCCGCTGCGCATCCACAGTGACACGCACTGTAATCGAGGTCGTGCCCACCTTGACTGTCTCAGTGTAGAAGCTCACCAGGTCTCCGACCAACACCGGGGCGATAAACTTCACCTCGTGCATGGCCACCGTGGCAAAGGCCTTGGCCGTGTGTTTGCGCGCTTCGACGGCGCCCGCCTGGTCAATGTAGCTGAGGATGAGCCCGCCGAAGATAGTGCCCATCGGGTTGGTGTCGCGCGGCATCATGATGACGCGGATGGCCGGTTGCAGGTCGCTGGTCATGGGGGCATTACAGCCGAGCCCGGCCCGAATGTCATTCGAGAAAGCAACCGCCGGCGGCGCGTTTCAGCATGGCGCATCGGCGCCGAGTCGCGTAGCCTGCCCGGCACGTTTGGCTCACGATCCGCTTACGAGGCCTGCTATGAAGAACCTGATACCGTTCGTTACCTGGTGCTCGGTCGCGTGCTGCGCGGCGGCCGCTCACCCGAAGGACTACCCGGTGCAACCAGTGCCGTTTACCGCCGTGAAGGTGGAGGACAGCTTCTGGTCGCCACGGATGGAGACGAACCGCGTTACCACCGTCTGGTATGATTTCCAGAAGTGCGAGGAGACGGGGCGCATTGATAATTTCGCCAAGGCGGGCAAGCTCATGCCTGGTCCGTTCCGCGGCATCCCATTCGACGACTCCGATGTCTATAAGATCATCGAAGGCGCCGCTTACACCCTGGCGGTGCATCCGGATCCGAAGCTCGACAAATACCTGGATGCCCTGATCGTGAAGATCGCCGCCGCGCAGGAACCGGACGGGTATATCTACACCGCGCGCACCACTGACCCGAAATGCCGGCTGGACTTCTTCGGGCCAACCCGCTGGTCGAAGCTCGCCGGCAGCCATGAGCTTTACAACGCCGGGCATCTCTACGAGGCGGCGGTCGCGCATTACCAGGCTACGGGCAAGCGCTCGCTGCTGAAGGTGGCAATCAAGAACGCCGACATGGTGTGCAAGACGTTCGGGCCGGGGCCGGGACAGCTCCAGGAGCCGCCCGGGCACGAGGAGATCGAGATCGGGCTGGTGAAGCTCTTTCGGGCTACGGGCAAGCGGAAATACCTGGAGCAGGCCCGTTTCTTCTGCAGCCTGCGCGGGCGCCCCGAGACGCACAAGCTGCGCGGCCCCTACCAGCAGGATGACAAGCCCATCGTCGAGCAGTCCGAGGCCGTCGGCCACGCCGTGCGCGCCGGCTATTTCTATTCGGGGGTCACGGACGTGGCGGCGCTCACCGGCGACACGGCCTACGTGCAGGCGGTTGATCGCCTGTGGGACAATGTTGTGGGCCGCAAGCTGCACGTGACGGGCGGCATCGGCGCATTGCCGGCGGGCGAGGCTTTCGGCGCCGAGTATGAGCTGCCCAACGCCGGCGCCTACCTGGAGACTTGCGCGGCCATTGCCAACGCGCTGTGGAACGAGCGCATGTTCCTCTTGCACGGCGACGCCAAGTACATAGACGTGCTGGAGCGCATTATCTACAACGGCTTCCTTTCGGGCGTGTCGCTGAGCGGCGACCGTTTCTTCTACCCCAACCCGCTGGAGAGCGACGGCAAGGCCCGGTTCAACCAGGGCTCGTGCGAGCGGGCGCCATGGTTCGGCTGCTCGTGCTGTCCCGGCAACGACGTGCGCTTCTTTCCCGAGATTGCCAGCTACATCTATGCGACGCGGGGCAAGGAACTCTTCATCAATCTCTTTATCGGCGGCTCGGCCCAGGTGAAGCTGGGGGGCGCCCCGGTGCAGGTGAAGCAGGCCACGTCCTATCCCTGGGACGGAAAGGTGCTGATCACCCTTTTGCCGAAGCGGACCACGCAGTTCACGGTGAACCTCAGGATACCCGGCTGGGTCTGGGGCGAGCCCGTGCCCAGCGACCTCTACGGCTATGCGGATACCGTTACGCCCGTGGCTTCAACAAGGAGCGGTTTCGACGTCAAGCTCGGCAAGGTGGCGGTGGGGCTCACAATCAAGGTGAATGGCAGCGAGTTCTCGGGCGGCCCGGACAACAACGGCTTCCTGCAGCTCACCCGCAAGTGGAAGCCCGGCGATACGATAGAGCTAAGTCTGCCAATGCCTGTGCACCAGCTTCTGGCGCATGAGAAGGTGAAAGCGGACGCCGGCCGGTTCGCGGTCGAGCGCGGCCCGCTCGTGTATTGCGCCGAGGGAGCGGACAATGGCGGCCACGTGTTGGACAAGGTGTTCCCGGGCAGGGTGCGTTTCGACGTGCAGCCGCGGCCCGAACTGCTGGGCGGCATCACCACCTTGCGGATGGCGGCTGAGGACGGCGGGGCGGAGCTAACGTGCATCCCCTACTATGCCTGGTGCCACCGCGGCCCGAACGAGATGCGGGTGTGGTTCCCCGTTTCCCGGTAAGCCGTTGAAGCGTGGTGCGTGGTGCGTGTTCCGTGCCCGACACGCAACATGCAACACATAACACGCAACACGTTTCGACGCTTCACGCACTCGCCCGGAGGCACAGGGCCAATTCCTGAAGGGTGGTAGGGACGCATTCCACCGCGTCCCCATTTCCCCGAGATGGCAGGGACGCGGTGGAACGCGTCCCTACCACCCTTCAGGAATTGGCCCTGCTGGAGCCATTTGCCTGTTTACTTGTGCTTGCACCGTTCGCAGAATCGCCATCACAGTTGTTGAATTATGAAGCTTCCTTCCAATCGCCCCATGTCACGCCGGGAATTTCTCAAGAATTCGACCATTGCAGGCGGCGGTGCGCTGGCGCTGACATCCGTGCTGGCGGGCTGCGCCTCGCGTAAGCCTGCGCAAAAGGCCGCCGTAGCCGCGACGGTAGCGGCGGCAGCGCCCGCGGTGGTGGCCCAGACGCCCCAGACGCTCAAGGTCGGGCTCATTGGCTGTGGCGGGCGCGGTTCCGGCGCCGCCAGCCAGGCGCTCAACGCCGACCCCAATGTCGTGCTCACCGCGATGGGCGACGCCTTCGAGGATCAACTTCAGAAGAGCTTGCAGAGCTTGCAAAAGAGTTGCGGCGATAAGGTGAAGGTGACACCCGATAAGTGCTTCGTGGGTCTGGACGCTTACCAGAAGGTCATAGACAGCGGGGTGGACGTCGTCCTGCTGGCGACGCCCCCGGGCTTCCGTCCGACGCATCTCAAGGCGGCGGTGGACGCGGGCAAGCACATTTTCTGCGAGAAGCCTATGGCCACCGACGCCCCGGGCGTCCGCTCCGTGATGGAGTCGGCCAAGGCCGCCAAAGAGAAGAACCTGTCGCTGGTGGCCGGTTTCTGCTGGCGTTATGACCGGGCCCGGCGCGAGTTCTACCAGCGCATACACGACGGCGCCATCGGAGACATCCGCGCCATCTACGCCACCTATTACACCGGCCCGGTCAAGCCCATGCCGCCCGCCAGTGAGCGGCCCGCCGGCATGGGCGACCTGGAGTGGCAGTTGCGCAATTGGTACAACTTTACGTGGCTCTCCGGCGACGGCTACGTCGAGCAGGCCTGCCACAGCGTGGACAAGGTCGCCTGGGGCCTCAAAGACCAGTCGCCGCTCAAGGCCGTGGCGGTGGGCGGCCGCCAGACGCCCAACAACCAGGGCAACATCTACGATCACATGTTCGTGGTGTACGAGTTCCCGGATGACGTGCGCGCCTTCGTGGGCCAGCGGCAGATCGGCCAGACCTATTCGGATAACTCGGACTACCTTATGGGCAGTGCGGGGTTCGCCAAGATCCAGGGCTGGACAGGTGTCTTCATCAAGGGCAAGGAGAACTGGCGCTATCGCGGGCCGAAGGAGGACATGTATCAAACGGAACACAACGAACTCTTCGCCGGCATCCGCAATGGCAAGCCGATCAACGACGGTGAATGGATGGCCCACAGCACTATGCTGGGCATCATGGGCCGCATGGCCGCCTACACCGGCCAGGAAATCGCGTGGGAAGAGGCTCTCAATTCCCAGCAGAAGCTGGTGCCCGATAAGCTGTCCTGGGACATGAAGCTGGATTTCCCCCCGGTGCCCATCGAGGGCGTGACGAAGTTCAGTTAGATGGTAACAACCGAATGAACATGGAGAGTGCTATGCAACGTCGTGAATTCCTGAAAGGCAGCGCGGGCGCGCTGGCCCTGGCCGCCCTGGCACCCGGGGCGCTGGCGGCTGACGAGCCGCGGCCCGAGACCCCGGCTCCCAAGCGCCGCATCAAGAAAGGCATCATGTGGGCCACGGTGGGCGTGCAGGGCTCCGTGCTGGAGAAAATGCAGGCCATCAAGGCGGCCGGGTTCGAAGGCACCGAGATGATGAGCCACATGGACCAGGATGAAGTTCTGCGCGCGCGCGACGCGACGGGCCTGGTCATCCCCAGCGTCTGCGGACGCGACCATTGGACACTGCCGCTCTCCTCTCCGGACCCGAACGTGCGCGCCCAGGGCCTCGAAGCCCTCAAGCAGACGCTGCGTGACGGCAAACGCTATGGCGCCTCTTCGGTGTTGCTGGTGCCCGGGATCGTCAACAAGGACATCTCCTACCAGGATGCGTATCAGCGTTCGCAGGCGGAGATTCGCAAGGCGGTGCCGCTGGCCGAGGAGTTAGGGGTTAAGATCGCCATCGAGGACGTCTGGAACCATTTCCTGCTCAGCCCGCTCGAAGCCGCCCGCTATGTGGACGAGTTCAACAGCCCGGCGGTCGGATGGCACTTCGACGTCGGCAACATCCTCAACTACGGCTGGCCGGAGCAGTGGATCGCCGTTCTCGGGCCGCGCATCCAGAAGCTGCACATCAAGGAGTTCAGCCTTAAGAAGCGCGATGCCCAGGGACCGTGGAAGGGTTTCGATGTAAAGCTCATGGAGGGGGACATCAACTGGCCGGCCGTGATGAAGGCCCTGGACGGCATTCACTATCAGGGATGGGCAATTACTGAGCAGGCTGGCGGTGATACTCCCGAAGGGCTCAAGGACCTGGCGGACCGGTTGAGCAGGATCCTTGCGTCTTGAACCCGGGCAGCGGAGCCCTGCGGCGTAGCTTCGGCCTCGTTGGCTGCCTTTGCGTTTATCTTATGGCGGGCACTCCTTGCGCCGCCGAAGCGCCGCCGCCAGACGATACGATGACGCTGGACGAGGTGGCGGACTCGGTTGACCAGTGGGCCAGGGAAAACCTGGACGACGAGGCGTTGCGCTCTCTGCAGGAGGTGGACCGCGCCAGGGTGAAGCAGTTCTTCCGCGACCTCGCCAAACAGTTCCACAACGACGACGTGGTTGATCTCGGCGCGCTGAACGATAGCGCCAAGGCGATCCTGCCCTTGCTGGAGAGCTACGAAGGAACGGCGCCTTATGCGGCCTGGCTTAAGGCCCGGCTGGATTACCTGGAGGTGGCTGACCAGATTCGGCGCACCACGCCCGCGCCGGCGCCCAAGCCCGGGCAGCCCCCGAAACGCACGCCGAACCCGACACCGGCGCGCGAGCGCGAGATCTGGACCAAGCGTCTCTCGACCCGGCCCTGGCCCGACGCGGCGAAGCCTTACGTGCAACGGCTCAAGCCGGTCTTTGCCGCACAGAAGCTGCCCACGGCGCTCGTGTGGGTTGCGGAGGTCGAGTCGGGCTTCGACGCGCGTGCCCGCAGCCCTGTGGGCGCCGCCGGGCTGTTCCAGCTTATGCCGGCGACGGCGAAGCGTTATGGCCTCAAAACGTGGCCCTCCGATCAGCGGTTGGACCCCGAGGACAGCGCGCGGGCGGCCGCCCAATATCTCAAACACCTCCACGCGCAGTTCAAGGACTGGCGGCTGGCGCTGGCGGCTTACAACGCCGGCGAGGGCACCGTCCAGAAGCTGCTGGAACGGCGCAAAGCGAAAACGTTCGACGCCATCGCCACGCACCTGCCCGCTGAGACGCAGATGTATGTGCCGAAGGTCGAGGCCGTGTTGCTCCGGCGCGAGGGCGTGGAACTCGGTCGCCTGTAGCCTGTTGGACATCCGGCACCCGCTGTGGAATGCTTTTGGCATCCTGGATCCGCTGGCGGGCTCTGGCACGCCGACAGGTCTGGCCATACACGCAAGACGGAATGTCCACCGAGCCGAAGACATACGACCTCGTCATCATTGGCGGGGGTCCGGCGGGCATTGTCGGGGCGGCGACCGCGGCGGGTGCGGGGAAAAAGGTCGCGCTGGTGGATAACCACTACGAACTGGGCGGCGCGGGGGTGAACACCGGCACGGTGCCCAGCAAGACCCTGCGCGAGACCGCGCTGGCGCTTTCCGGCGTAAAGGCGCGCCGGCTCATCGGCGTGGACCTCTCAGTGCGGGAACAGGCGACCGTGGGGGATTTCCTGCGGCACGAGCAGCAAGTCAAGGAGGGCTTCAACTCCATGATCGCGCAGCAGTTGCACGCCGACCTGACGGATCTCTACTTCGGCACCGGCACGTTTGTTGATCCTCACCTGGTGCACGTCGAGCCTAGCAAGCAGGCGCCGGCGCGTGGCCAGGTGCCCGCGCCGCCCGTCGAAGTAGTGCTCCGCGGCGAGAGCATCCTCATTGCCACCGGCTCGTCCCCTTTCCGGCCGCCGAACTACCCCTTCGGCACCCCCGAGGTGTATGACTCCGACACCATCCTGCAGCTCGACCTGCTGCCCCGGCGCATCGCCGTCGTCGGCGCGGGCGTGATCGGCAGCGAATACGCCTGCACGTTCGCGGCCCTGGGCGCGCAGGTCCACTTGATTGATGGCCGCGACAAGCTCTTGCCGTTCCTCGATGGTGAAGTCTCCCGCGCCCTCACAGCAGCGATGGAACGTGGGGGCATAACTTTCCACTGGAACGAACAGGTTAAGCTTTGCGACCGGAGCGGGTCGTCTTGCCTCAAGCTCGACCTTGCATCCGGAACCTCGCTCGAAGTAGATGCTGTGCTGGTCGCCGCAGGACGGAAGTGCGCGACGGAAAACCTGAACCTCGCGGCGGCCGGAGTGAAGGTCGGCGAGCGCGGGGTGATCCCGGTGGATGCGGAATATCGGACCAACGTGCCGCACATTTATGCGGCAGGAGATGTTATCGGTTTTCCCGCCCTGGCCTCGACGAGCATGGAGCAGGGGCGCCGGGCGGCCCGCCACGCCATCGGTCAGGCCGGGGATTTGCGCCTCTCGCCGCTCCTGCCCAACGGCATCTACACCATCCCCGAGGTCAGCATGGTGGGCGAAACCGAGGAGTCCCTGCAGAAGAAAGGGGTGGACTACGTGGCGGGACGAGCCGACTACCGGCGCAACGCCCGTGGCCGGATCATCGGCGACCTGGATGGCTTCCTGAAGCTGCTCTTCCGCCGCAACGACATGAAGCTCCTGGGCGTGCACATCATCGGCGAGCAAGCCACGGAGGTCGTGCATATCGGCTTGATGGCGATGCTTTCCGACAGCACCGCGGACGTGTTTGTGGAAGCGTGCTTTAACATGCCCACGCTGGGCGGGCTCTATAAGTCGGCCACCACCGATGCGTTGCTCCGTAAAGGCGGCGCCCGGGCGGCCTTGACCGCCCTGGCGGAGGCCTGAACCTGGCACTGCCCGGCACAGAGTGCGGGGCGAATGCGGCCCAACCCAGCCGGGATCGTGTTCAAGGGCAGAGTCCGGATCAGAATCCTGCAACTTCCTCCAGGAGTGCACCTTACGCTGTTGCGGCGGAAGTTCGGCGGCTCCGGATGGGCGGGCTCGGAGCCGAACGCGTCCTTCTTTGTTTCTGGCTCGTTTTCCCGGCGTTTCTCCGGTGGTAGGCCGGTGTATCTCCCATGGGGCCCGGACCACATGGGAGACACACCGGGGTATCACCGGGAAGACGGCACGGAGGTCCCCGTCCCGCGCTGCCGGCGCCGCCGCGACCCACATAAGGATGTCCTCGCCGCGGCGACCTGCTATATTGAGCGCAGTTGCAGACATGCCGGTAATGCGAACAACGGACAGGAACAGGATGGCGCGGATGGCGCTGGGTTTGACAGGGGCAGCGCTCGCGCTCGCCGCGATTGGAGCGGCAAACCCGGCAGGGACAAATGGTTCCCCGCCCGCGGCGAGCGGCGCCGGCACGGCGGAGCAGCCCGATTCCGCCCCCCCCGCCACGCCGCGAGAGTACTTCAATGCGGGAACACGCGAGCTTGGGCAGGGCAAGCTGCGTGAGGCAGAAGCTTCCCTGGAGACCACTGTTGCCAGCCAGCAGGAACGCCTGCAAGAGCCGGCCCTATACAACCTGGGGCACGTGCGCTTCCAGCAGGGGATTGAGACCTTGAAGAAGAGCCCGCCCGCCGGGCCGACCATCGCGCGCGGTCGCGCGGCGGAGCAGCGGGCGGACGAGGCCATTGGCAAGCTGGATGCAGCGCTCGGCGGCAACGACGTCCAGCAGTTGGTCGCCGCGTACATGCATGGCCGCGGCGCGCGCAAAGAGCTGAAGAGCGCGCTCGAGGCGGTGCGCAAGGCCCTGGCCGTCCACGGCGCGGTCTTGTCCCGCTGGCAGCGCTCCTCGGGCGATTTCAAGAGCGCGCTGGAACTACGCCAGGCCGACGCCGACGCGGAGCATAATGCCGAGGTGGTGGACCGCTGCATCGCGCGGCTCGTGGACAGCCTGCGCGAGATGCAGGCCTGTGCCGATGGCATGTGCGACAAGAGCGGGCAGTTGGGCGAGAAGCTCAAGCAATGCAAGGGCCGCATTCCCGGCAAGGACATGCCCCCGGGGGCCGCCGGCGATGACGACGAGGACGAGGACATGCCATTTGGGCCGCAGCCCGGACAGCAGGAGGGCCCCTCGAGAGAGGGCCAGGAAATGAGGATGTCCCAGGAGCAGGCGGGCTGGGTGCTCGACGGCTTCAAGCTCGACAGCGAACGCCGCCTGCCGATGGGCCAGGGGCCAGAGGCCCAGCCCAAGGACCGCAATCGCCCGACCTGGTAAACGGCGGGTGAGCGATGACGAAGGAAACCCTGAAGGACCGGAGCGCACTATGCTAGGGGGTTGTCGGCACGCCGGAGCGCGCGCCGGCCTCGGCGCGCAGCAGCCAAACCGCAGGCACGGCTCGCGATCCACGTTGCGCTACGGCTCACTGGGCTTACGTCATTTCGCATGGCTGCTGCTCCCGCTGCTCGTGGCGCTCGCCGCCTCGGCTCAGCCCACCAATCCGCCGCATCCCCAGGACCCGCTCATGTCGCTGATGATTTCTCAGCCGAAGATTGACATCTCGGCCCCGGTAGCGCCCACGGCGGCTTTCGACCCGCCCACCACCGCGCCCGGCCAGCCGACGATTTACCGGGTCACCTTCAATGCGCTCGAGGAGACCATTGACATGCCCGACAAGCTCGCCGCGCCCGCCGGGCTGGCCTTGAGCAAGGGCGCCCACGGCGAAGTGCTGCGCGTGGGCCAGGGCAGCTTCCTGCCGCTCACGGCTTTCAACTACCGCGTCCGGCCCGCGGCGGCCGGCACGTTCACGATGCCCGAGTTCACGGCGACCGTGGATGGCAAGCCGGTGAGAGTGCCGTCGGCGCGGCTGGAGGTGGTGCCCGCCGCTCCCGCGCAACCGGCCCAGCGCATCCTGCTGGAGCTAGCCGCCACCAACGTCTTCGCGGGCCAGGCCGTCCGGGCGAAGGTAGTGCTGCCTGGGTCTTTCGGCGGCGCCGTGCAGGGCCTGGCGCAGGTGCAGTTGACCGGGCAGGGCTTCCTGGTGGACCTGGGCGCAGCCCACCAGCGCATCGAGATGCTGCCTTTCGAAAGCGGGCGGCTCCCGAGCTACGTATACGAAACGACACTGACGCCGTTAATGGCGGGCAAGCTCAGCGTCTTCGCGCAGGGCTTCGTTGCCGGAAACCGCTTTACGGGCACGATCACGATCAGCGGCACGGCGATTATCCCGGGCGGCATGCCCCAATACACGCTGGTGGAGACAGAACCCGTGGAACTGCACGTCCGTCCCCTGCCTACGGAAGGCGAGTTGCCCGGCTTCACCGGCGGAATCGGCAACTTCACGCTGGGGCCGCCCAGCCTGCGGACCAACGTGCTGCGCGCAGGCGACGTGCTCACCTTATCCGTCACCGTCACCAATCGGGGCGACGGACCCCTGGCGCGCCTCGTGGCGCCTCCCGCGCCGCACGCGCCCGATTGGCAGGTGTTCCCGCCGGAGGAGGTTGCGCCACCTCAGGGAGTGGTCGCCGGCCCCGAGCGGATGGCCGGAGTCACCACGTTCAACTACACACTCATTCCGCTGACGGAGCAGGCCCGGGCGACGCCGGCCATTCCGTTCAGTTACTTTGATCCCGAGCGGGAGTGCTATGCCGACCTGACCATCCCGGCGGTGCCGGTTACGGTCAAACCCGGGGTGGTGCCGGGCGACCTGCAAGCGCTCGTGCAGGCGGCTACACCGTCGGCTCCGGCCGAGAAAGAGCCCGTGCTGCGCGGCCTGGCGGCCTCGCCGGGGCGCACGGCGGCCACCCTGGTGCCGTCGCAGCAGCAGGCCTGGTTCCCGCTAGCGCAGCTCGCACCGGCGGCCCTCTTTGCCGGCCTGTGGGCATGGGACCGAAGGCGCCGGTTTTATGAGCAGCATCCAGAGGTTCTCTTGCGCCGCCGGGCCCGGCGCGCCTTGCGGCGCCAAAGGCGTGTGCTGCGCCAGGCCGCTCGAGCCAAAGATGCGCCGGGCTTCGCCGCCGCCGCCGTCAGCGCGATGCAAGTGGCCTGCGCGCCGCATTATCCGGCGCAGCCGCGCGCCCTGGTCGGCAAGGACGTGTTGGCGCTGGTCCAGGACAGCGGCGGCAATGGCCGCGCCGGTGAAGTGGTGCGCCGGCTGTTCGGCGTGAATGATGCAACGCGCTTTGCCGTCAATGGGGGTGACGCGACGGAATTGCTGGCGCTGGAGCCCGAGATCGAGGGCGTCCTGCAGCGCCTCGAGGAAAGGCTGGTGGGCCAATGACAGCGCAGCAGCGATTCAGCCAGCCCGAATGCTTGCTCGCGCAGAGTGCGGCGACGGCCAGGACCCCGGCGAGGCCGGCCATACCATTCGTCCTTATTCTTTGGGTCACTGTCGCAGCAACCGCGCTGGCGCCGGTTCGCCTGCGCTCGGCCCCATTCGAGGACCTGTTCCGCCAAGGGGTGGGCACCTATCGGGTAGGCGACTATGCCGGCGCGGTGCAGGCCTTCCGCGAATCAGCCAGGCGGCAACCCGCTTCGGGAACGCTGCAAAACCTCGGCAACGCCGAATGGAAGGTCGGACGTACCGGCGCCGCGGTCCTCGCCTGGGAGCAGGCGTTGTGGCTGGACCCATTCAACGCGTCGGCACGGGAGGATTTGCAGTTTGCCCGCAAGGCGGCCCAGCTCGATTCACCGGAACTGGCGTGGTATGAAGTAATCTCGACCTGGCTGCCGCCGAACTGGTGGGCGTGGATGGCCGGAGCCAGCCTGTGGGTGGCAATCGGGCTCGTCATGCTCCCGGGGATTCTGCGTTGGCCGAAGGCCACCTGGCACCAGGCCGCCGCGGCGTTCTGCCTCATGCTGTTCCTGCTCAGCGTGCCTGCCTACATCGGCTTGCACACGCGCTCCCGGTGCGGGTTGATCCTGCAGCCGGACACCGTGCTGCGCCTGACGCCGACGCTGGAGGCCCAAGGCATCGCCCGGCTGGTGGCGGGAGAACCGGCGCGCATGGTGCGGACCCGCGGCTTATACGTGCTGATACGCACCAATCGCACCCAGGGCTGGGTCGAGCGCGAGCAGTTCGGCTTGATCTGCGAGTGACGCGACCCCCCGGTCGCACCCAGACCGGCCTACAGCTTCCAGGGGGACAGGACCCTGGTATTCGAGGCAAACTTCAACTGTCCATACTGCGGCCAGGGACAACAGATCACCGCGAGCTTCAGGTCGGAGCGCTTCTGCAACTCCGCCGGATCATCCACGTGCTCGAACTCGTGCACGCTGGGGGCGATGTCCGGCCGGGCGCCATAATCGTGGACCACGACCTTGTAGCCGTGGCGCTTGAGCTTCTGCGCCAAGAAGAGGCCCGCCGACTCTTCCGTAATGTAGGTATCCGGCTTGTAGGACAGGCCGAGCACGGCCACGAGGTCCTGCTTGGTAATCATGCCCTGCACGGCTTTGAAGAGGCTGGCGTTGGTCTGCTGGTTCACCCGATCCGAGGCCTCGGCTAGCGGGGCTTCCAGGCCAAGCTGGCGGGCGGTATAGGCCAGCAGCCGGTTGTCCCGCGGGAAGCACGGCCCGCCGAAGCTCAGGCCGGCCCGCAGGTACTTCTGGCCGATCCGGGTGTCGCTCCCGATCGCCTCCAGTATCCGGTGGATGTCAGCCTTGGGAAACTGCTCGGCGATCATCCGCAGTTGGTTGGTAAAGCTGATCTTCATCGTGATGTAGCTATTGACCGATATCTTGGTCAACTCCCCGCTCACGATGGACATGCGGGCAATGCGCGGCCGGTTCGTGTTGTATTGCTTGTAAAGTTGCTCCAGGGCCGCGCCGCTGGCCGGGTCCGACTCGCCTATGAGCACCATGTCCGGTTCGAGCAACCCCTTGACGACATTGCCCAGGGCGATGAACTCCGGGTTGTAGCACACGCCGAAATCGCGCCCGCAAACGCCTCCAATCTCGCGTTCGAGCATGGGAATCAAGACCGTGTCCACCGCGCCGGGGGTCGTAGTGGAGCTGCACACAAACAGATGGCCCTTCTTGCCTTTCTCCCGGACGGCGGCGGCGACGGGCTGCATGGCTCGCAGCAGGAATTCATTGGAGAAACTCCCGTCCGGCAGGCTCGGCGAGGGCGGGATGAAAAACGTGACGTCGGTGCCGACGGCCTCGCGGTAGTCCTGCGTGGCACGCAGACGGGCGTGGCCCTCGGCGATGGTCTCGGCCAGCAGGGGCTCCTCGACTGGCGGCTTGCCGGCATTGATCTTCTGGACCTTGATGGGGTCAATGTCTATGCCGATCACGGCAAACCCGCGCTGGGCCAGCGTCGCTGCGATGCACGCGCCGAGCTTGCCCAGGCCGCAAACTGAGGCTGTCTGTAGCACTTTCATCATTCGCCTGCCCACCTTAGGGCAGGGGGTGCCTGGGTCAAGAGCAAAGTCCTGCAAGGACGCACAATTGCCTGTTCAGGAGCCAGCCCCGTTTCCTATCTTCGCCCCGTGGAAATCTACGACCATCCGACCTTCCGTATGGCCTGCCAGCAGTTCGACCTGGTGGCCGACCACCTGCAAATGCCCTCCGAGGACCGCCAGCGCGTCAAATACCCCAAACGCTCGATGGCCGTGGCCCTGCCGATTCACCTGGATGACGGCTCGACGCAGGTATTCACCGGCTACCGCGTCCAGCATCACCTCACGCTCGGACCTACCAAGGGGGGCCTGCGCTTCCACCCGGACGTGACTATGGGCGAAGTGGCCGCGCTGGCGATGTGGATGAGCTGGAAGTGCGCGCTCACGGGACTGCCCTACGGCGGGGCCAAGGGCGGCATCGCCTGCGACCCCGGCAAGCTGTCCAAGACCGAGTTGGAACGGCTGACGCGCCGTTACACCCAGGAAATGATCCCCTTCATCGGGCCGCAGGTTGACGTCATGGCCCCCGACCTCGGCACCAACGAGCAGGTGATGGCGTGGATGATGGACACCTACTCCGTGCATGTCGGCGCCACCGTCCCCAGCATCGTTACCGGCAAACCTGTCAGCCTGGGCGGCTCATTGGGCCGGCGCGAAGCCACCGGCCGCGGCGTCGGTTACCTGGTCAACCGCGCTACGGATACCATTGGCCTGGACATCAGCAAGGCCACTGCCGCCGTGCAGGGTTTCGGAAACGTCGGCTCCGTGAGCGCCCTGTCGCTGGCGCGCTACGGCGTGAAAGTGTTGGCGGTGACCGACGCCGCCGGCGGGGCCTACAACTCGAATGGCCTGGACCTCTGGGCCCTGGAAAAGCACGTGGCCAACACCCGTACCGTGGCGGGCTTCCCCGAAGCCGAACCCATCACCAACGAACAACTGCTTGTGTTGCCGTGCGACATCCTGGTGCCCGCGGCTCTCGAACGCCAGATAACTCAGGCCAACGCTGCCAGGATTCAATGCCGCATCCTGGCTGAAGCCGCCAACGGCCCCACGACTCCCGAAGCAGACGTGATCCTGAACCAACGCCCGGAAATCTTCGTGGTGCCGGACGTGCTTTGCAACGCCGGCGGGGTGGTAGTTTCCTACTTCGAATGGGTGCAGGACCTGCAGAGCTTCTTCTGGGGCGAGACGGAGGTCGTGGACAAGCTGTTCCGGATCCTGGAGGCGGCGTTCACGCAGGTCGTCTCGCTCAGCCGCAAGCAGAAGCTGTCCATGCGGCTAGCGGCCCTGACACTCGGCATCAAGCGCGTGCAGGAAGCCAAACGAATCCGGGGTTTGTTCCCCTGAACCAAAGTTGAGCGCCCTCTCCCGCACCGGAGGCACAGGCCAACAAAAAGGCGCAGCCGGCGAAGACTGCGCCAACAGGGCAGCGGTGCCGGAGTAGCGCATTCGCAGCTACCGCTTTCCCAGTTCCCTGTCAAGGGATGCCATCGAGCCTAGGGGAAACCGGGGGTGATACGAGACAGTCCAATACGTACGATGAGTACGTATTTCACCGGATGGGCCTGCCTGTGAGGAGAGCGACGGGAACCCGGAGCGGCTTGCTCCAAGGCGGGTTGCCTACCGCCGGCCGGAGGCTTGCCGACGCGATTCGTAGATTTCCGTGGCGCTGGGCAGGTTCAAATACTCCGCCGCTCCGAGCAGGGCTTGCCTGGTCGGCAGGTCATCGGTCCGCGCGGCCTCCCGCTGCAGGTAGGGAATCGCATCCCGGCTGCCGAATTGGATCGTCGCCTGCAACGCCGCACTGCGGATCTGGGGCTCGGGATTGTCCAACTCGGAAAGGATGATGCCCAGCGAGCCTCCATCGTCGTTCATTGCCAATATCGCCAACTCCGATACGCGCTTCGCGACGGTGGCCGCGTAGCTGTCGGCGCCGCTCCCGCCTGTCGCAGGCTTGGCCTGGCCCTCAGGCTGCGAAACCGGCTGGGATACCTCCGATCCGCGCGCTTCGTTCGCGGGCGGGGCGGCTTGTGTAACCAACGGCTTTGCCGGCCCTCTCTCCTTGCGTGTGAACCCCGGCCCGGGCCGCAGGAGCGCCAGGCACACCAGCAGGCCCAGGGCCGGGATGACCACCATCAGGAAGATTTTCAGTCGCATCGCAGGGCTTAGGCCGTTATTGCCGGACCGTGGGCACGCCACCGCTGATCGAGCCCTCCATCGGCACTCCGCCCAGCGTCACACCGTCTATCGTACCCTCGCCCGTCACCATGGTGGACGAGAAGGTGCCACCTGCCGCGAAGCTCGAACCGGCGACCGTTGTGCTCTTCGTCGTGGCCGTCGTCACGCTGGGGTTGAAACCCGGAATCAACGTAAGGTTCGCGGCAGACGGGGTTGTGGTAGTCGAAGTCGTGGTCGCGCCAGTGTTGTAACCGCCGTAGGCCCGGATCGCTCCGACAGGCAGGCCGATGACGGTAGTCGTCGTGGTGCCGCCGGGCGTTGTTCCCCCAGTCCCCGAGCCCACCGGCTGCGGTATGGTGGACACCCGGCCGGCCGCCCAAGTATTGAACGCCTGGAGTTCGCTGTGGTACTCGGCGTAATCGGTGGAATACCTGTCCGTTCCGTAGGCGATCGTCACCCTGCCGCTGGTGTTATCTACCACGGAATCCTGGAACAGGTTGAAGCTATCGGGCGTCGGCACGTCGAGGATGTCATTGCCGTTCTGAGTAACCTCCAGGTAGGCGTTCATATTGCCGGTATTGCTGATGACCCCGCTGGAAATCGGCATGACCAGCAAAAGCTGGCCGCCGGAGACATTCGTGCCCACCAGGAACCGTATCTCGTCCTTAGTGGTGAACCGGACGAGTTGGACGCCGCCCGATCCAGTGGGATTGTAGGCCGTCAGCGTAATCGTCAACGGCTGGACGGTATCCTGGCCATGGCTCTGCATCGTTGCGCTTAAGGCAAGCAAAGCGCTGGCTGCTGCTATTCTGATCATCTTCACGCTGTAATCCTTTCTAGCTGACGTTGCCTTCGGCCGCCTTCCAGCGACAACGGGCGCCGTCGTTCTTCCTGCCATGCAGACCTCCTTCCAAGAAGGCCCGGGCAAGTTGGAAGAAGCTAGTTCCAGCCAGTCGCCGGTGCAGTTGGGTGTTCACCTTAATGCCTCGGCGAATTCGACCCACCTGCCGGTTTGCAAACGGCGACAGGTATAGGGTGGGGACGCCTCGGCGAGGCGTCCCTACCAGTGCGGCCGCTCCGAGCTACTTGGTGCGGGAGTTGGGGCGGGCGCGGGCGCCGGAGGCCGGCGACACCGCGGACTGCAAGGCCTGGAGGCGCGCCGATATCGCGCGGGACTGACTGTTCGTAGGCGCTTTAGCGAGGAACTGCCGGAAATGCTGGATTGCGAGGTTGGTGTTCCCGCGGAGCAGCGCGACTTCCCCCAACCCCACATACGCCTGGCAGGAGTCAGGAAAAAGCCTCAGGCTCTCGTTGTAGTCTGCCTCCGCCGAATCCCACTGGTGCAGCCTGATATAGGCCACGGCGCGATACAGCCGCACCGGGCAGCTATTGGTGAGCGCCAGCAGATGCGTAAAAACGGGCACGGCGTTGGATGGCTCTCCGGCCATCAAGCACAGGATGCCCTTGTTCATCAGCGCCGGTATGTTGGTGGGCGCGCGTTGCAATCGCTGCTCCGCCAACCGCAGCGCATTGGTGTAGCTGGCCATGGCGGCAAAGGCCACCTCCGTCTGCTCCAGCAGGCTTGTGTCCTCGGGGTTGGCGTCCAGCGCCGATTGAAGGACCTCTTCGGCCTTGGCCCGGTTGGTCTTCGCATACCAGGCGTTCGCCTCGACGAAGGCCAGTTGCACGCTCGCCCTGGGGGCGAGGGGTTGCATGGCCGGGTCCGATCGCATCGCCGTCACGGCGCGCAGCGCCCAATCCGGCAGCCCGCAAGCATTGTACAAGGTGGCGAGCGCCAGTTGCGGAGATACCTCCTTCGGCGCCAGCGTCGCGGCGCGTTCGAACAACTGCCCCGCCTGGCGGACCATCCGTTGCTGGGCACAAACCAAGCCCATCCGATAGCAATAAGTCGGGTTGTCAAACGGCCCACCCGCCGCCAGGATTCGCGCCCAACCGCCGTATTTCTCCAGTTGCTCATCCAGCGACTGGGTGGGGGCAAGCGCTACGGCCTTGCCCGCCAGCCGGTTCGTGTTGCACTCCAAGTTGACACGCGCGGCGATGTTGTCCGGGTTCAACTCCAACGCCCGGGTGAAGAACGGCGTGGCCGCCGCCAGCCGCCCCTCGCGCTGCAGCGCCACTCCCCGGCAGTCGAGCGCGCTCGAATACCAGTGCGCCAGCACCCGCAAGGTTTCCGGCAGCGGCCGGCTGATGTGCGCCCGCCTTAAAATGCCCGTGACGAGCCCCGGCTGCGGCTGCTCGGCCTCGCGGACCTGGGCCGCCAGCGGCTCAATCTCGGACGTGGTCAGGTGCTCCCAGAATTCCTGAGCCTTCGCCAATTCAGCCGATGTGAGAGGGGGGGCGTCGAAACTGTTGGTTGCGTAGTCCTTCAGCTCGTAGATCAGGCCTCGCGGCTGGAAGTGGAACCGCTCGACCAAATAGCTGTAGTTCGGCTCGAGGCAGCACAGGCGATTGCTCCGGGCTATCCAGTCCAGCACATAAACGACGCCCACGGCATTAAGCGGTCCGTTGGTGGCGAAAGCCGGGCCAACCGCCAGGGTCGAGGCGGTCCACAGCTTCGGGTGCTCCTTCCTCAGCCAGGCCCGGTACTCTTCTAACGGAAACGCATTCGCATCCAGCCCGACGTAGCGCTCCGCGGAGTCCGACGAAGCGGCGCGCAAGAGCGTCAGCCGGGCTGGTTCCTGAGTGTAAAGCAGCGCCGGACTCGGCGGCAGCGATTGCGCCAACAGCCGGGCGTATCGCTCAAGCTGCGGGCCGTTGGACAGCCGGATCGTGGGCAGGTTCTTCCCAAGCAGCCCCAGCAACGTCACCCCCAGCAGGAGGTAAACCGAGATAGGCACTGCCCATTTGAGGGCCCGCGCCGCCCCGCCACGGCTCTTGCTATGGCTGAAAGCCAGCAGCAGGAAGCCGCTGTAATAGCCAATGCTCAGCGCGCAAAGGTAATAGAGCGGCAAAAACGACAGGTTGATTCCGAACCGTGGGCTCAAGCCGCGCGGGCTCCACGGCGGGTCAAAGGCGACACTGACGCCGAGCAGCAGCAGGAATGCGTGAGTGGCGTACAAGATAACGGCGACGAGGTCCAGCCGTCTATGGTGCTCAACGTTCTCCAGGGCGCGCCAGCGGATGCTCATGACCAGGACGGGCGCCATCGTGACAACCACCAACAGCAGCGTCGCCTCCCGGTGTGCCCGGAAGACGCGCGCCATGAGCACCAGAACGCTCTTGTAGGATGTCAGCAGCAGCCACAGGACCTGTCCAAACTTCAGCCTCGAATCCGGCCCGAACCCTTTGACGACCGCCAGCAGCAGGACCGTTGAGAGGCCCGCCAGGCCGAGCAGGAACATGCGCAGGAAGAAGCGCCCATCTTCGGCCAGGGCCGGTTTGCCTCGTTCCCAGCCGTAGGTCTCCAGGCGCCGCAGAAAGTTCATGTTGAAGAACCGCAGGCGCTTGCTCCAGATCAACCCCGCCGCGGCCAGCGGCAGGAAACCCGCTATCGCCCAACTGTTGGCCAGGGCCAGGCCGCAAAGGAAGGAGGCCAGGTCCAGCCAGCCCATCCGCCGGTCATGACGATGTTCCAGCAGGCACCAAATCACCGCGGCGAACAGCAGCAACTCGATCAGGTCGGCCGGCGTGCCGGTAGCGCTCTGCCAAAAGGTCAGTTGGAAGCCCAGGGCGGCCACGGCCAGCAACGGCGGCACCCATCCCGCGGGCGAGAACGCTGGGCCGCGCTCGGCGTCTTCCGTCCGGCGCTCCTGTCCATGACGGTTCTGCAGCCACAGCGCCACCGAGCGTGCCAGCAGCGCCAGGATTAACGAGGCACATGCGGCAGCCAGCACGTTCAGGCCCACTGGGGTCCAACCCGCCGGCAGCCATCGCAGTGGGCAGCTCATCAATTGCGCCAGCGGCTGCTGCAGCAGCGGCTGCCACTGCCAGCCTCGCATCTCGGCGGCCAGGCTCACGTTGCTCAGCGTCAGCCATCGGTTGAGCGTGGCCAGGTACGTGAGCAGCGCGACCACCGCGACTATCCAGGGCAAGCAGGCTGCGGCGGACCGCCGTTCAGGTGGGGAAAGGTCTTCCGCGTTCACGTTCCATGCAGGCGTAATTGTGCTGCGACGCCCCGGACGCTACCAGCTTCACCCCGCTGCGGCAACAAGGCACTTGAACCCGCCGGGTCTCACCAGCTAAAGTCAGGCACGAAGGACCGAGAGATTAGATTACCAGTATGAAGCGCGACACATTGATCACCCTGCTTTCCGCCGTGCTGTTGGCCGCCCTGGTATCGGGCTGCAACACGGTCTATGTCCAGTCCAAGCAATACCTCGGAGTGCCCAACTACCCGCCCACCGATCCGGCCTCCGTCCAGATCCTGCAAACCCAGCCGACCGCCCCGCACGTCCGCCTGGGCGAGATCACGCTCCAGCCGCAAGGACACCCGACGAAGGAGGAAATGGAACAGAAGCTCAGGCTGGCCGGCGCCAGGATGGGGGCCAATGCCGTTGTTATCGTTGCCGACCGAACGATGGTGTTCGGTGCCGTGGTCGTGGGCCCATGGTGGGGCGGCACGATCTCGCCTGAGACCGGCCGGGTCATCGTCGGGGTGGCCATCCGTTACACCCATTAAGCCAGGAGCCGCGAGGTGAGCTTGCGCCAGCCGGCTATGAGAGGCTGCCCTCGCTGGGCGCTCGTTTGCCTGGGCGGCCTCCTGTTGGCTTCGAGCGGGTGCGCCTTGCTGCGCGCCCCGAGCAAGGGCACCTCCGCTCTGGTGCGCAAGGTCGAAGGCACCATGGGCATCCAGCAGCCGACCAACATGGTCGCCTTGCTCCAACTCGAGGTCATGCGCGAGGCGGACAATTACGCCAGCGCCGTCGCCCAGGCCGCCAACGATTTCGCCGCCAGCGTCGGAACCCCGCAGGCGCGCGATGCCGCCCTGCAATGGAAACTGCATGAGGGCACCGCCGCCATTGGCATCGCGGCTGGCGAGAACCCCAACCTCAACGCGGTTGACTTCGTCGTCCTCGCTACCCTGTCCCGGCGCACCGTCGAGGACTACTGGGTCGGCGAGAAATACGGAAAGGCCGCTCTGCCGCTGCTCGAAACGCATCGCATCCTGGAAACCAATGCCTGGGCCGTCGTCGCCAACGTGCTCAGCTTCGAGCAGCGCGTCGAACTGCGGGACCTTATCTACCAGTGGTCCCAGGAGCACCCCGGCGAGCAATACGTCGGCGCCGTCCGCCTCCGGGACTTCCTGGGCGTACTCGGCAGCCAGGCCCTCCAGGGCCGCCTCGCCAAGCCCAACACCGTCCTGGGCCTGCTGGACGTGGACCCCTTCGGCGGCCTCGACCCTGCCATCCGCGCCGTCGAGCAAACCCGCTACTTCGGCGAGCGCCTCATGTTCTACTTCGAGCGCGCGCCGATGCTGCTGAGCTGGCAAATTGAGGCTCTCACGCTGCAAATCGCCGCGCAGCCAGCCCCGGAACAGGTGCTCTCCAACCTGACCAGCTTTGCTCAATCCGCCCAGGTGTTTGCCCGCAGCGCCGACCAGTTGCCGCAGGTGCTCGATCGCGAGCGCCAGGCCGCCCTCAACCAGGTCTTCGCCGGCGTCGCCTCCGAGCGCTCGAACATCCTGGCCACGCTCAACGCGCAGGAGGCCCAGCTCCGCGAATTGCTGCCCGAGGTCCGCCGCACCCTCGACGCCGGCAGCCAAATGGGCGCTTCGCTCAACAACGCCATCATCTCGCTCGACCAGTTCGTCCACTACGTCTCCCCGCCCGAGACCAACCCGCCGCCGCCCTCCACCAACTCCCATCCGTTCAACGTCGTTGATTACGGCAACGCCGCCACCCGGGTCGCCGCCATGTCGCGCGATCTCGAGGCCCTGCTGACCACCGCCAACCAGAGCGCCACGCAAATGGCGCGGCTGGGCGAGCAGGTCGGCGCACGTGCCGACCGCGCGGTGGACCGCGCCTTCCGCCTCGGCCTGGTGCTGATCGTCCTGTTCCTGGCCGGCGCGGTGCTCGCCGCGCTGGCCTATCGTTTCCTAGCCGCCCGCCTGTTGCGCGGCTCGCGCAGCTCTTCCAGCACACAGACTTGACCCGCGGCCCGCCCTCCGCCACGGACCCACCCGCCCCGGGGTTCTGGCCCGTCGCCCCAATCATGAAACAGAATAATACCTTGTTGAAGTGCGCTTGATTGGGTGCTATTCTCGGGAATGCTGTTCCGTATCTGCATCTGCTGCGGTGAACCCATGCCCGCAAGGGCCGCCACGGCTCTTGATAATACGAACCTTTGCATTCCGTGCACGAAGGCGGGGGTTGACGAGGAACGCGCAGAGGACGCGGGAGGGGACAAGCCGGTTCCCCAACGTCAGGCCGAGTCTCTCGATAACTTGCGCCGGGCCGCTTAGCCCGAATACGTCACACTGGCAGGGCCGCGCTACGCCGGAGGCTTTGCTGACACCTTCATCTCGCCGGGTAGCCTAGCCGGAACTTGCCGGAGCTTTCCGGCAGGAGCAGATCGGTTGCCTGCATCACCGGGCCGACACCCAGCTCCAGGAGCTTCCTCAATCTCCGCTGCAGTTCATCCAACTCCGCCGTGGCCGGGCTGGGGCCGTCCGGCACAAAGCGCAACAGCCACGCGCCGGGACGTTCCACGAGTTGGTAATGGACAATCCCTCGGATGTCCGCGAAGCACTGGTCTATGTCCCACGTGCTCACGCGGGCGCCGTCGGGGTGCGTAAAGGCATCCGCCACCCGGCCATGAACCCGGTAGCTCGTGTGATAAGGTCCCTCGCGCCGCTCGACCAGGTCGCCGATCCGGTAGCGGATCAGCGGCATGAAATCATTGGTGAAGGTGGTCACGGCCAGCTCGCCGGCGCCCCGTGCGTCGGGCTTCAGCACTTCCAGGTGGGCGGTCTCGGCGCTCGCCCGCATTCCGCCACCCTCGGTCTCCATGAGCAAGTGGCCCGTCTCGGTTGACCCGTAAAGGTTGAACACCGGCACGCCGAACGCCCGCTCCAGAATGCGCCGGTGCACCACACTGACAAACTCATAGCTGCACACGACGAATCTCAGGGAGGGCAGGCGCACGCCCTGCCGCTCGCAGTAACGGGCAAACACCGCCCCGTAAACCGGGTCTACGTCCAGGAATTGCGGCTGCCAACCCGCCGCTTCGGCTGCCATCCGCGCCAGCTCCGGCTCGCCCCAGAGAAAGGGCAGCCGTGAGAGGCTGACGAACAGGGCGTTGCCCACCACCCGCTCGGCGCGCGAGGGCGTGCCCGTGTAGCAGATGTCGCCGCTGCAAACAGGCGAGTTGATGGTGACGCGCCGCGCCTCGGGAAACTCGTCCAGCACGCGGGCCACCAGCGGGTTCAGCCGCAGCGCCCGCTCCTCCTGCTCGGCCCACCAGCCGCGGGCCAGCAGCAGCGGCGTCCTTTCCTCCGAGGTGCCGGACGTGTGTTCCAGTTCGACGACGTCCGCGTCCAGCAGCGTCTCCAATTCCACGCCCGCACGCAGGAAATTGTCCGGAAAACCCTGGCGGATGTCCTGCTTTGTAATCAGCGGCAGCCGGCCAAGGTCCGCGCTGGCGAACGATCCGTCGGGGGCCTGAAGACCTCTCCGCCGGTACAGCGGCACCTCGCGCAGCCAGCGCGGCAA
>DATKNZ010000026.1:0-16966 GCA_035541055.1 Candidatus Acidiferrum sp. | reverse complement strand
CCGGGTGACGTTGTTGAGGTCCACCTCGGAGGGATGGAACACGGTGGTTTGCGCCTCGGGGGGGAGGACGTCGTCGATAGCGGAGAGTTCCAGCATCGGGATGCCTTCCAGGGACCAGCCATGAGAGCGGGCGACCCTCTCCAGCTCGAGCGTCGTTTCCGAAAGCGTGACGTAGAAGCAGCCTTCTCTCCGCCGCCGGCCTTCGAGCAGGTATTGCAGAGCCAGGGTGGTTTTGCCGGAGCCCGGGTCCCCCTGGACCAGGTAGAAGCATTCGCTCGGGAGGCCGCCGCCGAGGATATCGTCCAGGCCTGTAATCCCGGTGAGGGAACGGCCGTTCTCCGTTTGACTAGCGATGCTCATGCGTGAAAAACTTGTTTTGCTGCTGTCCATACGATCAGACTTCCAATGAAGCCAGGGGCTGGGCTCCACGTCTTTCCCGCTAACCAACGGGAGCAGGGAGACCATACCAGACGCAGACCTTTCCAGCAAGTGACCGGGTCAGGTTCCTGGGGCAGGGGGTGTAACCTGGCGATGCGCACCGGGCGCGCCCGTCCTCGGGCGCAGCAACCTCCGACTGGCCGACCGCAATGCCCGCCTTGAGCGTTGCTGCGCCCGAGGGCGGGCGCGCTCCGTGCGCCAGAGAGACCGCCCCTCAGCCCCTAGCCGCAATCTCGCGGGCTTTGCGCAGGTCGAGTTTGCCGGTGCCGAGATAGGGCAGGGCATCCACGTGCACAAACTGGTCGGGCCGGGGCTTCCACAGATTCGGCAGGTCGCACTGGGCCAGCTTTTCCAGGCAGGGCTTCAGTTGCTCCGGGGCGAGCTTGTGCAGCACCACCAGGCGCTCGCCCTTCTTGTCGTCGGGCACGCCGGCGACAACAAAGCTCTGCTCGGTCGCGCCCGCCAGCTCGTGCAGCCTCTCCTCGATCTTGATGTGCGGCACCATCTCGCCGCCGATCTTGCTGAAGCGGCTGAGGCGGTCGGTGATTTGCAGGAAGCCGTCCTCGTCAATCGCCGCTATGTCGCCCGTGACATACCAGCCATCGCGCAGCACCTCGGCGGTTTTGTCCGGGCGCCCGAGGTAGCCCTGCATCACATTGGGCCCGCGGACGAGCAAGAGGCCGGGCTGCCCGACGGGCAGGCCCCCGAGGCTCTCGGCGTCCACGATGCGGACGGTCATGCCGGGCAGCGGATGGCCAATCTTGCCGCGCTTGGCGCCGACCTGGCGGAAGCCGGCGGCGCGGAAGTCGTAGGTGTTGACCGCCACCACCGGGGCGCACTCGGTACAGCCGTAGCCTTCGAGCGGACGGATGCCGAATTGCTCCTCGAAGGCGTTGGCGAGCCGCTCGGGCAGCTTCTCGGCCCCGGTCATGACCAGGCGCAAGCTGCCGAAGTCCTCGGCGGAGCAGCCGCGCATGTAGAGCTGCAGAAACGTCGGGGTGGCCAGCAGGAACGTGAGGGCATATTCGCTGACGAGCGGGCCGATGGCCTTGGCGTCCAGCGGATTGGGATGGTAGGCCACGCGCACCCCCAGGACCGCCGGCAGCCACAGCGTGCCGGTGAAGCCGAAGGAGTGGAAGAACGGCAGCACGCCCACAATGCCATCCGTGCGGTTCAAGCCGAAGACCTGTTCGAGCTGCTCGATGTTCGAGCCCACGTTGTAATGGCTCAGCACGACGCCCTTCGGATCGCCCGTGCTGCCACTGGAGAAGATGACGGTGAGCAAATCGTCCAGCGCGGCCTTCTTATGGCGCCCGAGCGCGCGCTCGAGCAGCCGCGCCGGCAGGAGCCACGCCATGAGAAGCGCAACGATCTTTTCACCCATGCCGGGCGGTCGCCCGGGTGCCGGCGCAGGCATTCCCGCCGGCGCATGGTCAGACGCAGCATCAGCCGCCCCCTGCCCCGCAGGCCGCGCAGGAGCCTCCGCGCCCCGGCCAAGCAGTTGCTCCAGCAGGACAGTCTCCGCCGGCACTTTGAGCTTCAGCTTGTCCAGAAACGCGCGCGAGCTCAGAACAGTCTTGATGCCGCACTGGCGGATGCAGGAGCCGAGCGTGGCTTCCGACACGGTGTAGTTGAGGTTGACCGGCACCTTGCCCATGAGCACCGCGGCGAAGTTGATCAACGCGCCGGGCACCGAGGGCGGCAACAGCACGCCGACCATCTCCTGCCCGGCCCAGACGGGCCGCAGCCGCCGGGCCAGAAAAACAGTCCGCGTCAGCGCCGCGCCGAAAGTGAGCCTGGGAGTCGTGGCGTCCGCCATCGCGAACCGGAACGGATGCGTCCGCGCGGTGCGGACAAACGCGCGGTGCAGGGGTTCCATGTGTGCGCGGCGGTATTCCCAAGCCTCGACCAGCAGTTCCTGCACGCGCTCGCGGACCTCGAAGGGCGTGGCGGTGTGCGGCAGGGGCTGGCCAAAGTTCACCGTCACGCGATACGGGATGCGCCGGGGCAGCTTCCAGAGAAAGCGGCCGCGCGCGAAGCTGAAGATGCTGCCCCAGACACCGTCCAGGGCAACGGGCACAATCGGGGCCTCGACGTCTTTCATAATCCGCTCGAAGCCGCGCCGGAAAGGCAGCAACTGGCCGATGCGCGTGATCTGCCCTTCGGCGAAGATGCAGACGACCTCGCCCGCGCGGATGGCTTCGCTGGCCGTGTGCAGGGCGTGGAGCATCTCGCGCGGGCGCAGCTCGGAGGAGATGGGTATAGCGCCGAGAATGCGCGCGAAGGGCTTGATCCAGACCTGCTCATACATGCCCTTGTAAACCATGAAACGGATCGGGCGGTCCGTCGAAGCCAGCAGGAGCATGGCGTCCACGAACGAGAGATGGTTGCAGACAAAGAGCGCGCCGCCGTGGCCGGGGACATGGTCGCGGCCCAGCACGCGGATGCGATACACCGTGTGCGTCAGCACCCACAGGACGAAGCGCAACAGCGAATCCGGCAGCAGCCACAGGACGTAGAGCGTGGCGATCAGCGTCATCAGGCCGCCAATGCCGAAGACACCCCGCGGGCCGAGATGGAGGGCGTCGGCCAGGACCCAGTACACGCCCGCGGCGAGGAAGAGGCCTGCCGAGGAAAGCAGGTTGGCGGCTGCCAGTATGATGCCCTTGTTCTCCCGCGGGGGCCGATGCTGCAGGATGGCGGAAATGGGGACGATGAAGAACCCTCCGAAAAAGCCCAGCGCCGCGAGCACCGCGAGGATGCTCGTGAAGCGCAGGCCGGGATGCCACAGCACGCCCGCGAAAACCGTGAGCCCCAACGCCCCCAGCGGCACCAGCCCGTATTCGATCTTGCCGCCCGAGAGGTAGCCCGCCGCGAAGCTGCCCAGCCCGATGCCGATAGCCAGCGCCGCGAGCATATACATGGTGCGGATTTCGCCCACCTGCAGCACGTTCTCCCCGTAATCAATGACGCTCTGCTGCAGGAGCTGGCCGATGAACCAGAAGTAGATGTTGCCGAGGTTGGCCAGCCAGAGCACGCGGTCGCGCCGCATGACCTGCACCTGCCGCCACAGGTCGCCCAGGAAGTTGACGCGGAACTCCTTCTGCGGGTTGGCCGCGCGCACCCGCGTGATCCCCAGGCTGCAAGCCAGCCCGATCAGCGCCAGCCCGATCATCACCCCGCCGGACCATTGCTGGCGACCTTCGAAGCCCTTGTAGAGCAAAGCCCCGCCCGCCATGCCCAGGATGATGGCCAGGAACGTGCCCAGCTCGAGAATGCCGTTGCCCCACGACAGGCGCCGCTCCGGCAGCAGCTCGGGCAAAAGCCCGTACTTCGAAGGCCCGAAGATGGAACTGTGCACGCCCATGAGGAAGATGGCCGCCAGGCCCATCGGCAGGCTGCGCAGCAGCAAGCCCAGCGCGGCAAAGCTCATGATGAGGATCTCCAGGAGCTTCACCCCGATGGTCACGGTGCGCTTGCTATAACGGTCAGCGAGGAACCCGCCTTGCATCGAGAACAGCAGGAAGGGCAGCGAGAACAGCCCGGCGGTGAGCGGCACCAGGCCATTGTGCATCGCCGGCGACAGGGCCATGTTCAACCCGACATACGTGACCACCATCTTCAGCGCATTGTCGTTGAACGCGCCCTCGAACTGCGTGGCGATCAGGCTCCAGAAGCCGCGCAACGGCGACTGCCTCGGCTGTGTCAGTTCGGCCTCAGACTTTGTCGCATCCATAACTGCTTCAACGTCTCGTGTTGGTCGTGCGCTGCCTTAACTACACGGCGAGGTTAGCGCAACCCGAATGCATAGCGCCAATTGATAAAACTGCGCCGAACATCGAACCCGAGGCGAACTCGATAACGGCGGGACTTTTAACGCAAAGACGCAAAGCGGCGAATGCGCAAAGCCGTGGAATATCCGATGTTGCTTTGACACTTTACGCCTTTGCCACTTTGCGCCCTTGCGTTGACTTCCGGCTGCATGATCACGGCTGAAGCCTGCGTTCGCGTGGCGACACCGGTAACTCGTCCCGGCCTAACCCTGGGTCAGATTCACAACTGCCTGTCTCTACGTAGCTTGCAGGCGGCTTGCCGCCTTCACCGCGCCATACCCCCTCCGGGGCCCATCCCTATCCCCTCCGGTACCTCACCGTAGAACCTCTGCAAACTTTGCAGAGGTTCTACGGTGAGGTACCGGAGGGGATAGGGATGGGCCCCGGAGGGGAAAAGCACGGGATCGGGCGCGGCGACGGCCGGAAAGGAGGCGTTATCGCGTCGCGGCCTTGAGCTGCTGGAAAGCTTCGAGCTGGGCGGCGGCTTTGGCGAAGATGGCGTCCAGCTTCTCCTTTTGGTCGGCCTGGGCCTGCTCGAGGCGCTGGCGGGCGGCCTGCTGGTCGGCTTCCGAGCCGGCGGCCTGGGCTTGGGCGTAACGCTGCTCGGCTTCCTTGACCTGGGCGTCGGTCTCCTTTTTGGCGGCGTTGAGTTCCTGGAGGTTGGCGTTCTGGATGAGGCGCCGGGCGTCGTCCACCGATACGGAGGTGACGTCGGGTATGAGGGCCTTCACCTGCTGGACGGCGCCGGTGTTGAGCTGCGAAACGGCAATGGGCGCGGGGACGGGCTGCGTGGCATCTTCCAGGCGGGCGATAGCGCGGGTGATGTCCGCCTCCACGGCCGGCTCGTAGTCGGGCGACAGGCGCGCCAGCGATTCCTTCTTGCCCTTGTAGGCCAGGGCGATGCCCAGGTAGCAGGGATCGCCTTTATCTATGTTGAAGGCTTGGATGCCGTCGGCGGCAGGGGCGTTGGGCTTGAGGTTGGATTGGGAGGTGTAGCGGACGACCTTGAGCTTGCCGTTGCCTGCCTGCTCGTAAGCGGAGAGCAGTTGGTCCACCCGGCCCGAGAACGCGCTGTCCGCGGCAGACACCGATGCGGGATCGAGGATCGAGTAGAAGCGCAGTTCAAGAGGGGCATCGAGCCGGCCCAGGACTGCCAGCGTGGGGTCGGACAACGGCGGCAGTGAGGACGCAGAACCTTCGGGACCTGCCGCGGGCTGGCTGCGCTTGCAGCCGGTAAGAAAGCAGCACGCGCCGGCTGCGAGGCAGACCACCAGCGCGAGTGCTAAGAAGACGCTGGGGCGGGAATACCCGCTGCAGGATGACGCTCGGGGGGAAGAATTCTGCCAAAGAGTCTTTTGGGGTTTTGAGCCGCTGAACCTAAGGCCGGGAACATCCAACATCCAACATCCAACATCCAACATCCAATGGCTGCCGCCACGGCGCCCATTGGATGTTGGATGTTGGATGTTGGATGTTGGATGTTCCCGCATCGGTGTTCTCACTGCCCCAACTCCGCCTGGACGAAGCTCAGCGCCGCATTGCAGAGCGCGATGACGAACTGCGGGTTGTGGATGCCCGAGGCGGCGTCATTGTTCGCGAGATACACGTCGAAGCGCGCCTTCTTGATGTTATCGGGGATGAGGGCCTGCTCGGACGTGGTGGGGCCGGCCGTGCCGGAGGAGAGGGTGCCGGGCGTGGAGTATTCCCAGGCGAGGTTGCCGTATTTGGCGTAGAGCGCGGCCGGCGCCTTGGTGGCTGCCCACTGGTCCAGCGCGGCGGTCACGCGCGAGGTCTGCGCGGGCAGGAACTCGCTCATGGCAAAGTCCACCAGGTTGGAGGCGTCCGGGCCGTGGCATTGTTCGCACACGGTGAACGAGGTGACCGTGAACGCATGGCCGGTGTTGGCCGGCGCCGAGGCGCTCTGGTAGGGGCTGGTCTGCATGTGGCAATCTACGCACTGATTGGTGAAGAAGCGAGCGTGCGTGGAAGGCTGATACGGCGCCATGTTGGTGCCCAGGATGCCCGCGTCGCCAAGGAGGATGTTGTACTGAGGCGAGTTGTGGGGCGGGCGGGAGGTGTCGGTCCACAGCGCGCCGCGTAGGTTGTGGCACTGGGCGCAGACCTGGATGTTCGTGTTGTACTGGCTGTTGAAGTTGAGGTTGATGAACTGGCCGAACTGGTTGGTCGCGCCGGCCAGGGCGGTCGAATAGGAATAGTAATTCGTGGAGGCGAGCGGGCTGCGCAACTGGGCAGGCGCGGCGTTGGTCTGGTGCGGGTCGTGGCACACGGCACAGGTCTGGGCGTAGAGCCGGGCGTCGGCGCCGGTGGGCAGCGTGATCGCGTTCGAGGCGGTGATATAGCCGAGCTGGGTGTAAGCGTAGTTCTGCAGCATGGCATCGCGGACGGCGCCGGAGTGGCAGGGGCCGCAGCTCATCATGCGGCTCTGGCCGCTGGTGGTGTCGTTGAAGCCGGAGGCGACATCAGGGACAACTACCGAGTGGGCGGAGTTGGTCCACTCGGTGTAGGTGGGGTTCATGGGGCCGTCGTGGCAGCCGCCGCAGACCTGCGCGGCGATGGTCGCGGCGGGTTGCACGACGTTGTGGTCGCCGTAAACGTGGGCAGCGCCCGGCCCGTGGCAGTTCTCGCAGCCTACGCCCGCCAGCCACGGGGTGTTGGTGATGCTCGTGAAGCCCGAGGGCCAGCCGTAGCCAACCGTGTGACAGGCATAGCATTCCTGGGCGGTGTTGTAGGGAATGCCCGAGAGGACGTTGTAAGCGCTGGCGTGCGCCGTCTGCTGCCAGGGCTCATAGACGTCCGGATGGCAGCGGTTGCAGGTGCCCGCGCCGACGTAATTGTTCACCGGGCTGAGCCGGAAGAAGTTCTGGCTGCCCGTCAGCCCGTTGAGCACGGTGGTGTTGGCGTAAGTAGTCGCCAGCGGCCCCGCCAGGTTGGTCCACTGCGCGGGGAACAGGCCCGGGCTCGCCAGGACATTATAGCTGCCCTCCAGCCCGTACCAGTTGAGCGTGGTGTTCGTGCCCTGGTGGACGAGCGAAGTGATCCACGGCTGGGGGCTGATCCCGCCGGGCGTTACGCGCGGTTGGTACATATCCGCGCGCGCCGGGATGGCCTGGATGACGCCTGCCAGGAGGAGAGCCAGGATGCCGCGCCGGGCCGGAGGCAGCCCGCACATTCCACGTGCCGGGAAGAGATGAGTTATTTTCATCGGCTGATTCAGTATTGACGGTGCTGGGCTCGGCGGCGGCCGCCCCGGCTGGCAGCTTCCGGATGGTCGCGAACTCTAGCCGGGAAGCGGGCGCGCGCAAGCCATTTGACTGCAGGATAGCCGGCCCGCCCCGGTCGGCTGCACGCGCCTTGCCAATCTATTACCATTTATTGCTTCGATAGGGCCAAGAATGTTGAGGAACATTCGCGGAATGCGAGGCATAAATGCATCTGAATATCTCGAAGGGCTTCATTGCCGCGGGTCATGATCATCCCGGGGGGCCGCCGGGCCCGGCCCGGGGGCGGGCCGGAAGCGACCGCCGGGCACTGCCCAAAGGATGTTGATAGTTTCACAAAATATGTGTAGAGAGGCGGCGTCGGTGAGGGAACACTGCGGGCTAACGCCGGTCATCGGTGCGCGCCCGGCCCCGCAACGGAGGGTCCGGGCGGGCGGCAGCGAAGGCCGGATATATGGCTGAAATCCGGTGGCGGGATTTGTCTTGGCTGCCGGAAAGCGCCTACGTAAGATCACGTGGCGTTGCGCATAACCTAATGTCAACGAAGCCAAACTAGCTGATTATGAATAAGCCGAACCTCCTCTCCCACGGCGCCCTGGCCGGACTCCTGTTGCTGACTCCCTCGGTGATGCGGGCGGGCATCCTCAACTCTCCGCACGACTTCTCCCAGGCTTCCTGGAACTTTACGCCGAGCGATCCCAACGCGGTGTGCAGCCCCTGCCACCAGGCGCACCATGCCGACAGCAGCGTCATTCCGCTGTGGGGCCACACGACCTCCACCGGCCCCTGGATCATGTATAACACGAACACGGTGCCGGTCTCGCAGATGAAGGCCGTGCCCTCGCCCACGCCCACCGGGCAGTCGCTGGCGTGCCTGAGCTGCCATGATGGAACGGTGGCCGTCAACTCGTATGCCGGCGGCATCCAGGGCAACACGGCGTTCTACATCACCAACAGCGCCAAGATTGGGACCGATCTGACGCATACCCACCCTATCTCGTTCACCTACGACGCGAACCTCGTGGGCACGGGCCCGAACCAGGACCAGTTCCTTTACAACCCGGACACCACGCAGGTGCTCATTCCCGACTCGCCGGCCGGGTTCGTTCCCGGCAACGACATGACCATCAACGGCTTTCTGCTGGGTGGCAACCACCGGCTGGAGTGCTCGTCCTGCCATGCGGTTCACAACCAGGTGGGCAGCCCCTACAACCTGATTAACAATCCGTATCTGAAAATCATCAATGGCACCAAGGGCGGTGTCGGTAGCCTCCTGTGCCGCAGTTGTCACAACAAGTAACCCTGGGGCTGCCGCTTAAATCCTGGCTGCTGAACGGCCTCTGCGCCGCGACCCTGGCGGCCCTGGCCGCGGGCTGCGCCTCTGCGCACAAGGAACCGGCGCACTACACCTTCTTCCCGCCAGCGCCTGACGAGCCGCGCGTCCAATATCTGACGGCGTTTTCGTCCGACCTCGAACTGGGCCGCAGCCAGAGCTTCGCGGACTACATCACCGGCAGGCCTTCCGGCGCCAGCCCGCTGATCAAGCCCTATGGCTTAGGGCTCTACGGGGGCAAGCTCTACGTGTGCGATACCATGTCGAGCCGGATCCAGGTGTTCGATCTGGTGAAGCGGCGCTCGCGGGACTTTGCGCCGCGCGGGGAGGGCCGGCTGCAGACGCCGATCAATATCACCATAGATGCCGACGGCACGCGCTACGTCACCGACACGGGCCGCGACCAGGTGCTCATTTTCGGCAAGGACGACAACTACGTGGGCGCCATCGGCACGAGTGGTGAGATGAAGCCCACCGACGTGGCGGTCACACCGGAGCGGCTCTACGTCACGGACGTGAAAGGGCACGGCGTGCGGGTTTACAGCAAGGCTGATCGGAAGCTGCTGTTCAAGATCCCGCGGGAGGCGAAGCCCGGCCAGGGCGGGCTGTATTCGCCGACGAACCTGGCGGTGGACCGGCAGGGGCATCTCCTTGTATCCGACCTGGGCGGGTTCTCGGTGCAGGTGTTTGACCTGGACGGCAAGTACCTGCGCACCATCGGCCAGCAGGGGGTCGCTCCCGGGCTCTTTGCGCGGCCCAAAGGCATCGCGGTGGATCGCGAAGGGCACATCTACGTGGTGGATGCGGCGACGCAAGTGGTGCAGGTCTTTGACGCAGACGGGCATTTGCTCATGTATTTTGGCGCCGCCGGCAGCAGCACGGAAGGAGAGCTGTATCTGCCGGCAGCGGTGAAAGTGGATTATGACGACGTGGGCTTGTTCCAAAAGAAGGCGGCCCCAGGATTCAAGATCCAGTATCTGATTTTGGTCACCAGCCAGTTCGGCGCGCACAAGGTCACGGTTTACGGCTTCGGGTCCAGGAAGTAACCTCGCACTCGGAAGGCTGCCTGATGCGTCGTACCCCATCGCAGACCCCCGGCCTTCCCGTAGCTGGATTCCTGGCGCTGACTGCTTGTCTGGGCGGGGCTGGCCTGCTCCTGCTGGCCGGTTGCTCCGGGCCCACGAAGCAGAAGTGGCTAACTACGTTCTTCGACGGTGTGCCTGCTCCGGGCGCAGGCACGAATGTGGCGCAGGCCAAGGCCGTCGCGCCTTCCCAGCCCACCGGCACCAATGCGGCCGCCCCGGCGGCGCCCGTCGCTGCGGTGCCCAAGCCCTACATGCACCCGCCCTACGCCAACCGGCAGTGCGCGGATTGTCACCAGGCCCAGACCTCCCAGAAGATGCTGGGCAAAGGGGCCGCCGTTTGTTTCACCTGCCACAAGAAGGAGCCGTTTACCGCCAAGGTGCAGCACCAACCCGTCGAGAACGGCGAGTGCACTTCCTGCCATAACCCTCACCAGGCCGGCAACACGAACCTGCTGGTGCAGCTTCCGCCCGCCCTGTGCGCGCAGTGCCACGATCCCTTCCCCAAGACAGCCAAGAGCAAGCATCAGCCGGTCGAGAACGGCGAATGCCTGGATTGCCATGACCCGCACAGCTCGCCCTCGAAGAACCTGCTGCTCAAGCCCGATGGCAAGCTGTGCGCCGAGTGCCACGACGACCTGCAGGGACAGCTCGCCAAGGCCAAGGTGAAGCACCAACCCGTCGAGAACGGCGAGTGCACGTCCTGCCATGACCCGCACCAGTCGGCGAACAAGAAGCTGCTGCTCAAGCCGGACGGCAAGCTCTGCGCCGATTGCCATGACGACCTGCAGGCGCAAATCACCAAAGCCAAGGTGAAGCACCAGCCGGTCGAGAACGGTGAGTGCACCTCCTGCCACAATCCGCATCTCTCTGACAACAAGCACCTGCTGGTCAAAGCCGACGGCAAGCTGTGCGGCGAATGCCATGACGACCTCCAGGCGCAGATGGCCAAGTCCAAGTTCAAGCACCAGCCTGCCGAGAATGGCGAGTGCCTGTCGTGTCATAACCCGCACGCGTCGGACAATAAGAAGCTGCTGGTAAAGCCCGACGGCAAGCTCTGCGCCGACTGCCACGACGACATCCAGGCACAGCTCGCTAAGGCCAAAGTGAAGCACCAGCCGGTGGAGAACGGCGAGTGCGCTTCCTGCCACAGCCCGCACGCTTCGAACAACAAGAATCTGTTGCTCAAGCCCGATGGCAAGCTGTGCGCCGACTGCCACGATGACCTCCAGGCACAGCTTGCCAAGGCCAAGGTGAAGCATCAGCCCGCCGAGAACGGCGAGTGCACCTCCTGCCATGATCCGCACCAGTCGGCGAACAAGAAGCTGCTGGTTAAGCCGGACGGCAAGCTGTGCGCCGACTGCCACGACGATATCCAGGCGCAGCTCGCGAAGGCGAAGGTGAAGCACCAGCCGGTGGAGAACGGTGAGTGCACCTCCTGCCATGACCCGCACCTGTCTGATAACAAGAAGCTGCTGGTGAAGGCGGGCGGCAAGCTGTGCTACGAGTGCCATGACGACCTGCAGCAGGCAATCGCCAAGGCCCCGTTCAAGCACGACCCCGCGGGCAACGGCGAGTGTGACTCCTGCCACAGCGCCCACGCCTCGAGCGAGAAGGCCCTGCTTCTCAAGAGCCCTGCCAAGCTGTGCTTTGATTGCCACGAGGAGAAGGACATGGCGGCGGTCAAGGCGCACGCGGGCAAGGCCGGGAAGTCGTGCGTGGAATGCCATGACCCGCACTGGGGCAAGGACAAGTATCTCCTGAACGCCAACGTCGCTGGGAAATGACTCTCCGCTTTCCAGTGCCGGGGCACAGCCTGGTTGAGGCGACGACGGCCTGCAGGGTAGGGACGCCTCGCCGAGGCGTCCGCGGATGCCAGAACACGGACGCCTCGGCGAGGCGTCCCCACCATTTTTCAATGCTCGGGATCGTGTGCCTGTGCTGCCTTTTGCTTGCAGGGGCCACGGCAGCCCACGCCCAGCAATTCACCGATCTCGAGCCCCGCTGGCTGCGCCTGGACATTCCCCAGGCCAGCGTAGGCATGGACGTCGAGGGGCTCCGCGAGGACGTGACGTCCCAGGGCGTGACGTCGGTCCATGACAACCTGCTGCTGGTGCCGGTCGTCGGCTTGCATTTGGCAGGCTCGGTTTATCACCCCAACTTCATGACGTTCGACCTGACCGGGTCGGGCGGGATAGGCTATGCTTACGACTCGGTGACCAGCCCCGGCTACTCGATGGTGCGCAACGAAAGCCAGAACCTGTTCACCTACCTGGCGACGGTGAACTTCCTCTCCTCGAAGCCCTACAATGCGAGCTTCTTCGCCAGCCAGGATCACACCTACAACAACTACGATTTCTTTAACACGGTCACGGCGGACAGCACCCGCTACGGCGGGCGGATTGGCTGGAGCGAGAAGTCCTTTAACCTCAACGCGGATATGGGCTACCGCGACCTGACGACCAGCGGCATTACGGGCACGACGGAGATATCGGAGACCTACCTTAACTTCAACGGCCTGGATCAGCGCGATCACGGCAGCTCCACCCTGACCTACAGCTATGATAACTTTGACAACCAGCTCAATGGGGGCCCGGTGCAGAACAGCATGAGCCAGTCGGTCGGCGCCTCGGATACCGAGACGTTTGGCAGCCACGATCAAATAACGCAGACCGCGGGCGCCTCGTACGGCTGGGCCGATTACGCGAACGAGAGCGCGCAGACCTTCAATGCCACGGAGAACCTGATCGCCCGGCACACCCCCAACCTGGAGAGCTTCCTCGCCCTGAATTACCAGGACAGCCACTTGGATGGCGCCTCGGCCTCCCAGTTCCAGGGCGATGCCGGGCTCCGCCACCAGCTTTACGAAAGCCTAGTCTCCACGCTGGACTTCCACGGCAATTACGGCACGGCCTCCGGCCCGAACACTTCCGCCAACGACGACCGCTATGGCGTTGGCTTGAATGAAGGCTACTCGAAGCGCCTCGGTTCCTGGGGCCATCTCAGCCTCGGCGGGGGAGCCATCGTGGACCACCAGGACTTCAACAACTCGGGCGGCGGCGCCCTCACTACGATTAACGAGTCGCATGTGCTCAAGGACACGGCGGCCACGTTCCTCAACAACCCGCGCGTGATTGCGACGTCGGTCCTAGTCACTGGGCCAGGCGGGGTGCCGACCTACGTCAATGGCGTGGACTATCGGCTGATACCAGCGGGCGAGCTAACGCAAATCCAGCGCATCCCCACCAGCATTAACCTGCCGGACGGCTCGACGGTCCTCGTCAGCTACCAAAGCGATTCGCTCTACACCAGCTCCTACGAGACGCTCAACACGACGGCGGAGATCAGGCTGGATATCTACAACACGGTAGGGGTGTATGGGCGGCTGAACTACATTGATAACAACGCGCCCCCGCAGGCGCTGGCAGAGACGCTGACAGACCTGGTCGGGGGCGCCGATGTCACCTGGCGCTGGCTGCGCGCCGGGGCGGAATACGAGAGCTTTGACTCGAACTTTACCGAGTATCGGGCGACGCGCTTCTTCGAGACGTTCTCGTTTCAACTGGGCGAGAGCTCGCGGCTGGGCCTCAACTTCAACCAGGTCTTTTACAAGTATCCGGGCGGGCAGGACCAGACGCAGTACCAGTGCATCGCTCTGTTCAACACCCAGTTGTCCTACTGGCTTTCGTGGAACGTGGAGGGGGGCTACTATCGCCAGGATGCGCTGGGGGTCTCGCAGGACTTGGCGGCAGCCCGCACCGGCCTGATCCTCACCTACGGCAAGCTAACATTGAAAGCCGGCTACCAATACAATTACCAGAAGATTGATCAGGCGGAAGAGCGGGACAGGAACTTCTTCTATGTGCAGTTCAGGCGGGATTTCTAACCTCATGCTTTCGCGCCGCGCATCACTCCGCTATGGCTCAAGGGCGTGGGCTGGGCTCGCGGTGGTGAGTGCCCTGGCCCTTGTGGGGCCAGGTGCGGCGGGACACGCCCCCGAGGCGCATCCCGCCTGGCCGCCACCGCCCGCCGAGCCCTGCATCGTGTACGTCAGGAGCTTCACCGGCCCAGCCGACCTGGGGATTAAGCCGCCGGCCCTGAGCCGTTTCGCGGGGTGGCTCACCGGCAGCGGCCGCGGCCCCTCCCGGCTGGAGAAGCCCTTCGGGCTGACCTTAGACGAGGCCGGCGATTTGCTCATCACCGATACAGCCGCGGGAATGGTCTGCTGCCTGGACCATACAGGGAAGAAGTGGCTGCACTGGGAACAGGCGGGTAAGACTCGGTTCGCGTCGCCCGTGGCAGTTGCCCGTCGTGGAGACACCGTGTTGGTCGCGGACTCGGGGCTGGGCAAGGTGCTGGCCCTGGACCTCAAAGGCAAGCTGCTGTTCGAGATCGGCCGCGAACTGGAGCGCCCATCGGGGCTGGCGATTTCCGGCGAGCGGCTCTACATCACCGACGCCCAGCGGCACCAGGTGGTGGTTTGCAGCCTGCGCGGCGAGGTGCTGTCCCGGTTTGGTCACCGAGGCAGCGGCCCGGGCGAGTTCAATTACCCCACGCACGTTGCCGTGGACGCCGCCGGCCGGCTCTTGGTAACGGATTCCATGAATTGCCGCATCCAGGTCTTCACGCCTTCAGGCGAGTTTCAGGGGACCATTGGCAGCCCGGGCGACGTCCCCGGCACGTTCAGCCGCCCGAAAGGGGTGGCAGCCGACCGTGCCGGCCACCTCTACGTAGTGGATGCGCTGTTCGACAACGTGCAGATCTTCGACGGGCAGGGCCGGTTGCTGCTGCACTGGGGCGAGACGGGCAGCGAGCCGGGGCAGTTCTGGCTGCCGAACGGCATCGCGATCAGTGCCGGCAATGACATATACGTCGCGGACTCATACAATCACCGCATTCAAGTCTTTAAGTACACAGGCAAGCAATGAAGTTGCAGCAACATCCAACATCCAACATCCAACATCCCACATCCAATGCCTGCGCCAGAGGGGCCATTGGATGTTGGAGGTTGGATGTTGGATGTTGGATGTTCGTGTCTCAGCGATTAATCAGAGCCTCCTTGCGTCGGCTGCTACTGCCGGGCCTGGCCCTCCTCGTGCTCCAGGCCACGCCGCTGCACGCCGCGGTCGGCGACCCTTACAGCATCGTCAATTCGAAGCACAATCTTTCGATCAGCGGCCCGGGCGCCGTCCGCGCCAGCACGGAGGGGGACATCTGCATCTTCTGCCATGCGCCTCACGGCAAGAACGGCCAGATTCCGCTTTGGAACAGGCAGGACTCGCAGGCCACCTACAAGCCCTACACGAGCAGCACGCTCAAGGCCACGGTCGGCCAGCCCACCGGCTCGTCCAAGCTCTGCCTCAGTTGTCACGACGGGACCGTGGCGCTGGGCATGGTGCTCAATCGCTCGACGCCCATCCAGATGCGCAACTCCATTGGCCCCATTCCGGTCGGCGCCACACGCATCGGGACGGACCTGACAGGGCACCACCCGGTCTCCTTCACCTATGACAATGCGCTCGTCACGGCTGATGGCCAGCTTCGCGATCCCATGACCCTGCAGCAGCAGGTACGGCTGGACCAGGACAAGCAGGTCCAGTGCACGTCCTGCCACGACCCGCACCGCAACCAGTTTAGCAGTTTCCTGGTGGTGGACAACACGGCTTCCGCCCTCTGCCTGGATTGCCATGCCCCGGCCTTCTGGAACAACTCGGTCCACGCCATGTCACGCGCGACATGGAACGGCTCGGGCCTGAACCCCTGGCCGCATACCACGGCCAAGACGGTCGCGGCCAACGGCTGCGAGAACTGCCACACCCCGCACGCCGCCGGCACCCCGCCGCGCCTGCTCAACTTCGCCAAGGTCGAAGACAACTGCCTGGTCTGCCACAACGGCACAGTGGCCGCCAAGAACCTCACCCCCGAATTCAGCAAGGCCAGCGTGCACCCGGTGCTGACCACCTCCTACCTTCATGACGAAGCCGAGAACGTGATGAGTCCCAATGGCCGGCACTCGGCTTGCGCGGACTGCCACAACCCGCATGCCACCACCGCGACGACCTCCAAGGCGACCGGCCTGTCCGGCTCGCTGCTCCAGGTCAAGGGCGAGAGCATCGGAGGCGCACCGCTCACCGCCGTGAACCATGAGTACGAGATCTGTTTCCGCTGCCACGCGGAAAACGGCGGCCACAGCACCTCCCAGATTGTCCGCCAGTTCTCACAGCCCAATATTCGCCTCCAGTTCAGCCCCGGAAACAGCTCCTATCACCCGGTGGTTGCTCCTTCCAAATCCATCCAGGACCGGACCCTGCTTTCTACCGCCTCCAGCTCGCAGATTATGCTTTGCACCGACTGCCATAACAACGACCAGGGCCCGGGCGCCAAAGGCTCCGGACCCAACGGCCCGCACGGCTCCATTTATACGCCCATCCTGGAACGCAACCTGACGCAGATGGATAATCAGCCCGAGAGCCCCTTTGCCTACGCCCTTTGCTACAAGTGCCACAGCGAGAGCGTCCTCATGGGAGACCAACTCCACGGCACGCACGTCCGCGACCACCAGGCCGCCTGCTCGACCTGCCACGACTCCCACGGCGTGCAAACCCAGCCGCACCTGATGAACTTCAATACGCTCTACGTCACCGCTGCCGCGGGCCGCATCTCCTATATTGATCAAGGCGGCGGCCACGGAAGCTGCACCCTGACCTGCCACGGCTCGGCGCATAATAACAAGACGTATTGACGTTTGGGGCCAGTGCCAAAGCCCCGCACGGAGTGCGGCGGCGAGCCGGGAAATGACGAATGCCCAATGACGAAGGTATGTCTAAGCGACACGGCTCGGCTTCGTGCTTCGCATGAGTCATTCCTGAGTCATTTGACCTTCGCCATTCGTCATTTCCCGGCTTGCCGCCGCGCTCGAGCCGCGTTCCTGCGCCGGGGCGGCGGTGCTGGGCCGCGCTCCAGGTTCAGCTTGGAGCAAAAGTAATGATAGGACGCCAGATAAGCCAGATCGGCCTCGGTCAGCCCTTCGAGCCACCGCAC
>DATKNZ010000025.1:0-5431 GCA_035541055.1 Candidatus Acidiferrum sp. | reverse complement strand
CCGACGATGGCGAGGTGAGCCATGCGCACCTGCTTGATCGGCCGCTCCTCGATCAAGCTCATGCGGGTGAGGCGGCCCTCTTCGTCGGGGAAGCGGGCGCGCACCTGATCCAGGAAGCGGCGGTTGATCTCGTAGACGATCTCCAGGTGGCGCGGGATCAGCGTCTCGAACAGGCGCACCGGCCACTTCTCCAGCGCTTCGGGCAGCAGGGTGTGATTGGTGTAGGCCAGGGTGCGCTTGGTAAGCTGCCAGGCGGCGTCCCAGCCGAGCTGCGCCTCGTCGAGCAGGATGCGCATCAGCTCGGAAACCGCCAGCGCGGGATTTGCCAGCAGCAGCCAGCGCCGGGGCGTGACGCCGTTGGTCTTGTTGCTGAAGCGCTCGGGGAACATCTCGGCCAGGTCTTTGACGGTCATCGTGCGCAGCAGTCGGGAGTGGATGGCGGCGACGCCGTTGGTGCTGTGGGAGCCGACGATGGCGAGGTTGGCCATGCGCACGCGGCGCTCCGGGCCTTCCTCGATCAGGCTCATCCGGGCGACGCGGGCCTCGTCGCTGGGATAGCGGGCGCGCACGGCCTCGAGCAGGCGCCGGTTGATCTCGTAGATGATCTCCAGGTGGCGCGGCAGCAGCATCTCGAACCAGGCGACGGGCCATTTCTCCAGGGCCTCGGGCAGAAGGGTATGGTTGGTGTAGGCCAGGGTGCGCTGCGTGATGTCCCACGCGGTATCCCAACCCAGGTGCGCTTCATCCAGCAGCAGGCGCATGAGTTCGGGGACGGCCAGGGCCGGGTGAGTGTCGTTGAGCTGGATGGCGACCTTGTCGGGCAGTTGCTTCCAGTCCTTGTTGCTGCGGCGGAAGCGGCGGACCAGGTCGGCCAGGGAGCAGGCCACCAGAAAGTATTCCTGCACGAAGCGCAGGCCCTTGCCCTGGGCCGTCGAGTCGTCGGGATAAAGCACGCGCGTGACGGATTCGGCGGCGAGCGTCTCGGCTACGGCGCCGACGAAGTCGCCGTGGCTGAAGGTTTGGAAGTCAAAGACGTCGGGCGCGGCGGCTTCCCAGAGGCGGAGCGTGTTGATGGTCTTGCCACCGTAGCCGACGACGGGACGGTCGTAGGGCACGCCGATCAGGCCGCCCTGGCGCCCCGTATGGGCGCGCAATCGGCCGCCACAGACCTCGAAGCCGCAGTGCATCCGAACGCCCACGCGCTCGTGCAGGCGCGCGACTTCCCACGGGTCCGGGTAGCGCAGCCAGTTATCGGGGTGCTCGATCTGCCAGCCGTCTTTGAGGCCCTGCCTGAACATGCCGTATTCGTAGCGCAGTCCGTAGCCCGTAGCGGGGAGCTCCATGGTGGCCATGGAATCGAGGAAGCAGGCCGCCAGGCGTCCCAGGCCGCCGTTGCCCAGGCCGGCGTCGGGCTCCTGCTCGATAATCTCCAACCGGTCAAGGCCCTTCCGTTTCATGGCGTCCTGCGTGACGGGGTAGAGCAGGAGATTGTTGACGTTGTTGGACAGGGAGCGGCCAATCAGGAACTCCATGGACAGGTAGTAAACGCGCTTGGGGTTCTCCCGGGCATAGGTCTTCTGCGTGAGCAGCCAGCGCTGGGCCAGCACGTCCCGCACCGAGCGGGCGACGGCTTCGAAGCGCTCGCGCGGGCCGGCATCGCCCAGCTCGACGACGGTGTCGAAGAGCAGGTGCCGCTCATACAGCGCGTTTTCGGTGCCGACAAATGGGATCGGCCCACAGCCGTATTGCTTCAAGAGCCGGCCGACATCGTCCGGTGCCTTGGGAACCTTAACCGGCGCGCTGTTGGCCACGGCCACGGACGTATCTGCTTCGGCTTTGCTCATTTTGTTCCTTTCCAAGGGGCCGTCTGGCCCCGAACAGCGGATCAAGCATTGCGCACGCGGCGGGTAGAAGCAAGGAGGATGGGGGCGTTAAAGCGTTGAAGCGTTGAAGCGTCAAAGCGTGGAGGGCGGCCCTGTCCGGCGTTATCATTCGTCATGCTTTCACGTTTTCGCGCCTCGCCTGCCGCTTGCGCAGCGTTGAAACGCAGGCATGTTCTCCTGACATCGTTCGGATTCACGCGGAGTTTATGAGACGCACGTATTTGTTGATCAGCGCGGCTTTCCTTTCCCTGGCAGCTATGGGCAACGCGGCCGACCCGGCGGCGGACGCCAAGCGCTTCTGGCCGCAGTGGCGCGGCCCGCTGGGGACGGGCTCGGCGCCGGAAGCCGGCCCTCCCCTGACCTGGAGTGATACCCAGCACGTGAAATGGAAGGCCGCCATCCCCGGCGAGGGCGACTCGACGCCCATCGTTTGGGGCGAGCGGGTCTTCCTTCTCACGGCCATTCCCACCGGCAAGAAAGGCGAAGGCAAGCCGTCCGACGCCGCCGCCGAACCGCGCCGCGACCCGCCGCCTCCGGGAGGCCCTCCTCCAGGCCGGGGTATGGGTGATGGAGCGCCGAATGAGCAGTGGCAGTTCGTGGTGCTCTGCCTGGACCGCGAGACGGGCAAGACGCTTTGGCAGAAGACGGCCCGCGAGGAGGTGCCGCACGAAGGCCACCAGCCTAACAACACCTATGCCTCGGCTTCACCCGTGACGGACGGGCAGTTGCTGCTGGCCTACTTCGGCTCGCGCGGGCTGCATTGCTATGATGTGCAGGGGAATCTCAAGTGGTCCAAGGACTTTGGCCGGATGCAGACGCGCATGGGCTTTGGCGAAGGCGCTTCGCCCGCGCTCTACGGGGACACCGTAGTCGTCTATTGGGATGATGAAGGGGACCATGATTTCATCGCGGCTCTGGACAAGCGCACCGGCAAGGAGCTTTGGCGCACGCCGCGGGATGAGGCGACGGGCTGGTCCACGCCGCTGGTCATTGACTACCAGGGCAAGCCGCAAGTGGTGGTCAACGCGACGGGCAAAGTGCGCAGCTATGACCTGGCTACGGGCAAGGAGGTCTGGTCGTGCGCCGGCCAGACGGCCAACGCCATTCCCAGCCCGGTGGCTTCGGGGGATACCGTCTATGTCACCAGCGGCTTCCGCGGCAGCGCGCTGTACGCGATTGCGTTGGGGCACACCGGCGACCTCACCGGCACGGATGCCATCCGTTGGCATCACGACAAACATACGCCCTACGTGCCTTCGCCCCTGCTGACGGGCGACTTGATCTACGTGCTGGCCAACAACAACAACCTGCTCTCGTGCTTCGATGCCCGGACCGGCGCGGCGCAATTCGAGGCGGAGCGCCTGGAGGGCTTGCGGGAAATCTACGCTTCACCTGTGGCTGCCAAGGACCGCGTGTATGTGCTTGGGCGCGACGGCACGTGCGTCGTGCTCAGGAAAGGGCCGAAGCTGGAGGTGCTCGCCACGAATAAGCTCACCGACAGGACCGACGCTTCGATGGCCCTCGTGGGCGGGGAACTCTTCATCAGGGGCCGGCAGTACCTGTATTGCATCGCGGACGGGGCTCGGCCTTAGGCCTGGTATCTCACGGTGGTAGGGACGCCTCGCCGAGGCGTCCGTCCGTGGCGGACGCCTCGGCGAGGCGTCCCTACCTTGCGGCCTCCACCATCGCCGCGATGGTTTCCAGCGCATTGCCCTCGAAGCGGTTGTTCACGTAGATGTAGGCTCGGGTCGCGCCGCCGCGGCTGCGGGTCTCCTGGATCAACCCTGCGCCCGCCGCCCGGCCTTCGGGGTAGGGGTCCTGGATGCGGTTGTAAGGACTGAATTGCTTCACTGCGGCTTCGTATTTGCGCCCCGGCTTGAGGAGCAGCCGCGCGCCCAGAAAACCCGGCGCGGTGCGGCTCGCCGGCATGGCCAATTGCTCGCCCAGGGACGGCATGTCCTGCCAACTGCTGAACACGTGCGCCACCCCGTGCCGGGCGAGCGCGGCGAAATAATCGGGGTGCAGGAACGTCCGGTTGCGAATCTCCACGCCATAGCGCCACCCGGCGGGCAGGCGCCCGAGGAACTCATCCAGCGCCGCCACGAACTCCCGCCCGTGCGCGAAGTCCGCCGGCGAGAAGCGCGAGAACTCAAAGATCAACAGGCCGACCTGCGGTTGATAGGGCGCGCACGGCCCCACGAATTCCGACTCGAAGCGGGCGGCGTTGAGGAAGTCCGGATTCACGGTGCCGGCGCGCGGGCCGCAGCGGGGCACATTGGGAAAGCGCTTGAGGGTGATTTGGTCAGTGACCTTAAAGGCGAACTGGAATTCGCGAGGCACCTGCGGGAACAAGCCTTCCAGGAACCGGGCCTCGGGGAACTTGTAGTAACTGGCGTCCACGCACACCGTGTGAAAGACTTCCGCGTATTCGGCGAGGCAAAGCCGGTCGAAGCGCTTCTCCGCGAACCGCCCCTGCCAGATATAGCGGTCCTGGGTGTAAAGCTGTCCCAGCCAGCCGGGGTACTTCCACGAGGAGGTGCCCAGCAACACGCCTTGCCGCGCGAGGTCCGCCAGCGCCGGTTTCATTTGGTCGCGACCGAAGCTCATGCCTCAGGCAAGTGTTCCCGCCATCCCGGGCGTTTTCAACCTCTGTAAGCGAGCCGACCAGCATGGGAACATCCAACAGCCAACATCGAACATCCAACATCCTATGCCTACCCCCTGGCGGCCAGTGGATGTTGGATGTTCGATGTTGGATGTTGGATGTTACCCCGCGGACGATGGCGCGGACGCAGCCGTCGTCGCGCGCTCAAAACCTCAACCGGTAGTATCCTTGGGGGCTGGCAAGCGGCACCGTCAGCAGGTTTGTGGGGGGCGTTGCCAGCACGTTGGTCTGCAGCACCGTCGTGAAGCCGGCAGCCAGGTTGGTCGTGTATTCGACCGAGAAGAATTCGCCAGTCGCGCTCGACCACGTGAGATCGGCGTATCCGGGCTGGGCCGACCGGGCCACGGTTAGCGGCAACCCCGTCACCGCGCCGAGCCCAACGACAGGCGAAGGCCGTAAGACGCCGTTGGTGGTGCCGACGCCGCATTGGCCCTGGTCATTGGCGCCCCACATCCATACCGAGCCGTCCGCTTTGACCGCGATGTTGTGATAGTCGCGGGCGGAGACCATGACGATGTTGCTGAACGCGGCGCCGAATTGATCCGTGAGGAGCCGGGCGGGGAACGGGTTGGCGCCTGCGCCTGCCGTTCCGTTTCCGAGTTCGCCGACGTCGTTCAGTCCCCATTTCCACACTGTCCGGTCGCTTGCCAGCGCCGAGGAATGGCTGTCGCCGCCGGAGACGGCCACGATGTTGCTGAGGTTCAGCACCTGGACCGCGTTGGACCGGTTGAACGTGGTCCCGTCGCCCAGTTCGCCGTTGGAGTTGTTTCCCCAGGCCCAGGCTGTCCCGTCGGACCGCCGCGCCAGGATATGAAACCAGCCTGCCGAAATGGCGGTGATGTTGGTCAAGCCGGGGACTTGCGTTGGCGTATAGCTGCTGCCG
>DATKNZ010000024.1:0-28166 GCA_035541055.1 Candidatus Acidiferrum sp. | reverse complement strand
CGCGGCGGCGACCTCATTCCGTGCGGCTTTGGGGTGGTCGGCGATGTACGTTCGAACAGCCTCCGCTTTACTTGGTTTTTGCTCTGACATCTGTATCTCCTTTGTGTTGTTTAGTATGGCGTAGTCAAAAGGGCAGCCGTGGCACGACAGTATAATTGGGAAAAAGTCAGGTCCTGCCTAATTATGACAACCGGTCGGAATTGGCGGGAACTGAGGGATTGGGCCGCGCAAAGACAAAGAAGACTCGGGTGGGAGGGGGACCGGGTTGCGTCCTCGCCCTGCTCCAGGATGGTCTGCTCCGCTTGCATTCCCGGATCGGAAGGCTAGGGCGAGGGGCGAAGCGGGTCAATGGGAAAATCGAACCCACAAGACCGCAGGGCGCAGGACAGAATGCTTCGGAGCCACGTTAGGGCCAAAGCGTCGGGGTCTTTGCGAGACGCCAAAGGCGTCATTCATACCAGCCCAGGGCAACGCCCTGGGTTCACGTCCCCCAAAACCATATTGAGCGCTGAAAGCGCGCGTCATCGGGCCGCCCCGTTCGATCCCACCCCTGGCCGTCATACGCCTTCGTCCAAGGCGGACCCCGTTAATCCCATACGTACCGCTCATCGAACTCCAGGTGATACTTCTGGAGGAGGTTGCGGTACTCCTCCTGGAAGGACCATGTCCGACGAGGTTCTTCTTGATGGCTGCGGCATATATTGGGTGCCTGAACGGCGTGAATGCTATGATGCAGGCCGATGGCCTGCACAGAATTAAAACGGGCGATGAACCCAGGGCCTTGCCCTGGGCTGGTATGAGGCAGGCCGTTGGCCTGAAACCAGATCGCCGTCCTCATCGCGCTGGGTGAGATGCGGGATGGAGAGTGCGGAGTGCAGAATTGGGGTTTGCCCGCTAAGGACGCGAAGGGACGTGAGGCACAGATTGTGCATGAGGAGAGCCATGAAAGAGCCGCCGTCATTGAATTGGGTCGGGGCAAAGGCCAGCCTCTCCGACCGCCGCGGGGCGGGCAGCCAGCGAGCCCAGGGCGACGATGCTGCTCATCAGGATCACGAAGGCCAGCACGGCGAGGGTTGGCCGCAGCACCTCTTGCGGCCCGCCCGAGCCTATCCCAAATACCTGGAGAACGGGCTCAACGAACAGGGGCGAGGGCAGCGTCAAAGCGGCCAGCGCCCAGGCGTGTTGGGCGATTGGGCGCCAGCGCCGCACGCCGAGACGCCGCTCGGTGGCAATGAACAGCGGCTGCACGAGGAAGAAGGCGCCGCACCCCAGGGACATCCGCCATCTCCCAAAACCCAGCACCATGAGCGCAAGCAGTGTGTGCCAAACTGCGCTGAGAGCGAAGGCGGCGCATAACGCGAAGGCAGGACTGCGCCGTGCCAGCGGTGCAAAACAACCCGGACGAAAGATCTTCCGGGAGGTTAAGATATTCCAGCGTTGAGCCCAAAACTCGCCGATGGAGGCGGAGCGGTAGGGCGAGCGCATCAACGCGGGCACCATGACGCCCAGCAGCGCGGCCACAAAAGGGAGGCCAGCCGTTATCATCTCGGCAAGCGCGAGCAGGGCGATACCGCCGGCCAGCCACCGCACCAGCAGGTCAGGGCCATGGTCCGGAGCCGCCTCGACACCGGCAAGGGCTGCGGCCAGTACTGCCGTCGCCGCCAGAAGCTGCACGAAGGCGGCTGCGTCGAAGCGGCGGGGGCACCGCTGCACCTGGCAGGTGCCGCACCAGGTGAACAAATACCCCAGGCGCGCGCGCCAGGGGGTGATCGGCGGGGCAACCCACAGCGCTGCGGCAGCGGCCAAGGGCGGGATTACGCAGCACAGCAACAGACCGCGAGCCTGGGGGCTTGCCCGCCGGAGGCAGGGAACGGCCAGGCAAAGCCCGGTCAGGAGTACTACCACGAGCAGCCCCATCGCCAGACGGGCCAGAGTCCAACCGTTGTGCTTCTGGTCGCGCACCACTGTTTCTTAGAGCATGTTTGGAAAATGCGATCTTTGGCGTCGTGCAGGGTTTGGAGTCCCGCCTTTAGGCGGTTTCCGCGCCCAACCGCCTGAAGGCGGGACTCCAAAGCTGCCGTGGCGAGCTTCCATGCGCTTTTTCAAACAGGCTCTTACAGCATTAGACCGTCCGGCCCCCGGACCGTTACGGCCTCCCGGCATCGAGAGGGGGTGGAGGATGAACCGCGAAGGGGCGAAGGCGCCAAGATGGGTTTATCGGCGAAGGACGCGAAGAGTCTCCCCGTCGGTCAAGCCAACATCACAAGGGCCAGTTTGACAAGCAGCCAGTAACCGAAGACCCAGAAGGCGGATTCCTTGAAGGAGCCGCCGCTCAGTTTGGACAGCCCGATCGCCAGAACTGCGGTAGCCCAGACATGGAACAGGTTAAACACGCCGAAGGCCAGGCGCACCGCATGGTCCGCCGGCAAACGGCCCACCAGAAGCGAAAGCGCCGGGCGGGCGTCGGCGTCGTCCGTGAGGATTCCCAGCAGCGCCGCGAACACCGTGCCGAGAATGACAATACCGCCGGTCAAAGCCACCACTTCCATGGCCTTCCAATAGGAAAACCGGACCTTCAGGAACACGCGTCCGATGCCCCACAACACCAGGGCGGACCAGCCGGTGCCAATAAACACGGCCAGCAAGGTGACCAGCGCGGAGAGCAACCGCAGCCGGGCCGCGATCACTACGTTGGCCGCTGCGGTTCCCGTCGCGGCCACCGCCGCGGCAGCCGGGTCATCGCCGCCAGTCGCACCCGCGGCCATGACGCCGGCCACACCAACCAGGAGCGTCGGTATGAGGATGTTGCGCAACCGCGGCGGCGCGGAGGCCACTTCGGCAAACACATCTCCCGGATACGCCAGCACGTTCGTGAGTTTGGCGAACAGCGAAGTGGGGGGCGGAGGGTGAGATGGAGCGGGAGGTGCGGTTTCGATGGTGATAGGAGACATAGCTGGGGTCAGATTCGCTGGTGATCAAAGGGCATTGGCACGCGTGTCGCGCGAGACCTCAAAGCGCTGGAACAGGCCCGCCAGGGCCAGGATCATCAGGACATCAATCCCAATCTGAATCGCCAGGCCTGTGGTGATGGCAAGGGGCAAGGCCTGAGGCCCGCTCACAAAATGGCAGAGGCGTTGCGCGGTCCAGATGGCGGGGAAGAATACCAGGAATGAGAAAATGACCACCATCAGCGTACCCACTGGGCTGGCGGCCTCGGCCCGGCCGGCGGCCTGGCGGGCGGCCGTGAGAAGATAATGCAGGTTCCAAACGCTGTTCAGCGCCAGCGCTACAGCCGGGTAGCTCAGGAGCAGAGGCGGCAGCATAGGCCAGGGAAACCGGCCGAAGATCAGCAGCGCTACCAGCCCAACCGCCTGACTGACGAGCACGAGAAACGTGGGCACTGAAACCTCGGCCAGAACCAGCGCGAGCGGCGACACGGGGAGCGTGCGAAACCCTACCACGTGGTTGCCATCCCGCCGGAAATCGAAGGGGAATAGCCGCTGCAGGAAAAACGCCAGCGCCGCGATGAAGATGGCCACCCCCAGGTGAAAGCTCAGGCTCACCTCAGGGGCATCCGAACCCAGGTTAACAGGCGCTCGAGCGACGTATTGGTGAAACTTCCACAGCAAAGCGATCAGGATGGTGGAGTAAATGCCCACGAAAGCGAAGGCCGCCAGGAGATCCTTCCGCGAGCGCCTCACCGCCATGAGGTTCCTCCATACCAGGGCGCCGACCCCTTGGAAGAGCGGGAAGCGGGGGAGCCGCGCTGAGCGGGCGTGCGCTACCGCCGCCACTCCGGCTCGGCCCTCGACGGCCCGCAGCCGGGCCTCCGCGCGGCGCGTGGTCGTGCCCAAGGCCGGCTCGAAAACGCTCGCCTTGAGGCGCAGCAACCCCCACAAGCTTAGCGCCGCGGCCAAACCAAAGCCGGCGAGCCACGAGGCCGGCTCGAGGAACGTCGGCGCCAAGACATCTCCTGTCCGGGCTAGGCCCGCCAACCACCCCATTAGCCAGGCCGAAGTGGTCACGTCAGAAGGGGTCATCGCCGGATAGAAAGCCAATTGCACCAGCGGCGAGTGCAGGCAAGCGGGGACAAAGTCCACCTCCCACGCCACCCGAAAATAGAGCGCCGTCAATACGAAGCAGGTGCCGAGCATCATCCACCGCAGGCGGTAATGCAGGCGGTCGGAAACCGCTCCTCCCCAGACGGCGGCGGCCATGGCCAAATGGAAACAGGCCACCTGGAACAGGGTCACGCATCCGGCCGCCAGCACCGGGTGCCGGAGGTGCGGCGCGAACCAGGCCGCGAAAACAACCCCCTGAATTGCCGCGTAAAGGTACTGCGGCAGCAGGCGGTAGAGGAGGATTTGCCTCTGGGTGAAGGGGCTGGTGAAAACGAACTCGATATCCGGGGGCTCGAAGGCCAGGCCCCGCTGCAGGAAGCCTTTGATGATCGAGCCGAGAATCATGATCAGAATGGCGCCCGCCAGCACGTCTCGCCGGATCAGCCGCCCAAAGGCCTCGTTGCCGCGGTAATAGAATAGACCGCCAGCCATCCCCAGCGCCCATAGGCAGGCGATGAGCGTCGGGGGACGACGCAGGCCCCGGCAGAAACACAAACATCGCCGACGCAGCAAGGTCCACCAGAGATACAGCAAGGCGCGATTCATGATGCCCGGGATTCGACCTCCGCTTCCTGCCTCTCCGTCACCGCGAAAAAGACGTCCTCCAACGAGGCCTCGGCGTGAACTGTGGCGCGGTCACGGATCTCCGCCAGCGAGCCAAAGGCCATCTTGCGCCCGCGGTGCAGAATCAGCACCTGGTCGCATAGCGCCTCCACCAGCACCAGCAGATGGGAGGAAAGGAGGAAGGACGTGCCGGCTGCCGCCCGACGCCGGATTGACTGCTTGATGTTGCGGATGCCCCGCGGGTCCAGGCCCGTCAACGGCTCGTCCAATATCACCACCCGAGGCTCGCGCAGGAACGCGCAAGCCAGCGATAGCTTTTGCAGCATCCCCCGCGAGAGGTTGGAGGCCGGTTCGTCCCGCTTGTCCGCCAGCTCGAGTTCCTCCAAAAGCGCCCCGTATTTCGCCTCGGCGTCCGGCACGCGGTAGGCCAAAGCCACAAAATGCAGGTGTTCGGTCACCGTCAGCAGGTCATACGCATGAATCGTGTCCGGGACAGAGGCGAACTGCTGTTTAGCCCGCACGGCCTGGCGCTCGATGTCGTATCCGCCAACCCGCAAGCTGCCCGCCGACGGCCGCAGAATCCCCGTGATGGCGCGCAGAGTCGTCGTCTTGCCCGCTCCATTGGCCCCCACAATCCCCACAATCCTGCCCGGCTCAACCGCGAACGTCAGATCCTGCACGGCGACAAATTCGTCATATCGCTTGCTGAAATTGAGCACTTCTACCACGGGTCCGTCCATCGGCTGTATCATTGTCATCGCACCGGCACGGTTTGACTTCTGTCCTAGTGTCCTATGACAGTACTGCAGCTAAATCGTCACGGCAAGCGCTCGCTTGAGGCGGCTGAGCACAGGCTGCCGGGCACCATGGCAGACCGGGCATTGCCCGTCGTTTGGGCCGATCGTCGACGAGACAGGCTCGGCGGGGACGAGGGACAAAACACCCCTCCTATACAAACGCGCATCTGCTCGGGGTTCCACGCATTGGGAATGCGGAAGGACGAAGGGGCTGAGTCGAGGGTTGAAAGTTCAGGGCTGAGGGTCCCTAGTGGGGATTGCCGGTTGCGGGTTGTGGGTTGGTCCGGCGAATGCCGGCGCTGGCGGCCAGCGGGGGAAGCTCGCGCCAGTTTTCGGGGGCTAACGTCTCTCCGGATACACACCGGAGGTTCAACTTCAACCTACGGTGTGTGTCCGGCGAGTATCCGGCGAGACTACGGAGGGAGCCTTACCCAAGCGCCATTCGGGACAGGACCCCCCCTTTTCGCCCCGCCTGTGATTACATGTGGGTGAAGATACCACCGAGTCAGCGGTGGGAGGTAGGGCGCGCACTCCGCTGCGCGCCGTCTTTGGGCCTCGCCGTTGCCCAGCGGAGTGCGCGCCCTACCATGGGCTCACCCAGATCTAATCGCACCCCTTCGCCCCGGGGCACATCGCCAGAATTGGCGATGCCCGCGGCGGCGGGGTTTGGGTAGGGTAATCCAGTTTTCTGGGCTGTGTCTTTTAACCTAACCGATCCCTTGCAATGAAATGCGACCACTCCAAAACCCGGCTTGTCCTTCAAATCCTCTGTGCGCTGGCGCTGCCGAGCGCGGTGGCGTGGGCCGACACGGCTACCTACACCACCGCCGGCACATTCACCTGGACCTGTCCGGCAGGCGTGACCTCGGTGCAAGCTGAATGCTGGGGCGCCGGCGGCGCGGGGGGGTCGGCAACGGTCAATACGACTTGCGGCGGCGGTGGCGGCGGCGGCGGGTATTCAAAGGGCAATGCGGTCAGCGTCAATCCCGGAACAGGCTATACGGTCACAGTCGGTGCGGCGGGCACTCCCACCACACCCACCACCGGGACTTACGGCAATCCCGGCGGTGATTCCTGGTTCAAGGATAGTTCAACGGTGTTGGCGAAGGGTGGCAATGGCGGCGGAAACGCCGCGACTTCCGGGGCGAGAGGGACTGGCGGTGCCGGCGGTGCCGCTGCATCAGGTCTGGGCGACGTTAAGTATTCCGGCGGGACCGGAGCTAACGCACCTTCATCCAGTGCATACGCGGGTTGCGGCGCCGGCAGCGCGGGGACCGCCGCGAACGGCAACAACGGCCCGAGTTCAGGCGGCACCGGAGCCGCCGCCGTGACGGGCGGCGGGCCGGGCGGCAACCCGAATCCGACCTCTGGGACTTCGGCCAACGGCCAGGCACCCGTTTCCGGTCCCGGCGGCGGCGGTGGCGGTAGCAGATCGTCCGGCAGTGCCAAGTCCGGCGGCAATGGTTGGGCGGGGCAGGTCATTTTGACCTACACGGTGGCTTACGATCACGTCAACGTGGAGACGGCTGCGGATGGCAGTGGTTCAATTGTCCCGGCCCAGAACGTGTCGGCGGGGAGTGCCATCACGGTTTATGCCATTGGCCGCGCCGCGGACAATTCGTTCATGTCGAATGCGCCGGCTATTTGGTCGCTGGTGAATAAGTCCGGCGGGGTGGTGGATGGGGATTTGGTGCCGTCGGGTGACAGCCGGAGCGCGACATTTACCGCCCACCTGTCCGGTAGCGCGAACATCGAGGCCGTGATTGGGACTGCCACGGCCAACACCTCGGGCCTGATTACCGTTCCGGCCACCGGGGTCGTGGGCGCGTGGGCTGTGGATGCCGACGGCAACTGGTCCGACGTGACCAAGTGGAGCAGCAACCCGAGTTTCCCCAGCGTCGCGGGAGACACGGCCATCCTCGGCGCCGGCTCGGCTTTGCGGACGGTCACCCTCGACGCCAACGAAAGCGTCGGCACGCTCAATCTGACCAATGCAAACTCCTTTGTCCTTTCGGGGGGGAACACGCTGACGATGGATAATGCCGGGGGCGGCGCCCTCATCCTCGCGACGGACGGGTCGGCCAACGCGATCCAAACCCCCGTTGCCCTGAACGATAACACGGCGCTCAGCGTGGGCGGCGGCAAGACGCTCGCGGTTTCCGGCGTTATTGCCAACACCGCCACCGCCGAGATCCTGAATGTCAATGGCCCGGGCACGACCATTCTCTCGGTGGCCAACACTTACGGGCCGGCCTCGTCCGGCACGGTCGGCACCATGCTCAGCGGGGGCGGCACGCTGCGAATCGGCAATAACAGTTCACTCGGCGCAGGCGATGTGAGCGTTTCCGGCCTCGGTGGCACGTTGCAGGCCGGAGCCGCGGGCATGTCGGTGGCCAACAACATCTCCATTGCTCTCGGGACAACGGCCACGGTGGACAACAATGGGAACAATGTTGCCCTCAATGGCGTTATCAGCGGCAGCGGGTCTCTGGCAAAGGTTGGCAATGGCGTGCTGACGCTCTCGGTCGTCAATACTTACAGCGGCAGCACGACTGTCGGCGCCGGTACTTTGAGCATCAGCAGCGATGCCAATCTCGGGACCGCGCCCGCTTCGGCGACGGCCAACAGCCTGGTATTGGGCAGCTCCACGGCCGACCTGCTTTTCACCGGCAGCGCCACGCTCAATGCCAACCGCGGCGTGGGCATTGGCTCGGCCCTCGGCGCCACCGGCTCGACCGCGTTCGTGGACGTGGCCGGCGGCCAGACGGCTACCATCAACGGGATCATCGCTTCGGCCGGCAACACGGGCGCCAACGGTCTGACGGTGAACAGCGGCGCGGGCAACAACGGCACCCTGGTCCTGGGCGGCGCGAACACCTTCAACGGCACGACGATTATTGATGCCGGCACGCTCACCCTGGCCAATTCCGCCGCCCTCCAAGGCAGCACGCTCGATTACGACAACCAGGGCGGCAGCTTGAGCTTTGGGTCGTTGACCGCGGCGACGCTGGGCGGCTTGAGCGGCGCGCAGAGCTTGAGCCTGCTCAATGGTTCGTCCGCTGCCGTCGCCTTGACCGTGGGTGCGAATAACTCCAGCACGACTTACTCCGGCAGCTTGTCCGGCGCCGGTGCGTCGTTGACCAAATCCGGAACGGGCACTTTGATCCTCACGGGCGACAGCAGCCTGATGACCGGCTCCTCGACGGTGAGCGCCGGCGTGCTGCAACTCAATGCGGGCGCCGTGCTCAACCTGAGCTCCGGTGCGGCCAGCGTCTCCAGCGTAAGCGGCGCGCAACTGGTGGTGGCCGGCGGCACTTTGACCGCGGCCAATCTCTCCTCCATCGGCAAGCCGTCGGCCGGTTTGCTCATCTCTTCGGGTTCCGCCACCTTCAACGGCGGGCTGAACGTGGTCAACAACCAGAACAACGCGGGCTTGATCAGCGTCACCGGCGGCAGCTTGACTGCCTCCAGCCTGCAGTTGACTCGGTTCAACAGTTATTCGGCCACCCAACCCACGGCGGGTTATACGACCGACGGACTTTATGTCAACGGCGGCACGGTAAACGTCACGGGCAACCTGACGATGCTGCAATCGGAGAATTCGAGCATCAGTGCGCGGATAGACAGCGGCAGCCTGACGGTGGGGGGCGTCCTGACGATTGCGTTGAACAACAGCGGGCGCTGGTCGGTGATGGACGTCAATGGCGGCACGTTCGCGGTCAATGACACCGCCACTGGGGTTTCTATCGGCGGCACCAGTGCCGGCAATGCCGAACTGCTGGTCCGTAATGGCGTGGCAACCGTCGGCAAGGTCAGCCTCAACCCGGTCAGCGGCGACACCGTGGTGCTCAACCAGACTGGCGGCTCACTCTATATCGGAACCGGCGGCATTGCGCTGCTTTCCTCGAGCGGCGCGGCCAGCATGACGTTGAACGGCGGCACCCTGGGCGCGGCGGTTGACTGGTCTTCTGCGGTGGATATGACGCTGGGGGGGACGATCATTCAAGCCGCGGATGCCGCGAGCACAGCCCACAACATCAGCTTGAGCGGCGTGCTTTCCGGCGGCGCGTTGACGAAGACCGGCGCGGGGGCCCTGATACTGTCCGGTGCGAACACTTACACCGGCAGTACGATCATTAGCGCGGGCACGCTGGCGCTCAGCGGCGCCGGTTCGATTGCGACCAGCCCCGCCATCTCCGTCGCCTCGGGAGCCACACTGGACGCCAGCCCGCGCGCCGACGCCACTTTGGCGCTGGCCGCCGGCCAGACGCTCAGCGGCAGCGGCGCCGTGCTGGGGGTGACCTCCGTCGGCAATGGCGCGACCCTCGCCGCCGGCACGCCCACCACCATCGGCACACTCACGCAAACCGGCTCGCTGCTGTTACAGGGCGGCGGCGCCTATAGCGTCAAGGTGCAAAACGCCACAACGGGGCCGGGGATCGGCAACGACCAGATCGCCGTCTCGGATAACATTGGCGTCCTGGGCAGCGCTGGCAGCCCTGTCCTTGTCAAAGTGATCTCGCTTGGCGCCAGCGGAGCACCGGAGTCCGTAACCAACTTCGATAATACGGTGACCAACTACTCCTGGCTGATCGCCGCCGGCGCCGTTACGAACTTCAACGCGAGTGCTTTCACGGTGGACGCCAGCGGCTTCGCCAATTCACTCGGGGGCGGCCAGTTCATAGTGACGACCAACAGCAGCGGCCTGGTTTTGTTCTTCAAGACCCAGAACATCGTGGCCCAGGCGCCCGCCATCAGCAACCCGGCTGTTAACGGCAGCGGCAATCCAAGCTTCGGCGGGTTCGGCATTCCGGGTTACACCTACGGAGTCGAGCGCGCTACGAGCCTGGCCGGGCCGTGGGTGAACGCCGACACGGGGCAGACCACTGTCGGGTCGGACGGAAAGTGGACGTTCACGGACACCACCCTGACCAATCCCTCAATCGTGTTCTACCGGCTCTATTATCCCTATTCGGCGACGCCACCGCAGTAGGCGATGAACGAATGATAACCCTCGATTCTCCAATTACATGAAACTGACAACCTTCACTGGAATCGCGGCTGCCACGGCGCTGTGGGGCTTTGCCGCCTCGGCGCAGACAACCAACTTCACTTTTAATGTCAATGAGCCCATACCCGACGGCAGCCCTTTCGGGCTGACCTTCTCGACGAACCTGACACTGCCGTCCGCCAGCCTATCCAACGTGACATTGACGCTGGATTTGAAGGGCGGCTACAACGGGGATTTGTATGCCTACCTCGAGCATGACGGCTACGTGGCGGTCTTGCTTAACCGAGTGGGGCGCACCTCCGCCAATTCACTCGGCTACAGCGACGCGGGGCTGAGCATCACCTTGGACGACAGCGCGGCCAACGACGTGCATTTCTATCAGAACTTCAGCCCGGGCTATAATGGGAGTGGACAGGTGGTCGGCACCTGGCAGCCCGACGGGCGCGCTGTGCCGCCCAGCATGGTCAACGGTACTGAGGACCGAACCAACATGCTATCGGGCTTCAACGGCCAGGACGCCGGCGGCGACTGGACGTTATTCATCGCGGACCTGTCCACGGGCGGCCAGAGCGTGCTGCAAGACTGGAGCTTAAACCTGGGCGTCTCCCCTGTGCCGGAACCTGAGGCCTGGGTCCTGGCTGGGTTGGGAATGCTGGGCATGGCCGCTGCCGGGCGGTGGCGACAGGAGCACTGAGCTCTCACCCAAAGCCGCGTGAGGGCACGCGGCCTACAGGGGCGGGGCTGTTCGCTTGCAGGCCGCGTGCCCTGACGCGCGGCGCACGGTTGCCGTGAGAAATGCCGCTTGGGGCGCACCCGGCCCATCATCGCCAAAACTGGCGATATTAGAGATTCCTGGCCTGGGTTACGATGGTTAGCACTCAATGCCAGCTATCGCAGTCATTGATGCCCGGACGGATCGTAGCTCAACGCTGCACCGCTTCGCACGGCGAGGGACTGCCTCCTGGCAGCGGTTTAAAGCCCGAGACGCTGAAATCCACAACTAAAGCCTATGACCAAACACCCTGTCGCTGCTATCCGCATGAACCCCTCGATTCTTCGAACGACACTCAGCCTGCTCTGCCTGTTGCTGCTGGCGGGCGCCGGCATGGTCCGCGCCGCCGATGTCATTAAGGCGGACAATTCCAACGCCCTCAACCTCGGCACGAGCTGGGTGAGTGGCGCGCCGCCTGCCGCGGCCGACGTGGCGGTGTGGGACAGCACCGTGACGGCGGCCAACACGGTGAGCCTGGGCGCCAGCACCAATTGGTACGGCATCCGTGTCGCCAATCCTGGCGGGGCGGTCACCATCCTGACCAATACGCCGCAGACGCTCACCCTGGGCCTCGGGGGCATTGACCTGTCGGCGGCCACGCAGGACCTCTCGTTGAGCAATGCCGTCACCATTGGCCCGGGCGGGCTGCAGAAGTGGAATGTGGCCGCGGGACGCGCGCTGAGGACACTGGCCCTGCCCACCAAGGCCACGCAGCCGGCGGCCAGCAGTTCTGGCGGGCTGCAGTTCAGCACTACGGGCACGATCCAACTCGGGGGCGCAGCCGTGCCGCTGCTCATTGACCCCGGCAACAACCCCTACGCCACCTACGGCCAGAGCGATTGGGCGGCCCTGGACAGCTCCGGCAACGTGATTGCGGCTACCTACACCGACGCTTCGACCGCGCTGACAGCCGGGGCCAACAACAACATCGTCGGCGATTTCAACATCAACGCGACGGTGGACGTGTCCAGTATGCGGTTCAACGATACGACGCCGCACACCATCAACATTTCCACCTCGGGCACCTCCCGTACCTTGACGGGGCGGGGCATCCTCATGACGCCTGTTTGCGCGGGGGCCACCATTGGCGGCACGGTCACCAGCTCCTTCATCCGGCCCAACCGCGTCAGCACTGCCGGAGCGGCGTTCGACATTTACCAGAACAGCCTGGTCGGGGACCTGACGATCAACGTCACCTGGGGCGACGCTTCTTCCAGCACGCCCGTACAACTGGTGAAGTTCGGCCCGGGGAATTTGAACATTGGTGGCGGCGTCGGCAACTCCTTCCGCGGCGGGGTGGTGATCAACGGCGGCACGCTCACCCTCGCGGGCGGAACGGGCCTGGGCAGCAGCGCGATTACGGTTAACTCCGGCAAGCTGGTGCTCAACGGTGCCAATACGATGTATAACACCACGGCGACCTTCAACACCGGGACGACCAATACCGTCAAGGTCACGGCGGCCAACGGCCAGGCGTTCATCGGCACCAACCTGACCTTCAGCGCGGGTGCCACGCGGCTGGAGTTCAGCTACAACAACGCGGTCCCCATGAGCCCGACGGCCGCGCCGCTGCTGACCAGCAATCTCACCGCCAACAGCACCGTCACCATGGATATCTTCAACGGCATGATGGCGGTGGGCGCCTACCCCCTGATCAAGTTCACCAATGCCGCGCCGAATTTCGCCGCCTTTGCGCTGGGCTTCCTGCCCCCCCGGGTCAGCGCTCAACTGAGCAATGACACGGCCAACACCAGCATTGACCTGGTCGTGACGGCGGTCAGCGAGCCCATCCGCTGGGCGACCGGCAACGGGGTGTGGGACACCTCGACGCCCAATTGGGTGGACCCGCTTGGGGCCAGCACGGCCTACCAGGAAGTGCGGGGCTATGGCGACGCCGTGCTGCTCGAGGACACCCAGAGCAGCGGCTCGCCTATCATCACGCTCAACACCACGCTTTCACCCGCGGGCCTCACGGCCAACGCGTCCAAGAGCTTTACGATCACCGGCTCGGGCGCCATCGCCGGACTGGGCAGCGTGACCAAGCAAGGCTCCGGTACGCTGACGCTTGGCACCGTCAACACCTATACCGGCGGCGTGAACGTGAACGGGGGCATCCTCAGCTTCTCGGCCCAGGAAAACCTGGGCGCCACCAACAGCGCCGTCTCGTTTGGCGGCGGCACCCTGCAGTATGCCTCCGGCAACACGGCGGATATTTCCATCCGCACGGTCACGCTGGGCAGCGGCGGCGGGACTATTAATGACGGCGGCAACGCCGTTAGCTTCGCCAATCCCATCGGCAATGGCGGCGTCGGGGGCCTGACCAAGGCCGGCGCGGGCACCCTCACTCTCAATGGCACGAATCGGTACTCGGGCAATACCCTGATCAGCCAGGGCATGCTCGTGCTGGGAGGTTCGACCTATATCTCGAACAGCCCGGCCATTATTGTTAATAGCGGCACGACCTTTGATGCCGCATCCGTCGGGCTGACGCTGAGCCCTGCTGCCGGCCAGGTGCTCTGCGGCTCAGGACAGGTCAACGGGCCGGTGGTAGTCCCGACCGGCACCACCATCAGCCCAGGGACGAATGGAGTGACCGGCACCCTGACTCTCAATGGGGACCTGACGATGAGCGGCGGCACCCTGGTCTATGATGTCTCGACCAGCGCCGGGGACCTGCTCGTGGCGAACAATGTGACGCTGAACAGCGGGTATGTGCAGGTGGCGGCGGGCAGCCTGACCAACGGCCTCTATAAGATCATCCAATACTCCGGCTCGTTGAGCGGCTTGGCCGCGAACCTACAGGTGGTGGGCTTCTCGCAGCTTAACAAGGTCGTCAATCTCAGCGACTCCACGCCGGGTGAAATTGACCTGGTCGTGATGACCGGGCGCGGGACCAACCTCGTCTGGCAAGGCGACGGATCGGCCAACCTCTGGGATGAGGAAGGCGCCTACAACTGGACCAACAGCACGGGCGTCCCGATGCAGTTCTTCAACGTGGACAACGTCACCTTCAACGACACTTCGCCGAATACGACCGTCAACCTCGTTGGGGTGTTGCAGCCGGGCTCGGTCACCGTCAATTCGGTTAATGACTACACTTTCCAGGATTCAGGCACGGGCAGCGGCAAGATCAACGGCACCGCCTCGCTGACCAAGAGCGGCTCGGGCACGTTGACCATCCTGACGCCCAACATCAACAGCGGCCCAACTCTCATTAACGCCGGCACAGTCCAGGTCGGCAATGGTGGCACCACGGGCGACATCGGCACCGGCAACGTCACCAACAACGGCGCCCTCGTCTTCATGCAGACCGACAACCGCAGCGTGCCCGGCCAGGTCAGCGGCGCCGGCAGCCTGACCCAGCAGGGATCGGCCACCCTCACGCTGATGCAGAATAACACCTACACCGGCCCGACCACGATCAACTCGGGCGCCCTCCAACTGGGCACTGGTGGCGCCACGGGCAGCCTGGGCTCCGGCGCGGTCACCAATAGCGGCACGCTGATCTATAATCACTCCGGCACGTTCAGCGTCGGCAACATTAAGACAGGCCAGAGCGGCGGCGGCACACTGGTCTTCTCGGGTCCCGCAACCGTCACCTTGAACGGCGGCAACACCTACCAGAACAACACCTACATCAGCAATGGCGTCGTCAAGATGGCTGCGGCGACGGTGATACCCAGCTCCGCCACGGATCTCAATTCCTCCGGTTGGCTGGTGCTGGACGGAGGACCCAGCAGCGCAGGCCTGCTGGACGTGAACGGGTTCAACCTGACGGTCAATGCCCTGTCAGGCCTCGGCGGCACGGTGGTGGGCGTGATCAGTAACAGCGCCAGCAGCGGCACGAACATCCTGACGGTCCTCGGGACGGCCGGCACGACTTACAGCGGCCAGATCGTGGACGGCGCTGGCGGCGCGAAGGAGATGCTGATCCTGCGAGGCGCCAACACGCTGCGGTTGAACGGCAACAACACCTACAGCGGCGGCACGTTTGTGGGTGACACGGCCACGCTCGCCTTCGGGCCGGGCGCGACGGTTGGCAACGGCGGCGGCATCGTCCTGAGCAATGGCACTACCTTCGAGATGATGAACAACGGCAGCACCAGCGCCTTCCCGGGGAATAACCTGATTCTGCCCTCGGGAGCAACGGTTACCCTGGCCTCCAGCCAATTGGGCAATGCCTTCGCCGGCCTTATGTACGGCGATGCCACCACGACCAATGTTATCGCCACGCAGGTTTCCATGAACGCCAATAACGTGCAGCAGTATTCGAACTTCCTGGGCGTGGTGCAGGTTCAATCGGCCGGCGCCCTGCGCTTCTCCAACACGAGCCTGAACGCCAACGGCGGCGACAACACCAGCTTCGAGCTGGAAGGCTGGATCGAGACCCGCAACGGAACAGGCAACGGTGCCGGAGTTTCCCTGGGGGCGCTCTCGGGTGTCGCCGGCACCCTGTCCGGCGGAGTGAATGCCGACGGCAACGGGGTTTACGTCATCGGCGCCAGGAACCTGAACACGACCTTCTCCGGCACCGTGAGTGGCTCGCCGCCGCGCGGGCTTTCCCTGGTGAAAGTGGGCACCGGCCGGCTGACCCTGGACGGGACCCTGAGCTATGTCGGTTCGACCACCGTCAGCAATGGCGTGCTGGCCATCGGCAGCGTCAACAACAACTCAGCCTCGCTGGATAACAGCCCGACCATTAACATCGAGGGCGCCGCCGCGATGCTGGACGTCTCGGCCCGGAGCGATGGGACCTTGAACCTGGGCGACTCCACCAACCAGGTGCTGAACGGCTTCGGCACGATTGAAGGCAGCCTGAACGAGGAGGCCAACTCGACCGTCAACGTTTCCATAGGCACGCTGACAGTCACCGGCACCGCCACCCTGGACGGCGTGCTCAACATGTGGCTCAACCGCACCAACGCCGCGCCTTGTTCCGAGCTGGTCGCCAGTTCCTTCACGGTGGGGGCCTCGGCGGTGCTCAACGTCACCAACTCCGGCCCCAACCTGGTCAATGGCGATACCTTCCGGTTGTTCAGCCGGCTGGTGTCAGGATTTGCCTCGGTGACGCTGCCGCCCTTCGACTCAACTGGGACCAATGCCTACGTCTGGACCAACAAGCTGGCCGTGGATGGCACGATCGAATTGGTCAGCGGTGGCATCCTTCCCGTGAACACGACGCCGACCAACATCAGTTACGCGGTGTCCGGCTCGACGCTCACGTTGAGCTGGCCGGCAGACCATACCACGTGGCGCTTGTTGGTGCAGACTAACAAGCTGGCGGCGGGTCTCAGCACGAATATGGCGGATTGGGGCGAGGTGACCGGGTCGGCGAATACCAACCAGGTGTTCATCACGATAGACCCCGCCAAGCCGACGGAATTCTATCGGATGGTCTATCCGTAGGGGCCTCGAGCCGCAGCACAGTGGATATGGACAACACCGCCCGGAGATCGAACCTCGGAGGGGAAGGCAACGCCCGGCCACCGCGCGTCGGCGGGTTTACGCTGATTGAATTGCTGGTCGTCATTGCTATCATCGCCATCCTGGCAGCGCTGCTCTTGCCAGCGCTGGCCAATGCCAAGGAAAAGGCGCAGCGGTCGGCCTGCGTCAGCAACATGCGCCAGTGGGGCGTCGGTTGCATGCTCTACGCGGACAGTTATGATTCCAAATACCCGGCCACCAAGGCGGGCTCCCACGACTGGAATGTGATCAACGGCGGATACTACACGCGCTGGATGTGGTACGGGAGCGCGCAGGGATACAAAGTCCCCCAGAGCTGGGTTCAGCCGTTCGGCGACCCCGGGTTTGGGGGCCTGGGCATGTTGTATCCGGAGAAGCTGTCAGGCGATTCGAAGATCGCCTATTGTCCGAGCCTCAATGCCAAGAACTCCATGATCGGCTCGAGGATCTACGAGCCTCTGCTGACCTCGACCACGACCGCGAATGACGCGGATAATCCCGGCAGCGTTCGCACCAGTTATATCTATAATGCGTGGGTGGTGAATCCGAGCGGCAGCAGCGACACGGATCACCTGCGGCTGTTTCAGAAGGCCGGCCAGGTCACTGGCCGCAAGTTCTTCGGCATGGACTTCATTGACAGCACCGCCTGGTTGCCGGGCGGCAATGTGGACATCAATGGGATCAATTTCGCCCACAGCCGCAGCAAGGGTTGGAATGTGATCTTCACCGACTGCAGCGTCGAGTTCAAGAAGGTCGGCCCCCAAACCCGGGCCGTCTATGCTTTGGGCGGGTTCAGCAACGGGCAATACGACATTAAAGGCATCTGTGACCTGGCGCGATTAGTGTTTGAGTAAATGAAGCGCGCTGACCTGCATATTTCACACCCCAGGCCGCATGAGGGCACGCGGCCTGCAGGGGCCGCGCCGCTTGGATGTAGGCCGCGTGCCCTCACGCGGCGCGCTGTTATTTAATCACGCCTACCGAGCGCCGATACGTGTTTGGTCATTCACTAACGGAACGCGTCCGTGGTCATTGCGTACTGCTGTTGTGCGTGCTGGGGTTGAGTTGTCCGGCTTCGGGGCTCGCCGGGGCCCCGGACCCAACTGCATCATCTCCCGCCGTCCCTTTGGCTTGGCCGGACATCACGCGCCAAACTCGGCCGTGGACCTACTGGTGGTGGATGGGCAGCGCGGTGGATAAGACGAATCTTACACGCGAGCTGGAGCGCTACCACGATGCCGGCCTCGGCGGCGTGCACATCATCCCCATTTACGGCGCCAAGGGCTTCGAGGCGCAATACATCGATTACCTGAGTCCCAAATGGATGGAGATGCTCGCCTACACCGTGACGGAGGCCCGGCGGCTCGGCATGGGTGTGGACATGACGATGGGCTCGGGCTGGTGCTTCGGCGGGCCGCACGTCACCGACCAGGAAGCCAATGCCTCCGTGGTGGTCAGGACCTTCGACTTGATGGCCGGCGGCAAGCTGGCGGAGAAGTTCGACGGCAAGGCCATCCAGGCGCTGCTAGCCTTCTCGCCCGAAGGCAAGTGCGTGGAGCTGACGGATAAGCTCGGGGCAGACGGTTCGCTGGAGTGGTCGCCCGCCAGCGGCACGTGGGAGGTGTACGCCGTCTCGCAGCGGCCTTCCGGCCAGCAGGTCAAACGCGCAGCGCCGGGCGGCCAGGGGCACATGCTCAACCTGATCTACCCGGCGGCCATGCGCCATTACTTGCAGTGGTTTGCTGACGCCTTCGCCAACTACCGCGGTCCCAAGCCACGCGCACTGTACCAGGATTCTTACGAATACAAATCCGACTGGGCGCCTGACTTCTTCGCCGCGTTCGAGAAACGCCGCGGCTACCGCCTCCAAACTGAACTGCCCGCCCTGTTCAGTGACCGATTACGCAACGCGCAGCACGCACCACTCATCACGGACCCCGACCACATCGCCCGCGTTAAATCCGACTACCGCGAAACCATCTCTGACGTCATGGCCGAGGAGAGCCTGCCGCTCTGGGCCAAGTGGTCGCGCCGGCACGGCTTCCTCACCCGCAACCAGGCCCACGGCTCGCCCGGCAACTGGCTCGACCTCTACGCCGCCGCCGACATCCCCGAGACGGAGATGTTCTCCAAGGACCGGAACCGGCTGCTCTCCAAGTTTGCCTCCTCGGCGGCGCATGTGACCGGCAAGAACCTCGCGGCGGCGGAGACCGGCACCTGGCTCAAGGAGCATTTCACCGAGACGCTGGGCGACATGAAGTTCCTGCTGGACGATATGTTCCTGTCCGGCATCAACCACGTGTTCTATCACGGGACCTGCTATTCGCCGGACGAGGCCGGCTGGCCGGGCTGGCACTTCTACGCCTCGTACGAGATGAACCCGCGCAACTCGGTCTGGCGCGACGCGCCGGCGCTCAATGCCTACGCCGCCCGCTGCCAGGCCGTGTTGCAGTCCGGCCATCCGGATAACGACATCCTCCTTTACTGGCCGATTTACGATGCCTGGCGCAACCCGAAAGGGATGGTGCAGCCCTTCACCATCCATGCGCGGGACTGGTTTGAGGACCAGCCCATCGGCAAGACTGCCGAGCGGCTTTGGAACCGCGGCTATGCGTTTGACTATGTGTCCGATCGGCAATTAGCCCATGCGAAGACTGCGGCCGGAAGAATACAGCTTGGCGGCGCCGACTACCGCGTGCTGGTCCTTCCACGGACCGACCATATACCGGTCGCCACATTGCAGAAGCTCGTGGAGTTGGCCAAAGCCGGCGCCACGGTTGTTTTCGAGACCAGCCTGCCGGCCGACGTGCCCGGCTGGGGGAAATTGGAGGAGCGGCGCGGCGAGCTGAGGGCGCTGCTCAAGGCGATTCCGTTGTCTGCGCCGCCGATGCGCTCGTTCCAGGAGGCCGCCGTTGGCAAAGGTCGCGTGCTGGTTGGCGATGTCGCAGCGGCCCTGGCGGCTGCCAGCGTGCCGCGCGAGCCCATGTTCGATAGAACCGGTCTGATGTGCGTGCGCCGGGCCGTGGCCGGCGGGCAGTTTTACTTCGTCGCCAACCGCTCGGAACAGCTCGTGGTGAACGATTGGGTGCCGCTGGGCGGGCGAGCGCAGTCGGTCGTCATCATGGACCCGCTGAGCGGTCAGGCGGGCGTTGGAGCCGTGCGTCAGCGGGAGGAGGGTCGCACGGAAGTCTTCCTCGCCCTGCAGCCGGGCCAATCGGTCATCCTGTGGGCCCTGGCTGAAACCCAGGCCGCCGGCTCAAATTGGACCTGGTGGGAGGCGTGCGGCTCGCCGGTCGAGCTGACGGGGAGTTGGCAAGTGCAGTTCCTTCAAGGCGGCCCGGAGCTGCCGGCCCCTCTGCAAACCGGGCGTCTGGCCTCATGGACCGACCTGGGCGATACCAATGCTCAACGCTTCGCCGGCACGGCCCGTTACTCGCTCAGCTTCGACGCGCCACAGGAATGGGCCGAGCATTGGCGGCTGGACCTGGGCAGTGTCTGCCAAAGCGCCCGGGCCCGGCTGAACGGCCAGGACCTCGGCACCCTCATCACGCCGCCGTTCCGGGCGGTCACCGGCCCGCTCAAGCCCAAAGGCAACGTGCTCGAAGTCGAGGTCACGAACCTCTCGGCCAACAGGATTCGGGACCTGGACAGGCGGGGCGTGAAGTGGAAGAACTTTCATGACATCAACATCGTCGGTCTGGATTACAAGCCCTTCGACGCGTCGAACTGGCCGCTGGCCGATTCGGGGCTGTTAGGGCCCGTGACTCTGACGCCGGTGAGCCCCAGGGAGGGAGGGCGCCCGCGCGAGCCCAAATATCTTTCAGAAGAGGGGAAAGTTAGGGCTCGCGAGGACGCTCGCCCTCCCACGGGAGCACGCCCGCCCAGCGAGGCTGGCATTGCCGCGCCCGAGGACGGGCGCGCTCCGGACGAATGGGTTGACGCCGACACCGGCCATCGCGTGGTGCGCTTATCGCGGATACCCGGCAGCAGCGAGAGCCTCTATTTCCATCAGAACGCCTTCACGGCCCAGGGCGACAAGATGGTGTTCATGAACAGCACAGCCGACGCCAGCAATCGGCTCATGGTGATGGACTGGGCGACGCGGAACATCAAGCCGTTGACCGACCCGGGGGTATTTGGTGCGGTAGTCAGCCGGACCAGCCGCCACGTGTATTACCAGCGCTGGAGAACGCTGTACGCAACGGACCTGGACACGGGTACAACCCGGCCCATCGGGCCGCTCCCACCGCGCGGCAGCGCACCCACTGTGAATGCCGGCGACACTCTGCTGGCGGGCACCTTCACCGAGCCGGGCGGACCGCGCATAGACCGCAGCGGCCCCAGGTCACAATGGTTCGACAGCGTGTTCGAAGCGAGACGGCCCCAGTGGCTTTACACCGTCGAGGTCGCCAATGGCAGAACCAATGCGTTTTACCGCTACGAAGGTTGGCTTAATCACGTCCAGTTCTCTCCTGTGGACGCTTCGCTGCTGATGTTCTGCCATGAAGGGCCCTGGCACAAGCTGGACCGCATCTGGCTCATCCGCACCGATGGCAGCGGGCTGAGGCTCATGCACCGCCGCACCATCCCTGCGGAGATCGCCGGGCACGAGTTCTGGAGCCCGGACGGCCAGACCATCTGGTTCGATTTGCAGGTGCCGCGCGGGGAGAAGTTCTTCCTCGCGGGCGTGGACGTGGTCACCGGGAAAGAGGTCCGCTACCCGGTCGAGCGCGACCAGTGGTCCGTCCACTACAACATCTCGCGCGACGCCAGGCTCTTTGCGGGAGACGGCGGCGCGCCCAACATGGTGGCGCACGCCTCCGATGGGAAATGGATCTGGCTTTTTACGCCGCAGCCGGACGGCAAGCTCCACGCCGAACGGCTGGTCAATATGGGCAAGCACGATTACGCGCTCGAGCCGAATGTGAACTTCACCCCGGACGGCAAGTGGCTCGTGTTCCGCGGCAACTTCGACGGCAGCGCGCAGGTGTACGCGGTAGAGGTTGCCAAAGGCCCCCATTTGAAGGAGCAGCCGTGATGAAGCCGAAGTCCGAAGTCCGAAGCGTGTTGCGGGTTGCGTGTTGCGTGGGCACAGAACACGCAACACGCAACACGCGGCACGTCTCGCGCCTCGGCCTTCCTGCGGCTTTCGGATTTCCCTGGTCTGCCCTCTTCGTCGCCTTATGCCTCTCGCCCTGGCTGGCGCCCATGTCGGCTTCCGGAGAACCTGCCCCGGGAGTTGCCTCCCCGCGGGTTCGGATTTCGGATTGCGGGGCGATTGGGGACGGCAAGACGGTGAACACCAAAGCCATTCAGGCCGCCATTGACCGGTGCGCCGCTGCGGGGGGCGGCGTTATCGTCGTTCCAAAAGGCACGTTTGTCACCGGCTCCATCTTCCTCAAGCAGGGCGTCAACTTGCAGGTGGAAAAGGACGCGGTCCTTAAGGGCTCCCAAAGCACCAACGACTATCCCTGGATTGACACGCGCATCGCCGGCCTGGAAATGAAGTGGCCCGCTGCGCTGATCAACGCGGACGGCGTGACGAACCTGGTGCTGAGCGGGCCCGGCACAATTGACGGCTCGGGCGAACGCTGGTGGCGCGAGTATTGGGAGACCCGCAAGCGGGAGGAAGGTGACGTGGACCCCCATTTCAAAGTGGGCCGCCCCCGGCTCATCCACGTCATCCGCTCCCAAAAGGTGGTCGTGCGCGATTTGCTCCTCAAGGACCCGGCCTTCTGGAACCTGCAGCTTACTTACTGCGACGGGGTGGAGGTGCGTGGCTTGAAAGTCCGGGCCCACAGCGATCCGGTGCGGGCCGCCAGTTCGGATGGCATTGACATTGATTCCACGCGCAACGTGCTCATCACGGGCTGCGACATCGAGTGCGACGACGACGGCATCTGCCTGAAGTCCGGCCGGGACGCGGACGGCTTGCGGGTCAACCGCCCGACGGAGAACGTGGTTATTAGTAATTGCCGGGTGGGGCCGGCGGCGGGCCTGGTGGTGTTCGGCAGTGAAACCTCGGGCGGCATTCGCAACGTCAGGGTCTCTGCTTGCCGCGCCAACAATGGCTGCAGCGAGGTCGTCCGGTTCAAGACCCGGATGGGGCGCGGCGGTGTGGTTGAAGACGTGCTCTACGAGAACATCCAGGCCGAGGGGGTGCGCGCGGTGTTCAATTTCAACATGGACTCCTTCGGCACGACGTGGCTGCCGGAGCAATTCCGCACGCCGGTGCCGCCGGAGAAAGGGACCCCGGCCTTCCGCAACATCCGGGTCCGGAACCTCAAGGCCACGGGCTGTGCCTCCGCGGGCCGGCTGGTCGGGCTGCCGGAAAGCCCCCTGCAGGGCCTTCGGCTGGAGAATGTGGACATCCAGGCCGACAGCGGCTTCACCATCCGCTACGCCCGGGGCCTGCGCTTTGACAACGTGAAACTCAACGGCAAGCCTGTTTCGGCCCCGGCAGACAGCCTCATGGGCGAGAAGCTTGGCAGACCCGCGGACAAAGCGGGCTGAGGGAGGGCTGCCTCGACCTTTCCAGTGGAGCCCGCCAGCCAAATCCGAAGGCCGAAACCCGAAGGCCGAAAGAAAGCCGAAGCCCCTTCGTGGTGCGTGTTCCGTGTTGCGTGCTGCGTGTTGCGTGCGGCGCGGACTCACGCCATACGCCACACGCCACACGCCACACGCTTCGGCCATCGGATCTCAGCTCTCGCAGCCCTCGCCCTGCTGAGTTGGACCCAGCCGGCCTGGGCCAACGTGCCTGGCGGTGGCACGGGCAGCGGGCCGAACGTCACCCTGGTGGACAACGGCGCCACTGTGACGCTTGGTAATGGCATCGTTTCGATCCTGTGCACGAAGTCCGGAGCGACCATTAACCAGATCAACTATACGTATAACAACGGCGGCGGCACGGTCACCAACCAGTTGCTGGCGGGCGGCCACAACGGCGGGCAGTTGTACTGGGAATTGGGCGGGTTCGGCACCGGCAGCTTCACCTATTCCCTGGTGGCCAATCCGGCCAATACGGGCGGCGACTACGCTGAGATCAGCTTGCTCAGTTCCTCTGCCACCAACGGTGCGATGGAGGTCCACTTCTCGATGCGCCGCGGTTCAACCGGCTTCTATGTGACGGCCATCTGGAGCCACCGCAGTGTGGATGCGGCGATGAGCATGGGTGAGACGCGCGATAACATTTACTCCGGCGCCATTTTCAACTGGATGAGTGTGGATGCCGCGCGGAACCGGCTGATGGAGGTCTCGGGCGGCTCAGCCATCGGGGTATTCGACGCGCCGGCGGAGGTCTCGCTTTGGACCAACGGCCTTTACCGGGGGCAATATGAGGACAAGTACTGCTACAGCGCCGACCTGGGCGCGCAGCGGGCCTGGGGCTGGAGCAGCGTCGGCAGCGGCGGCAGCAATGTCGGCCTGTGGAACATCTCGGCGAGCGGGGAGTATTACAACGGCGGCCCGATGAAACGCGAGCTCATGTCTCACATTGGAACGACTATTTTGAATATGCTCAACGGCAGCCATTACGGCGGCGGCACCGATGGTTCCTGGGCCGCGGGCGAGGTGTGGACTAAGGTCTATGGGCCGTACCTCATCTACTGCAACAACATTAGCAACACCATTACTGATCCGACCCAGGCCTCGAGCGCGCTCTATGCCGACGCCCTGGCCCAAGCGGTTGCTGAAGCCACCGCCTGGCCTTACACCTGGTTCACCAACGCCAACTACGCCCAGGCCTCCGCCCGCGGCACCGTAGTTGGCACAATGGTCATCAAGGATGCCTATAATTCCAATGCTTCCGCCGCCGGCCTGTGGGTGGGTGTGGTACAGCAGCCGTCCACCACCGATGGGGTTTACGATTTCCAGGAATGGATGAAACCCTGCCAGTTCTGGGTCAAGGCCGGCACCAACGGAAGCTTCGTCATACCGGCGGTGGTCGCCGGGACCAATTACACGCTTTACGCCTTTGGCCCGGGTGCGGCCGGCACCTTCCAGTCCCAAGCCCTCGCCGGCGGCGGCGCCCCGAATACGACGGACATTCCGGTGGCGCCGTTCAGCGTGACGGTGACGGGGGGAGCCACCAACAACCTGGGCACTGTCACCTGGGCGCCGGCCCGCGTGGGCCCCACCGTTTTCGAGATCGGCTATCCTGATCGGACCGGCGCAAAGTTCCGCCATGGCGACGATTACTGGGTGGGTGACATCGGGCCGAGTCCCAGCGCTCCCAGCCCGATCTGGTCCAAACACCTGGCGTATCCCTTCGAGTTCCCCAGCGGGCCAAACTACGTCGTGGGCCAAAGCCGGTGGACTACCGATTGGGATTACGTCCAGCCTGCCGTCCCTAATAGCGCCGGCGCCTTCAGCGGGTCCACCTCGACCATCACCTTCAACCTTCCGCAAGCACCCGGAGCCTCGGCGTCCTTTTATATCGCGCTGTCTTCGGATTTCCAGGGGCCGCTCATCATCCAGGTCAACGGCAACAACATCGCCGGGAGCACCGGCTATTTCCCCGCCTACAGTTCCTCGGGGAGCGGGAGCGATACCACGGTTCGCCAAGGCATACATGGGTGCTTCTCGGATAACCGGATTTCTTTCTCCAGCAGTTTCCTGCGCCAGGGGCAGAACACGATTACCATCAACATGCGCAAAGGTGACCAATCGAGGCTGGGCGACGGGTGGGAAAACCATGCCATGTACGATTACGTGCGGCTTGAAGTGAGTGGCTATGTCCCGCCGCCCCCCGCCACCGTCGCGGCCTATGCCGGGAATCACTGCGTATTAGTTAGTTGGCCGACAACCCCCGGCGCGACCGCCTATAACATTCTCCGCTCAACCGTCTCCGGTGGAAGCTACGTTTCCATTACCAACGGCGTCGTTGGACCGGTATGTGGCAGCGGACCAGCCAATGCCACTTATCTCGACTCTACCGCGCTGAACGGCACGACCTGTTACTACGTGGTGCAATCCATCAATACGGTCGCCTCGAGTACCAACTCTTCGCAGAGCAGCGGGGTAATGCCTTCGGCCGGGCTGCCCACAACTGCCCCTGCCGCTCCGACCGATGTTACAGCCGGCTCAGGCAACGGCTTGGTGACTCTCAACTGGAGTGCGTCGTCCGGCGCCAGCTTCTACACCATCCAACGCTCGAGCCTGGTGAATAACGGTGCCGGCGCCTATGTCACACTCAGCACGATTACGCTCAACAACAGCACTACCGGCACAACCTACATCGACACCACGCCTTACAACGGTAGCATCTACAGGTATCTCGTCAGTGCGACCGGCCCGGGCGGCGCCAGCAGCAACTCCGCTTCGGCCGCGGTCCAGCCGGTGCCGCCCGCGCCGTCCGCCGCGCCCGGCTCGCTCACCACGGTCCCGTTGCAGGGGACCAATATCACCCTCGCTTGGTCGGCTGTGCCTGGGGCCATCGGCTACGTCATCCAGCGCGCCCCCGGCATCGCCGGACCTTACCTGCTGGTTGGCAGCATCACTGAGCTTACCTACACTGACCACGGTCTGAACTCGAACGGCACCTATTACTACAAGGTCTGCGCTGTCAACGCGGGCGGGACCTCGCCCGACTCCTTCACCACCACCCGCCCGGCGGCGCCCGCCAGTCTCGCGGCCAGTCCCGGCAATGGTCAGGTGTCGTTGACCTGGGCCCCTTCCATCGGGGCGACGGGGTATGTGATCCTGCGCGGGCCTGCCAGCGGCGCGGAGACGAACATCATCGCCACAGGCGTGACGAGCACCAACTATACGGACACTAGCGTGGCCAATGGGACGACGTACTATTACGTCGTGGAGGCTGTCGGCAGCGCCGCCACCAGCGGCAACTCGCCCGAGGCGAGCGCCACGCCGCAAGTGCCCACGCAGCCGGACATTGGCGTTCCCCGTGTTGCCGGCGATCAAATCATCCTGAGCGCAACCGGCGGCCCGCCCAAGTGGAATTGCTATTTATTGGCCTCCACTAATATCGCCCTGCCGCTCTACGCCTGGACACGCGTGGCGACAAGCTCATTTGATCCCGGCGGGAAGGTCAGCTTCACCAATAGCATCAATTCGAGCCTGCCTCGCCAGTTCTTCCGGTTGCTGACACCATGAGTGCGCGGGGGGCCAAGGACTTGCCTGTTCGAGTGAGCCTGGGCTCCGGTAAACATTCGGCGAGCCCGCGTTCTGGTAGGGACGCGTTCCACCGCGCCCCACTTGAAGGCAGGAATAGCAGGGACGCGGTGGAACGCGTCCCTACCGGAAAGCGGGCTCGACGAATGTTGACGGGCTCAGCCCTGCTCCTCCTGGGCGCCGCCGCGCTTCACGCCGAGGTGGCGCTGCCATCACATTTCTCCGACCACATGGTCCTGCAACGCGAGATGAAGGTGCCGATCTGGGGCACCGCCGGGCCGGGCGAAACGGTGACCGTCGAATTTGCCGGGCAACGCCGGTCCGCGCAGGCCGGCCCGGACGGTAAGTGGCGCGTGACGCTCGAGCCGATGCCAGCATCATCCGAGGGCAGGCCCATGACCGTGACGGGTTCCGGCAGCAAGTCCTCTGTGCAGTTTGCCGATGTCCTCGTCGGGGAGGTGTGGTTGTGCAGCGGTCAGTCCAACACGGAGTTCACCATGTCCAGAACGGAGAGGTTCTACTTCTGCGGCGTGACCAACGAGGCCGAAGAGGTCGCGGCGGCCAACCACCCGGCGATTCGTATGTTTACCAGCGATTCGGCCCGGAGCTACGAGCCTCGCAGCAATATCCCCGGCTGCGCCTGGCAGGTTTGCACGCCCGAGTCCGTGCGCGAGTTCTCCGCTGTCGGCTACTTCTTTGCCCGCGGCCTGCTGCAGGAACTCAAGGTGCCCGTCGGCATCCTTACGCTCACTTACGGGGCCAGCACCGCCCAGGCTTGGATTCGGCGTGAGGCCTTGGCGAGCTCGCCCCGGCTCCGGCCAATGCTCGAGCAGTTCGACGCCGACGTAAAGGCGAGTCAAACCGCTACCAACCAGTCAGCCCGCGCCGCGGCGCTTGCCAAGTGGGAAACGGCGGTGGCCAAGGCCAAAGCGGCGGGTAAAAAGGCGCCAAAGCGGCCCAGGGTATTCGACCCGGCGCAGGACCAGCACAGCCCGACCGTGATGTTCAACGGGGTGGTCGCGCCGGTCATCCCCTACGCCATCCGCGGCGTGCTGTGGTACCAAGGCGAATCTATCACCACCGGCGGTGTGGCCCTGTATCCTTTGCTCCAAACCACGCTCATCCAGGACTGGCGACAATTGTGGGGCGAGGGCGATTTCCCCTTCTACGTCTGCCAACTCGCCGCCTACAAGGCGCCCGCAACCGATCCCAACTCGCCCGGCAACCTCCCCGCCACGCGCGAGGCCCAGGCCACCGTGCTGCGCCTGCCCAACACGGGAATGGCGGTCACCATTGATATCGGCGACGCC
>DATKNZ010000023.1:0-5286 GCA_035541055.1 Candidatus Acidiferrum sp. | reverse complement strand
ATTGCAGCATGATGTAATCGAGCGCGCCATGTGAAGGCTCGGCCAGCGGCGGCGGTTCGGCGAACTTCTGCGTCGCGCCCAGCTCGGCGTCCAGGCAAGCCATGACCTGCGGCACGTCGAGCTTCAGCAACGCCGCGTAGGAGCGCACGAAGCCCCGGATATACACGGGTGCGGAGAAGACATTGTAATTGCCCTCCTCCAGCGCGACCAGGTGATCGGTGCGGATTTTCGTGACCTGCGCCACCTGCTGCACGTTGAGGTTTTGGGCCTCGCGCGCCTGGCGGAGCTGTTCGGCAACCGTGGACATGACCACCTCTTATTAGCCCTTTACCGCTTGGGTTTGCAACCCCGGAAAATCCTGAGGGCGGGCGACGCGGCGCCGCATCCGCCTATGCTTGTCCTGCAGGAACTGAAGCGAGCCAGCGGCTCGTGGAGGCGATCTACCTGGAACCTGTTTATAGGCCCGATCCGCCGCGAAGGCAACAATAATCGGTGACGTAAAGCGGAATACATGGTAATGTTCGCCATTATCGGCAATTCAACAAAGAACCAACTCGTTTGAACCGGACCCCTGCATGAACCTGGCATCTGAACTTCGAGCCGGACTGGCCGCATCTATGGTATTGGCTGTCTCCTTTTCGTCCCATCCAGCAGCGCAAGCGGCTGCTTGCGATCCCCCGCCCCCGGGCATGGTGGGATGGTGGAAAGGCGAAGGGAACGCTAACGACAGCATCAGCACCAACAACGGCACGTTGTCGCCCACCGGCGTGAGCTATGCCCCCGGTATGGTCGGACAGGCCTTCCGTTTCGATGGCGCGAACGGCTACGTGCAGATTCCCGACGCCGATCCGCTCAAGCCCGCCAACGTCACCATCGAGGCCTGGGTGTGGCTTGACCCCGATCTGCCGGCGAACAACGGTGAGCAAATCGTGTTCAAGAAGAACACGTGGTCTGCCTGGTTTGAAGGTTATAGCCTGCTCAAAATCCCGATTGACAACGGGGACGGAACCTCCTCCGATCGCTTCCAGTTCTGCGTCTCACGGCAGGGCGATCAAGTCGCGATCAATTCTCAAACCATCGCGCAGCGTGGTGTCTGGTACCACGTCGCCGCGACTTATGACGGCAACCAGTCCATTCTTTACGTCAACGGCGTGGCGGAAGCGTCGGCGACACCCGGCTTTGCTCTGGATTACGGCACCGATCCGGTTTACATCGGCACCACGGGCACGTGGGCGCCGTATCTGAACATGTTTGGGGGCATCATTGACGAGGTCTCCATCTATAATCGCGCGCTTGGCTCCAACGAACTCGCCGCCATCTACAGCGCCGGCAGCGCCGGCAAATGTCCCACGCCGGTCATCGTGACGCAGCCTGCCAGCCAGTCGGTCATGGAAGGTGCGGAAGCGGACTTGTCCGTGGTGGCCGCTGGAACCGGCCCGCTCGCCTACCAATGGATGTTCAACGGCGCCGTTCTGCCCGCCTCCACCAACGCCACGCTTGCCATAACCAACATCCATGTATCGCAGGCCGGCAGCTACACCGTGGTCGTCAGTTCGCCCAACGGTTCGGTCACCAGTTCCAATGCGCTCGTCACGGTGGTCGAACGCAGCGTTTTGATCTACACCTATTCCGGAACGGAGAAGACCACGGGTGGCGGCAGCGAGAATTCCTACACTTACTCCGGCCAGTTGTTCTATTTCCCGGATCAAACCAACGGTGCCTTCGTCGGCTGGGCCACCATCGGCGGAAAGAAACAATATTGGATAAGCCCGTTTTCCAACTACCAGTTGATTGTCGTTACCGGCCGCGCAGGCCATGCGTATTCGCTCCTGGGGCGCGCCGGTCAAGGGCTCGACAGCAGCGGACGGCCGCAACTTTGGTCTTATCTGCACAAGGGACGGAACACCAGGCTGACCATCGCCCGAGGAACCACTTTTGAATTTCCGTCCACCTTTGCCTTCACTGGGGTTCACGCCGATACCAACTCCCAAACCGGCAAGATGACTTTGAGCGAGGCGACTTCTACCTTCATGTTCTCTCCGAACATGACCCAGTCCGCTAATAACGGGGGAATGACCTTGCTCGACCTCATCAACGGCTTGTCAAATGCCCTGGTACAACAGGGCTACCTATTACAGCCTTGAGATTGCCAGGCTCAACAACGAGCCATTCACGGCGGGGGTGCATCTTGCCACTGTCCTTAGTTTGGTAGGGATGCCTCGCCGCGGCATCCGGGTGCGCCCGAAACGGACGCCTCGGCGATGCGTCCCTACCTAACAGGGACAGTGGCAAGACGCGCCCTCGTGGTGGACTGAAACTTCCCCGAGCCGGCATTCAGGCCAATCACTTGGGCAGCGCGGCCCTTCGGCGTTCGAGCTCGGCCAGGCCGGCCTGCAGTTCGGGCCGCGGGAGATTGCCGACGCTCAAGGCGGCGTCGCTTTGGCTGCTGAGCCGGCGGTAAAAACCCATTCCAAACTCCAGGAGCTGCGGCTCGCGCGGTTCCGCCTCGAGCATGGCAAAGAGCGCGTCCTCGGCTTTGCCAAACTCGCCGAGCCGCTCGTAGTGCTGCATCAACCGCGCCTGGGTGTCCAGCGGCAGAGGCGCGTCCTGGAGCGCCTGCGCGAAGACCTCTACTTTCGGCACGAACTCCGGGAATTCGGCGGCCTCGCCCCGGGCCAAAGTGTCCAGCAGCAGGTTTAACCCTTTCACATAGCACGCCCGGCCTTCGGCGACCCGGTCCTGCGCCACGGCCACGTCGCCGGCTTCCTTGAGCAAGGTGGTCAGGAGGAGCGCCTTGTGGTGCACGACCTGGGTCGGCTCGCCCTGGATGAGCCGGGCCAGCAGCTCGGTTTCCCCCATGCGCGAGACGGCCTCCGCGCCGGCGCTGACCAGGCGCTGGAGTCCCGTGTCCAGTTCCTCATCGGCTTCCTGCCAACGCAGGCCCCGTTTCAGAGAGTTGATGCGGGAGAGCACCTGGATGAACTCTTCAATCATCCTCAGGATGTAATCGCGCCGGATCATGCGATGCGCTTCATCGCTCATACCACACCCATCGGCGGGTGCGCAACTCGGCATCGTCGCCGCGGTCCGACAGGGGTGCATCTCATCACTGCCGCCATTCTGTAGTAGAGTAAGCCTCCGGCTTGCTCCAGTCCCGCCAACCTTCCAGGTTGGCGCGGCGCAGGCGTGCACCGGGCAAGCTGGAAGCTTGCCGGGACGGGCGCAAACCGGAGGCTTACGCTACTACTCGGCGGCAGTGATGAGATGCGCCCAGGCCGACAGAAAGTGTGAGGGATTTCGAGGTTGGGAAGCGTCTTCCATAGTGAACAGCCGGCGCAAGGCCGTTTGGGCCGGTGCGTCGGCAACGGAACCAGAGACAATTGCAACGAACCCAGCAGGCCAATATGAATACCAGACTCACCTTCCTGATGATTACCGTTCTCACCTTGCTGCCGGGGCTGCCGGCGCAAGCCGCGGACGAGGCCAAGGCGCCGCCGACCCCCGCCGGGGCGCGCCAGGCTATCAGCGACAAACTGGAGCGCATCCGCTTCGACACGATTCGCTACGACGGCCTGCCGCTGGGTGAGGTGGTAAACACACTCAGAGACGAGGCCCGGAAGCGCGACCCGGAGAAGAAGGGCATCAACTTCATCATCAATCCCAATCCGCCCGCGGAGGCGGCCCCATCTCCGGCGCCTATGATCGGGCCGGACGGCAGGCCACTTCCAACTCCCCCGCAGGAGGCGGTTGATATCAGCGGAATCAGCATCAAGATCAACCCCCCGCTCAACGACGTGCGTTTGGTGGACGCGCTGGACGCGGTGGTGAAGGTGGCGGACCACCCGATCAAGTACACCATCGAGGATTATGGCGTGGTCTTCTCGCTCCGAGGCGCTGAGTCCGCCCAGGCGGAGGACGTGACCGCGTTCGCCTTTCCCGGCGGGACACCCGCCCAGTTCCTCGACGCCGTCCAGCACCAGTTTCACGTGGACTGGGCCAGCGTGGCCGATATCCCCCCGGAAATGGCGGAGGTGCGCATCCCGAGGTTGCGCATCAATCAGGAGTCGCTCGCCGCCCTGGGACGCGGCGGCCCCGGCGGGAACGATCCGCTCGCGGCCGTGGTCAGCCTCTACAACCAGTTGTGGGAGAACCGAAACGAGCTGGGACGCCTGGTGGTCAAGGGCGACCTGCGCAGACCCTCGGTCGTGATGTTCGTCCCTGACATGGCGGCAGTGGACAAGCAGGCCAGGATCAAGGTGAAGGCCTTCAGCATTTTCGGCGTCAGCGACGCCGAGCGTGCTCGCCTGCAAGAGGACATTCAGCGGGCGACACTGGAGGCGAAAGATTATGCCTCTCATCAGCGCGGGCCGGCGGACCTTCAGAGCCTGCAGGGCACCGTGGCGCTGCACAACGAGACCAGCCTCCTCGTGGCCACCGGTCCCGAGCCGTACGTCGAGATGGTCGAATCCATCGTGAATGCCTGCCTGGCGAAAGAGCGGGCCAGGAACCCCATCTTCCCAATGGCCTTGCCCGACCTGCCGGCCAAGTAGCATTCTAGCCGGGCATGTGGCCGCGCGATGAAAGCAGCACCACAACGGGGGTCGAACCTGCGGCTTTCGATCTGCCGGAGGGTGCTGCCGACCTCCGCCCGATGCCAACCCTCAAGGCCCAACCCAGCACGGTGGATATCGCGCCCGACATCCGGGCGCTGACGACCGCCGTGCGGCGCGGCGAGGCGGAGGCCTTCTCGCGCTTCTACGACCTCTACAGCTTCCGGCTGTACAAATACCTGCTGGTGCTTGCGCATGGCGAACAGGGCGACGCGCGCGAAGTCTGCCACGCGGTCTTCATCAAGCTGGCGAAACGGTGTGACGCATTTGACGAGGAACGCCGGCTCTGGGCCTGGCTCTGCGCGTCGGCGAGAAACGCTTTTATTGACTACTGCCGCGCCCGGCAGCGCCTGAACCGGTTTGTGCCGCTGGATGCGCTGCCGGCCGAGCCGAACGGGCACCCCAACCCCGAGCATCGGCTGGCCGAGATCCTCCGGGACACTCTCGCCGCCTGGCCGCCCGAGGAGCGTGAATTGATCCAGGCTGCCTACGTGGACAATCGGCCGCTCCAGGGGCTGGCCGACGAGGCCGGGCTGACTTACAAAGCCATCGAGTCGCGGCTGGGCCGGCTCCGCCACAAGCTAAAGCAACAACTGCTCAATGATCTGCGCCATGAGAATGAATGCTGAACCTGAACGAGACGACGCCCTGTTGGACGCCGCATTGCGTGACGACT
>DATKNZ010000022.1:0-10082 GCA_035541055.1 Candidatus Acidiferrum sp. | reverse complement strand
CCCCCAGGCTGCAGACCCCTTCTCCCGGTCGCAATCAGAGGACCTTAGTCAATCAGTAGTAAAGGCTGGACGGCACTACGGACGGGCCTTAAGATTACAGCGATCCGCAATTTGGAATGGATCAAATCAGTGTCCAACCTCCTGTGACGGCTGCCAGCCGGACTGGGCCGCGCCTCCGGGACGCCGTTGCCCAGGCCATGGACTGGCTGGCGCGCGAACAGGACCCCGAGGGCTTTTGGGTCGGCATGCTCGAATGCAACTGCTGCATGGAGGCCGAGTGGATACTCGCCATGCATTTCCTGGGCGTGAGGGATGACCCTAAGTTGCCCGGAGTAATCCGCGCTATTCTACGGGAACAGCGGCCCGATGGCTCGTGGGAAGTCTATCACGAGGCCCCGATGGGCGACATCAACACGACGGTGGAATGCTACGCGGCCTTGCGCTGCAGCGGCTTTAAGCCCGAGGACGAGCCACTCAAAAGGGCCCGGGCCTGGATTCTCGCGAACGGTGGTCTCAAGAAGACCCGCAACTTCACACGCATTTGGCTGGCGCTGGTTGGCGAATGGCCGTGGGCCTTCACCCCGGTCATCCCGCCCGAGCTGATCGTCCTGCCGACGTGGATGCCCTTTAACATCTACTGGTTTGCCCAGTGGGCAAGGTGCAGCATTGTGCCCCTGGCCATCGTCTCGGCGCGCCGCCCAGTGCGCCCGCTACCGCCCGAACGGCGCCTGGACGAACTCTTCCCCGGTGGACGCGACCGCTTCGATTACTTCATCAGCAGAAACAAAGCCGGGTTCTGGCCCACGTTCTTCTGGATCAACGAGCGCATTCTGCATGCGTACGGTTCTCTGCCCTGGAAGCCGGGCCGCGAAGCCTGCATCAAGCTCTGCTTGGAATGGATCATTCGCCACCAGGATTGGGATGGAGCCTGGGGCGGCATTCAGCCTCCCTGGATCTACAGCCTCATGGCACTGCATACGGAGGGCTATCCCCTCAACCACGCCGTGGTCCGCAACGGCCTCGATGCCTGGAACCACCACTGGTCTTATCAGCGAGACGGCGCCATCTACACGCAGGCCAGTGAGTCGCCCGTCTGGGATACGCTCCATACCCTGCAGGGGTTGCTGGATTGCGAGGCCACGCCGGAGAGCTTCCCGCAAATGCTGCCGGCCCTGGAGTGGATTCTCGACAAGCAAATCCGGGTCAAAGGGGACTGGGCGATGACGGTCAAAGGGGTCGAGTGTGGCGGTTGGGCCTTCGAACGAGCCAACACCCTTTATCCCGACGTGGATGACACGGCCGTGGCAATGGTTGTCCTGGCCAAGATCCGTGAGGTTGTGCCCTCCGCACTCCGCCGGCGCATTGAGGAGGCTCTCCGGCGCGCCGAGGTCTGGGTGCGCGCGATGCAATCCTCCAACGGCGGATGGGGAGCATTCGACAAGGACAATAACCGATGGATTATTACCCGCATTCCCTTCTGCGATTTCGGCGAGGTGCTAGACCCGCCCAGTGCAGACCTTACGGGCCATAAGCTCGAAGCGCTCGGCTTGCTGGGATACGGCCTGAGCGATCCGGCCGTGGCCAAAGCGGTGCGTTACCTACTGAGCGAGCAGGAGTCTGACGGCAGTTGGTTTGGGCGCTGGGGAGTCAATTACATCTACGGAACGGGCGTGGTCCTGCCCGGCCTGCGGGCCGTTGGCTTCGACATGAACGACCCGAGGATACGCAAAGCCGCCGACTGGCTGGTCTCGAAGCAGAACCCCGATGGTGGCTGGGGCGAGTCCTGCGCTTCCTACATGGATGAGGCCTTCCGCGGCGCCGGGCCCAACACCCCCTCCCAAACCGCCTGGGCGCTGATGGGACTTCTGGCCACTGGCAGTCACGACTGTGACGCAGCGATCCTTCGTGGCGTGGGATGGCTGTTGCGCCAGCAGCAGCATGGAACGTGGGATGAGCCTCACTACACCGGATGTGGGTTCCCCGGCTACGGCATTGGCGAGCGGATAGACTTAAAGAAAGACACCGCCCTGCTGGCCCAAGGCCGCGAACTGGCCCGCGGCATCATGATCAATTACAACCTGTACCGGCACTACTTCCCGATGCAGGCCCTGGGACGCGCGGCCGTGCGGTTCGGCCACAGATTCTCGCCGCCCAACTCCAAGCTTCGTCTCTCCGCCGAGGAACAACTCCAGCAGCTAAGGAGCAGTGTCCAACTGCCATGAACAATTCAATGCCTGGCGGCACCGAGAGCAACTGAGGACAAACCGCCGTTGCTGGCTGATCCTGCTCCTGTGGCTTGGTGCCAGCTTTTATGCCTTGTTCAGTTCAAGGCACGAATTGCTGATCATACTGGGCGCCTATCTCGTCCTGCTGCTTATTCCGTTTGGCGTGGCGCGAATCCTGGACCACAAAAGGAAATGATTTCGAATGCTCGTGGCCAATCTCCATGAGCAACTGCGCTGCCAGACGCGGATCTAACCGTTTGTCGCTGGGGTTCCATAACTGTTAATGACTTATTTTTGGGGCACTGGAAGCGGCGCTTGAGGAATCAAGCCGTTGGCTTCCTGGAGCAGGAGGCGAACAAAGACCCACGCTGGCCAGTTCCATTTGTCGTAACCAATATTGAGACCGTTCTGGACAAGACTCCTCGCCCCGTCCAACTCCGAGCGTGCACTCGCATCGTCGCCGAGCTTGGAGAAGCACATGGCTCGGATGACCCGATCCGTGGCAGCGGGCATTGGCATGTACGTGCAAGTAACCAGGCTGCGCTGGCCGCAATCCAGAGCCTTGGCGTAATTGCCGCGCCTGTATTCAAAGAGGCCGAGCAGCGCCAAATCCCATGAGGCAGGCACATACGTTCCTTCCTTGAGCGGCCCGGCGCTGGTCACGGCGCGCTCCAGGAATTGGACAAAGGGCTCCAGGGCCGCTGCGGAAGTGCTATCGAGAGGCCGCAGCAAGCCCGTTTGCATGACGTTCTCATAACCCCATGCCTCCGTTGTGCCGTTGAACCGGCGGATGGCCTGGTCGCGAACCCGAATGAAGCCTGACTCATCACCCAGCTTCAGGGCAATTATTGCTCTGAGGAAGCAATTCTTGGCACTACTGTCCTCGGGCAACTGAGAAAAGCGGCTGCGCGCCTGGTCCCATTCACCACGAATGGCGTGCCACTCGCCGAGCTCGCGCGTGAGGATCATGACGGTCTCTTCGGAGAAATCACCAGACTTGGACGTTGCCTCCAGAGTTTGGTCGCTCTGCGCTATCACCTCATCGCACTCGCGCCTCAACAGATCGGCCATCACCCAGTCGTACCAGGAACCTTGGAGATCTTGCGGCGCCCCTGGAAACATGGTGGCAGCAGTGCCACCTATATTGAGTCCTGGCGGCGACTTGGCGTGGATCAACTCGCAGGCTGCCGTCCAATCCAGCCTCGCCGACTGGAACTGCCCCAGGCGCCAGCCCGACATGGCCTTAATTAAAAACGACGCCGCGGTCCTTGCGGTGTCATCCACGGCGTTATCCTCGATGTAATAACCCCAAGTCAAGGCTTGGGGAAAATGCCCCTGGCGATACTCCCATAAAGCCAGGACCGCCGACCATTCCGCCCACTGAGGCGGTTTCGGACGCCTTTCCCCAGCGGCGGGAAACCTCCTTTCGACAGCTTCCGCCGCGGGAAGAAACAACCGGATCATGTTCGTATCGAGCGGCAGCAGCAAGCCGGCCGTAAAGGTCCGGTAGTCTGAGGCAATGTTAGCCGGGCTGAGCCCGGCCAGTTCGGCCTGGCGGAAATGCTCGTAACCGCGCCGGTCTTCGGCTTGGAGCAAGGCCACCGCCAGTTTCAAATGATCCTCGGCAACCAGATTCGCAGCATCGAGTTGGTTCACCTTCAGCACCGATTCGAACCGCGCGGCGGCTTCGGGCCATCGGCCATGGTTGGCGTGCCAGTCACCCAACGCGCGCAACCCCGTGGAAGCCTCAATGGAAGGCATGTCCAGCGGAAGGCTCGCCGAGAGCCTGTCGGCCTCCTCAAAACGGCGTTGAGTCACCAGCAGCGCCAGGTGGGACACGTTTTCTCGCAATTCAGCCTCTTTCCTCAACCGCGTCTCCGAAGTGCGGGCCTCGCGCTCTTTAAGGAACATCGTAGTCGAGATGACGGTGCCCAGTAGCAGAGAAGCAACGGCCGCGGCTCCGAACAGGAACACCATTCGGTTTCTGCGCACGAGCTTCTGCAGCCGATACAACTGACTGGGTGGACGCGCGAGAACGGGCTCCTCTTGCAAATAATGCTCGATGTCCGCCGCCAACGCGTTGGCTGTCGCATAACGGCGGGTGCGGTCCTTCTCCAGGCACTTGAGCACAATCCAATCCAAATCACCCCGAAGCTGAGACACCAGCCGGGGCGGTTCGACGTGGCGCCGGCTGGCGGTCTTGGTGAGCTCCTCGTCGTTCAGCGTCTGGAGCTTGGCCGATGGACTCAGCGGGTCGCGCTCACGCACCGTGCGCCTCAGTTCCTCCACCCCCAGTTTCAACAAATCCGTGGTGTCAAACGGCGTCCGGCCCGTCAGCAGTTCGTAGAGCAGCACGCCGAGGGCATAAATGTCGCTGCGGGTGTCCAGGTTCAGCCCGCTCAACTCCATCTGTTCCGGACTCATGTAGGCGGGCGTCCCCATCAATTGCGCATACGAGGTGAAGAGCGTCTTGTCGGTGAGTCGTTGCTCGGTCGCTTTGGCGATCCCGAAATCAATCACCTTCGGAACCGGCACCCCGTCATGCATCGTGACCATGATGTTGGAGGGCTTGAGGTCGCGATGGATGATTCCCTTTTGGTGGGCGTGCTGCACCGCGTTGCAGACCTGGATGAACAATTCCAGCCGTTCCTTCATGCTCACCCGGTTCTGGTCACAGTACTCGGTGATCTTGACCCCATAGACCAGCTCCATCACAAAGTACGGCCGACCGGTTTCGGTCGCGCCCGCATCCAGCACCCGCGCGATGTTGGGATGGTCCATCAGGGCCAGGGCCTGGCGCTCGGCCTCGAACCGGGCGATCACGCTCTTGGTATCCATCCCCAGCTTGATGATTTTCAGGGCCACCCGGCGGCGAATCGGCTGCTCCTGCTCCGCCATATAGACCACCCCGTACCCGCCTTCCCCAAGCTTCTGGAGTAACTTGTACGGGCCGACGTACTTGGTCTCGGGGAGTTCAGGCTCCAGCGCCGATTCGGCCGCCGAAAGGACCTTGGCAGCATCGGCGGGCGCCGGCTCCAGGGCGGGAGCACAGTCTTTGAAGAAATCGCCGGCGGTTTGCGACAGGCTCAACAGTTTCTCCACCTGTTCGCGCAATGCCTGGTCGGCGCCGCATGCGTGGTCGAGAAAACGACGGCGCTGCGCTGGGTCAGTGATTTCCAGCGCTTCACAGAACACCGCCTTCTCGCGCGGCACTCGAGTACTCATTTGTCCATTCAACTCTAATGCGACAAACCTCTGAGCACGTTCGCCAGATTATTCAGCTATCTGGCAGGTGCCGACAGCTCGATTTTCGCCGCAGCTTCGCGTTCCAGCAGTCGGGCCAGCAACCAGTCATACCAGAAGCCGCGCGGGTCTGCATTCACGACCAGGGGAGTTTTCCAGCGTTCCTCAACCAGCTCGCGGCTTTTCGCCAGCGCCGACCGGGCCGGTTCGGCTTGGCCGAGTTGCTGATAGGCCATCGCCAGAATGGCCTGGTTGGCGGCCACGCGCTCCAGTTGGGCATTTTGCTTGAAGCTCAAACCGCGGTTCCCCCAATTGACCGATGCAGCGTAGTTGCCCCGACGATATTCAACCAACGCCAGTGACATGCATTGCCACGGCAGCGCCCAGTGGTTGGGATCGGTCTGCGTGCGGACAGAGTCCACCGTCATTTCCGCTAAGGGCGACAACCCGGCGAGCAAGCCGGGACTCGGAGGGAGCAGCGAACAGCTCTTAACAATCCGCTCGGCGAGCTCCGCATTGCCGGTGCCCTGGAATTGCTTGATGTATTCGAGACAGAAATTCTCATACGCCTGCCGGTCATTCATTTCGGCGAGCACCACCGCATATTTGATGTAGTCCTGCGTCGCCCACAGTGGCGTCTCGAACCGGTCCAGCGGAAGCAATGCCGAATAATACTCCGCCGCGCGGCGCCAGTTTCCCTGAACCGCCGTCCAATCGCCCAGCGCGCGGAACACCGTGGTGCCCAGCGTCGCCGTTTCAGCCGAGACAGGAATCGTACCTATGAGTCGGTCGGCTTGCGCCATCTGGCTCTTGCTCACGAGCGACGCCGCTTTAGCCATGATGTCGCGCGCCTCGGCCTGCCGGCGCTGCAGCGCCTCTCGTTCTTTGGATACCACCGCAGTGGATGAAGCCGGCGTTTGTTTTTCAATCAGGGCCGCAGCTTCAGCCATCAAGATTCGGTCGAGCGCCCAATCAAACCAGTAACCCCGCCCGCCGTTCTCATCCGCGAGATTGCGGCTTAGGGCTAAGGCGTAGGTCGCATCCTGCACCTGGCCCAGCTTGCCGTAAGCCATGGCCATGAGGGCATCGGCGGTGGCCACCCGGGCTGCGTCGTTATCTCCGTAGGACAGACATCGCCGGCTCCACTCGAGGGCTGCGGCGTAGTTTGCCTGACGATAACTCCACAAGGCCAGGGAATCACAGCGCCAGGCGGTGGCGCCCGGCCACGGCTCCTCAGCCGCCGTCAGGGGCGTGCCCACCGGCGTCTCCCTGATGCAAACATCAGCCAACGGCGCCAAAGCCGCCATAACCCCTTTGTCCGCCGGCAGCAGCAGGCTGTTTTTAACAGTGCGTTCCGCCTCCACCGGATAGCGGGTGCTGCCAAAACGCTCGATGAGCTCCCGGCGGAACTTGTCGTAGCCCGGTTCATCGCCGGCTTGAACCAACGCGACGGCACAGCGCGTACCATCCAGCGTGGCGACGTTCGGCGTCTCCATTTGGTCAACTCTCCACAGCAATTTGAAGTAGGCCGCCGCGCGTGGCCACATGCCTTGGGCTGCGGCCCATTCGCCCAAGGGCCGGAATACCGACTCGCCGCCCAGTCCGTGCTCGGGAAAACTGACTCGGGCCATCAACTGGTCGGCGGCGCCAAACTGGTTCTCGCCCACCAGCGCCGCCGCCTGGCCAATGGCCGCTCGCGCCTCGGCCTGCTGCCGAAAGAGCGCCTCGTTAGCCCGGCCGCGCACCGCTTCCCGCCGGGCCTGTCGTTCCAGCAAAAAGAGCCAGGTGGATGTGCCGCAGCACGCAATCAGCGCAAAGGCGGCCGCCGTAAGGGAAGCAAAAACGACGCGGTTGCGGTGAACCAGTTTCTGGAAATGGTAAATCCGGCTCGGTGGCCGCGCCAGGACGGGTTGCTGATGCAAGTAACGCTCTGCATCGATGGCCAGGGCATTGGCGGTCGCGTAGCGCCGGGTCCGGTCCTTTTCGAGGCACTTCAACACGATCCAGTCCAAATCACCGTGGAGCTGAGCTACGAGCCGGGGAGGTTCTATGCGCCGCAGCCTGGCCGTCTTGGTGATCTCATCGTTGGCGAGCGTGCGGAGTTTCGCCGATGGACTCGGCGGCTCCCGCTCACACACCGTTCGCCTCAGCTCCTCCACCCCCAGTTTCAACAAATCCCGAGTGTCAAACGGAGTCCGACCCGTCAGCAGTTCGTAGAGCAAGACGCCGAGGGAATAAATGTCGCTGCGGGTGTCCAGGTTCAACCCGCTCAATTCCATTTGCTCCGGACTCATATAGGCGGGCGTGCCCATCAACTGGGCATACGACGTGAAGAGCGTCTTGTTGGTCAGGCGTCGCTCGGTGGCTTTGGCGATCCCGAAGTCAATCACCTTGGGAACCGGCACCCCGTCATGCATCGTGACCATGATGTTGGAGGGCTTGAGGTCGCGATGGATGATCCCCTTTTGGTGCGCGTGCTGGACCGCGTTGCAGACCTGGATGAACAACTCCAGCCGTTCCCGCATGCTCACGCGGTTCTGATCACAGTACTCGGTGATCTTGACCCCATACACCAGTTCCATCACAAAGTAGGGGCGACCGGTCTCAGTGGCCCCGGCATCCAGGACCCGCGCAATATTCGGGTGGTCCATCAGCGCCAGCGCCTGCCGCTCGGCCTCGAACCGGGCGATCACGTTCTTAGTGTCCATCCCCAGCTTGATGATCTTCAGGGCCACCCGGCGGCGAATCGGCTGTTCCTGCTCCGCCATATAGACCACGCCATAACCGCCCTCCCCAAGCTTCTGCAGTAGTTTGTAGGGGCCGATGCGTTTGGCCTCAGGGATTTCTGGCTCCAGCGCCGATTCTGCCGCTGAGAGCACCTGGGCGGCATCGGCAGCGCTCGGCTCCAGGGCCGGAGCACAGTCTTTGAAGAAATCGCCGGCCGTTTGCGTCAGGGCCAGCAATTTCTCCACCTGTTCGCGCAGCGCCTTATCGGCGCAGCACGCCCGGTCGAGAAACTGACGCCGTTGCACTGGGTCGGTGAACTCCAGCGCTTCGCAGAACACCGCCTTTTCGGGCGGCACTTGAGTGCTCATTTGCCGACTAACCAACTGACGCTACGCAGATCACTCTCATTAACACCCCGTTTCAACGGGGTGCTCGGGCGGCCAGAGGCAAGGGTAAACCGTTTAAAACGGTTTACCCGGCCCCCACGCTCCCTTTCACCCCGTTGAAACGGGGTGCTAATAAGAACCGGCTGCAGAGTAATGCGACAAACGGAGGCCACTTTCGCCAAATGGCGCAGAAATTCTCGGCGCTTACTTCTGCTCGCTGATATAGCGAAACAGCCAGGCCCTGGCATAAGCCCACTGCCGGTCTAGCGTGCGGAGCGCAAGTCCCAGGGTCTCAGCGATTTCCGCATTGCTCAAGCCGCCAAAGAATCTCAGCACGACGATGCGCTCAAGTTCGGGATCCTCTGCTTTGAGGCGCGCCAGCGCTTCGTCCACCAGCAAAACCTTGTCGTCGGGCGTTGTCTGTGCCAGTTCCAAATCCTCAATGTTCAACCGCACCTGGCCGCCCCCATGCTTGAGCCGGGATCTATGGCGTGCCCTCTCGATCAAGATGCGGCGCATCGCCTCCGCGGCTGCGCCGAAAAAATGGGCGCGGTTTTGCCAGGTTCGGTCTCCGTCGGCCACCAGCCGCAACCAGGCCTCATGCACCAAGGCCGTCGGCTGAAGCGTTTGGCCGGCCATCTCATGTGCCATTCGCGCGGCCGCCAAGCGCCTCAATTCGGCATACACCAGCGGAAGCAGCTTCTCGGCCGCGCCTTCTTCACTGCGACCGATCGCATGCAGAACCTGAGTGATCTCAGCAGTTTCGGACATGGCTTCCCGCATTATACGCCCGCTACAACTGACGTCCAAGCCAAACCACGGAGCGGCAGGACAGCACGGTGCGTGACACAAATCCTCAGGCACAGGTATTCACAAGCGTTTCCGTCTCAAATCAATATGGAATTACATATAGGATGCCTCGGTGCCCTTCGTTGCCTTCGTTTCCTTCCGTTTAAATTCTCCGCTGTCGCGGTTGGCGCCGGGCAGGATCATGCGTACAACCCCATCAACCAGCTTCAACTCATGGAAGTTGATAATCGAGAATGCATGTGCCTCTTTTACACCAAGCAAACGAAGGAAACGAAGAGTTTTGTCGTGCGCCCAGAACAGCACCCTGGCGAACTTCGGGAGCTTCCGGCGCATTAGGGGATGAATGGACACAAGTTTTCGACCTTTGGAAGTAAACGGCCTGCGGCCCGGAGCCCTGCCGGTCGTAGGGCAGGTGGCCGCGACCGAAGAACGCAACCTCCTGGCACGCGAGGTCCACGACATGCTCAAGCACGATTTAGCCGGAATGTTACCGCCGCTCGACGGCCAGCCCGGACTCCAGGATGTTGACCTGCAGGGGGCGGTGGTTGACGCCAGGGCCTTCGGCGATTTGGTCGGCCAGAGTTCTGGTCTGCGACGCCTGGCCAGCCAAATTGACGTCGTCGCCCCCACGGAAGCTTCCGTGCTTATCCTCGGCGAGACCGGAACCGGCAAAGAATTGGTCGCCCACGAA
>DATKNZ010000021.1:0-10266 GCA_035541055.1 Candidatus Acidiferrum sp. | reverse complement strand
CCGGCAAACGAATGCAAGCAAACCGTCGCACCTGGCAAAGCTTCGATGAATTGCGCATGGCCGCCGATAAGGGCGATGCGGCAGCTCAATGCTACCTGGGCATTTGCTACCAGACCGGCCACGGCATCCAGCAGGATTATGAGCAGGCGGTGCGGTGGCTTCGCCAGGCCGCCGACCAGAACGACGCGGCGGCGCAGTGCTACCTCGGTTTCTGCTACCTGAATGGCCTGGGGGTGCCGCAGGAGATGGGCCAGGCGGCCAAGTGGTTCCGCGAGGCGGCGGACCAGGGGGACCCGGCAGCGCAGTTCAACCTTGGCGTGCTCTACGAGACCGGGCAGGGCGTGCCGCAGAACTACGCCGAAGCCGTGAAGTGGTATCATGCCGCCGCGGAGCAGGGCGAACCGCAGGCGCAGTTCAACCTGGGGGTCTTCTACGAGTCGGGGCAGGTCGTGCCGCAGAATTACCAGGAAGCGGTCAAATGGTACCGCCTCTCCGCCGAACAGGAGTGCGCCCCCGCCCAATGCAATCTAGGCCTGTGCTACCAGGCCGGGCGCGGTGTGCCGCAGAATGTGCGCGAAGCCGTGCGCTGGTTCATCCGCGCCGCCCGGGCGGGAGATAAGACCGCGCAACATAATCTGGGCGTGTATTACGCGACGCTCGAAGCGGCCGAGCAGGCCACCGCCGCCGGCGAAGCGCCGCCTGAGCCTGCAAATGAGGCTGGGTAGGCGCAGGGTAGGGACGCCTCGCCGAGGCGTCCGCCACTGCCTTGACAAGGACGCCTCGGCGAGGCGTCCCTACGTCGCATCCGGCTGCCTGGCGCTGCTCTCGGCAGCAACCGTATGCTGTTCTGCCGCCGCGGCTGCGCCTCCTCAGACACCCTGCATGCAAGACTATACCCTGGGCTACAACACCCCGACCGATCCCGGCCTCCAACGGCAACTCGAAGCCATTGACGCGAAGCTGCGCCAGGAATTCGGCCTCACGACCGAGCAGGCGGCCGTGGGGCTGTTGGACTTGAAGACCCTGCGGCTGGCGATGATCCACCCGGACCGGATTGATTACGCGGCGAGCGTCGCCAAGGTGGGCATCCTGCTGGCCTACTTCCAGTTGCATCCCGCGGCGGCGACGAACCTGGACCCCGCCACACGCCACGAACTGGGGCTCATGGCGAAGGCCTCCAGTAATGAGATGGCCGCCAAGTTCTCCCGCGAGATGGGTCTGCGGCAGATCCAGGCGGTGCTCAACTCGTACGACTTCTACAACACGAACCACGGCGGCGGAATCTGGGTGGGCCGGCATTACGGGGGCGGCGGCGAGCGCATTGGCGATCCGCTGAGCGACAACTCGCATGCGGCCACCGTGCGCCAACTGCTCCGCTTCTTTCTCCTGCTCGAGCAGGGCAAGCTCGTTTCGCCCGCTGCCTCGCGCACGATGCGTGATATCTTCGCCTCGCCGGACATCCCGCACGATGACATCAAGTTCGTGAACGGGCTGGCGGGGCGCGACGTGCAGATCATCCGGAAATGGGGCACCTGGCAGGATTGGTATCACGATACGGCCGTGGTGACCGGGCCAGGGCGATACTACATTCTGGTGGCTATGACCCACCATCCCAAGGGGGATGACTACCTGGTGGGGCTGGCCCCTGCCGTGGACGACCTGCTCAGCCCGAGCCCGGCACCAGCACCGCCGCGCCATTGATCTGGCCGGTGCGCAGACGGTGCAGGGCTTCGTTCGCCTGCGCCAGCGGGAAGGTCTGCACGGTCGTCTGCACCGGCACCAGCGGAGCCAGGGCGAAGAACTCGTCGCCGTCACGGCGCGTCAGGTTGGCGACCGAGCATACCTGGCGCTCTTCCCAAAGCAGGTCGTAGGGGAACGACGGGATGTCGCTCATGTGAATCCCGCCGCAGACGACCGTGCCGCCCTTGGCCAGCGCCTTGAGCGCCTGCGGCACTAACTCGCCTGCCGGCGCGAAGATGATCGCGGCATCGAGCTTCACCGGCGGGAGCGTGTCAGAGTCCCCGGCCCAGGCCGCACCGAGCGACAGCGCGAACTGCTGCGCCTCGCGATCTCCCCGGCGCGTGAACGCGTAAATCTGCCGTCCCTGGAACCTGGCGACCTGCGCCACGATGTGTGCGGCCGCGCCAAAGCCATAGATGCCCACGCGGCCCGCCTGGCCGGTCTTAATGAGCGAGCGGTAGCCAATCAACCCGGCGCAGAGCAGCGGCGCGGCCTGCGCATCGGAATAGCCCTCCGGGACCGGGAGGCAGAACCGTTGGTCGGCAACGGTGTACTCCGCGTACCCGCCGTCGAGCGTATAGCCGGTGAAACGCGCCTGGTCGCAGAGGTTCTCGCGGCCGCTGCGGCAGTATTCGCACACGCCGCAGGTCCAGCCGAGCCAAGGCACGCCAACGCGCTGGCCGGGGGCGAAGCGCTCCACGCCTTCGCCTGTGCCGGCGACCACGCCCACAATCTCATGCCCCGGCACCAGCGGCAGCTTGGGGCGCGGCAGCTCGCCGTCCACCACGTGCAGATCGGTGCGGCAGACGGCGCAGGCCCCCACGCGGATCAACACCTGCTCAGGCCCGGGTGTGGGCACCGGCAGTTCGGTCGGGCGGAGCGGCTCCCGTTGCGCGTGCAGGACCATCGCTTGCATGGGGGAATAGAAGATTGGAAATAGCCAATAGCAAATGGCAAATTGCACCCGCATGAAGATAGCCATTGGTTCGGACCATGCCGGTTTCCTGTACAAGGAGAAGATCAGGGGGTTCCTCGAGGCACAGGGGCACAGCGTGACTGACTTCGGGACGCACTCGGAGGAGCCCGTGGATTACCCGCTGTTCATCCGCCCGGTGGCGGAGGCCGTGGCGCGGGGCGAGTTCGAGCGCGGCGTGGTCCTGGGCGGCTCAGGGAACGGCGAGGCCATGGTCGCCAACCGCGTGAAAGGCGTTCGCTGCGCCCTCTGCTGGAACGAGGATTCCGCCCGCCTGGGCCGGCAGCATAACGACGCCAACGTGCTCTCCCTCGGCGAGCGCATGATGAGCCTGGATACGGCTCTGCAGCTTGTCCGCATCTGGCTCGATACTCCCTTCGAGGGCGGGCGGCACCAGCACCGGATCGAGCTGATTGATGCGGCGTGAGCCACGTCGTTGGGCGGTTGCCGGGATTTGCCTGGAGCATTGGGGCGGTTATATCGTATGCCGCATTGGCACATGTGTGAGCGGCTCAAGATCAGAGACGCGTCGAGATAGGCGCCGCCTTCCCGGTTATGGAGCAACCTGAGCTTCCCCACGCCAGCCAAGACGAAGCGGCTGCTTCGGCCGCGGGCCCATTGCGCTTGGTGGTTACGCTCGATGTGAGGCAGGGGTGTTTCCACTTCCAGTGGGTTGAGGGCGAGGCGCGGAAACCGGTGGCGCGTGGGCTCGTGTACCTAAACGACGGCGCAATGGCGTCCTGGTACATATTGACTTGTGAACTTGAAGTTGGCGGCCGGAACCTGTGGGACCACTGTGGAAGCCGGGGGCCGTCGGCGCGAGCGCTGATAAGCCGCTTGCACAAACGCCTCCCCGTCCCGGATGACCGCGTCGAGGTGCGCCTGCTCTCGGACGTGGACATCGGGCCGGTCAAAGCCGGCGTGGCCTACGAGCTGACTTTGCCCGAGTCCATCCCCGCCTGGAAATGGCTGGCGAGCGAGGTTTATCGGTTCGCCAAGCTGCTGGAACAGCAGGTGCGGCCTGGGCACGTAAACCCTCCGGCAGAGGCAGGGCCGGCGGCGGCGCTCACGCTGGCCCGCTGCTGGTTGGGCGTCCAAGCTGGCTCCACGCACAAAGCGAGCCCGGGCGAGTTGTTTGCGCCACAGGCGAACACCGGCTTCCAGGTCCGCATCACCCTCCAAATCGCGCAGCAGTTCATTCAGGTTGATTGGAGCGACCCGCAAACCGGCCAGCCGAAGGCGACTGGCCGTATCCAGTGCACCGACCGCGATGAATTGACCTGGAGCTTGGAAGTGGAGGGCCGAAGGGAGGCCACCACTTCCAGCCATCACCTTAATTCGATTCGGGCAGCGCTCTATGGCTGGACCGCGCGCTTCCCGGCCAATGCCGGCCTGGTGACCGTGTTCTCGGTGAGGCAGCAGCCTCCCAGGGCGCATCAGGAATATCCGCTTGCGCCAGGCGAACCGCCCTGGGACTGGCTGAGCGCCAATGTAAAGTCCATGGCGGAAGCCACGCGGATCAACTTCTCACCCCTGGCAAGGGCGATGAAGGACATAGACCCGCTGATGCAGGCAGAGTTGGAGCGGAACGAGCGACGGTTCCTGCGCAAAGAGCACAAGCGGGAAGAGCAAGCCGCGCGGTTGCGCGAGAATATCCAGCGCCTGGCCGAGGAGCGACGCCGCCGCGAACAGCGTGCCGCCGAGGCAAAGAAAGCAGCGCTAACCCGGAAGCCGCCGGAAACGAAGGCCGAACCGGCGGCTGCGCCCGCGGAACACCTACCCCTTCCGCCGGTGCCCACACGGATCGAGCTCCCGCGGCTTGAGTTCCAGGAAACCACTTTCCCGCTCGGCGACCTGCGTGGCTACCGCCTGCGCGAGCGCGCGGCGTTGTGGTGGGTTTCCAACCAGTCCGATGACCTGCTCTGCCTGCCGCACTGCCGGCTTGAGCGCTTGGAATATCAACTGCGCACCGCTTTGCGCGTGCTCGGTCCGTTGCGGGGCCGCGCCCTGCTCTCCGACGAGGTAGGACTGGGCAAGACCATCGAGGCGGGCCTGGTGCTGAAGGAACTGCTGACACGCGGCATGGTAAAGAGATTTTTGGTGCTGACCGTTCCCTCCCTGGTGGACCAGTGGGAGGAGGAACTCAGCGAGAAATTCGGCCTGACCACCGCCACGACCAACCACGCCCAGGCGCGGGGCGACGTCCAGAAGTTCTGGCGGGAGAACCCGGGCCTGGTCGCCAGCCTCCACACCCTCAAGCAGTCGGCGCATCTGGAAGTTGCCCGGCAGGTGCATTGGGACATTCTCGTGGTGGACGAGGCGCATTACCTGCGCAACCGCGAGTCGCAGGCGTGGCAGGCCGTCAACGCGCTGCCCCGTCATTTCCTGCTGCTCCTGACCGCGACGCCCGTGCAGAACTCGCTCGAAGAGCTCTATAACCTGGTGACGTTGCTCCAGCCCGGCCAGCTCCCGACCCCGAAGGAATTCCGGGGGCGGTTCGTTGACCCGAAACGTCCGCGCCAGCCGAGGGAGCCGGAAGAGCTCCGCCGCTTGCTCGGCCAAGTGATGATCCGCAACACGCGCGCCAATGCCGGTGTCCAGCTCCCGCCGCGCCGCGCGGAGACTGTCCTGTTTGAGCCCGAGGCGGCTGAGCGCGCCTTCTGGCAGCAATGGGAAACGGAGTTCCGCGCCTGCCTGGCCGGGTTCAGCCCCAGCCAGGCCAGCCTCTGGGGAAGGCTGCTGTTGCAAGCCGCCGGCAGCAGCCCAGATGCCTGGCGCGAGGCGCTGCACAAGTTCCCAAACCGCGAGAAGGCGCGCGTCTGGAGCGAGCAGGCGCCCCTCGAATCCAGTTGGCAGCGCAAATGCGAGTTGCTCGCGCCGCTCACCCGCGTGGAAGGCGGGGCGGTCATCTTCACGCAATTCCTCCGGACGCAGTCCGCGCTGGCCGAGCACCTCCGTCGCGCGGGCGTGCCGACCTTTGTCATCAACGGCGCCACGCCTGCGCCCGAGCGCCAACCCATCACCGAGGAATTCCACGCGCGCGGCGGCGCGCTGTTGCTCACCCACAGCGGCACCGAAGGGCGCAACCTCCAGTTCTCCCATCGCCTGGCCAACTTCGACCTGCCGTGGAACCCCATGGAAATCGAGCAACGCATTGGCCGCCTCCATCGGCTCGGCCAGCGCCAACCGGTGCGCATCTACAACTTCGTGCAGGCCGGCACGCTCCAGGAGCACCTGCTGCAAGTCCTTCAGGAAAAACTCAACCTGTTTGAACTGGTCGTCGGTGAAACCGGCCTCGTGCTGGGGGAGCGGTTCACCAGCGATGAATTCGCCGAGGAGGTGCTGCGCCGCTGGCGGGAAGGCGAGGGCCGCGTCGCCGAGGCGCTGGCCGGCCTGGGCGAGGAATTAGCCGCCGCCCGGCAGGCCTACGGCGAGGTGAAGGAGCTCGATGAAACCCTCTTCAAGAAGGACTACGAATCGCTATGAAGCTTGACCGGCTCGCATACGATCCCGCGGCGCTGGTGGATTTCTACGAGGAAGGCTTCACCGCCCTGGGCGCCCTGTGCGAACGCACCTGGCACGACCGCCTCGAGGTCGTGGCCGAGGGCCAGGCCGCCAGGCTGTGGAATCCCGACGGCGCCCTCCACGAGGTCGAACTCACGTTCGCCCCCGCCGATGCCACCGCCGCCCGTGACGCCGTCCGCGAGGTCTTCCCGGGTTGCCCGCTGACGTTCCAGTTGGCCGAGGCCCTTAGCCCCAAGCCGCTCGCCTTGGAACTGGTCGCGCTCGCTGACGACGCCCAAGGCTCGGCGCCTGATCCCGACGTAGCGGAGAAGCTCTGGCGAGCGCAATTCCCAAGCACGACGCGCTGGCAGCTCACAGCCCCATTCAAGGCGGGTCTGCACTATTCCCTGGTGGCCTTGGTGCGCTGCGAGATTCAGGCCATTGACCAGCACTGGTCCTTGCGCCGCCTGGCCCTGTCTCTGCCGGGTGGCGAACCCGACGACTTGCTGGCGGAGCAACTCAGCTTCGCACAGACCGATCCCGTCCTGGCCGACGAAGCCGCCTGGCCCGCGCCGGACCTGGCCCGCTGGGAAGCCGCCCTGAAAACGGCCCTGGAAGCCGACCTGGCGCCCGAGATGGCCGCCATCCGCAGGCGCCAGGAACACTATCTCCGGCGAGAGCTGGACCGCATTGACGACTACTTTGCTAACTACGAGCACGAGCTGGCGGCGCGTGCCGCGCGCAGCGCCAGCGGCAACGTGAAGCTCAAGACGGGCGAACGGCTGGCCGCGGCCAAAGACGAGCACGTGCGCCGGCGGGCCGACCAGGTGGCGCGCCATGAGATACGCGTCCAGCCCCATTTTGACGCGCTGGTGCTGGTAGCGGAACGGGCCTGGCAAGGCGCTCTCCAGCTCGAAATCGCCCGTCAACCCGAAGCAGTGGAGGCGCAGTTTGTCCCGCGTGCGCGGCGCTGGTTCCGGCTGTAGTGTCACCGTGGATTATTGGAGGCTGAGGCCGGCACAAAGCTTTCGGTTGATGCCGGCAGTATCACTGACTCCGGCTGCCGTCACATAGTTAATGGCGACACAACGCCCGGCACGGTTCTTAACCAAATGCTGAGTGTTCTCGACTGCGCACTGAGAGTTTATTGTTGTCCCGGGCCCCGAACAGTATCCTGCCGCCTTGATGAACGACTTCCGGCTGCCTCGGCTCCCCGTGCCCAAACACAGCCCAATCCCGATAGCCCTGACTATCGCCGGCTCCGACAGCGGCGGCGGCGCGGGCCTCCAGGCGGACGTGAAGACCTTCGCCGCGCTGGGCGTGCACGGCACCACCGTGGTCACCTGCATCACGGCACAGAACCCGGCGCGGGTTCTGGGCATCGAACCTTGCCGTCCTGACATGGTCCGTCAGCAGCTCGAAGCCGTCCTTGCCGAGCTGCCGCCGGCTGCGGCCAAGACGGGCATGCTCTACTCGGCAGACACCATCCACGCTGTAAGCCGCTTCTTTCAAAGGCGCCCGCAAGTGCCGCTGGTCGTTGACCCGGTCATGGTCGCCACGAGCGGCGCGCAGCTTCTGAGTCCCGCCGCCCTCGAGCTGCTGAAACGGGAGTTGCTGCCCCTGGCCACAGTCATCATGCCCAACGTCCGCGAGGCGGAAGTGCTGGTGGGAACGAAGCTGCGTTCCGTGGAAGACCTGCGGGCGGCGGCGCGGGCCTTGCACGGCGTTTATGGCGGCGCGGCACTCGTCAAAGGCGGGCACCTGCGCGGCTTCAAGGAAGCCGTGGACATCTTCTACGACGGCAAGCAGGAGCTGCTCCTCAGCGCTCCCTTCATTCGCGGTGTGCGGACGCATGGCACCGGGTGCACCTATTCCGCTGCGGTAACGGCCTGGCTGGCCAGGGGCTGCTCGCTGCCCCAGGCTGTCGCGCGGGCGAAGGACTTCATCACGCAGGCCATCGCCCGGAGCCAGACCGCCGCCGGGCACTGCGTCCTGCGGACGGTCTGAGTGAGTCTTGAGTCTCGCGTCTAAAGTCTTGAGTCCGCACTGGCGGTTGACTCAAGACTTTAGACCCGAGACCCAAGACTCTTCTCGCCTTCTTGCACTTTCCCCCGCCCCGGCTAATCTCCACCCGTGACTCTAACCCAATGCCCCGTCTGGATCGGCGGCGAGTGGCGCCGCCTGCCGGACCTTGCGACGACTCCCGTCCATAACCCTTCCACCGGCGAAGTCATCGCCGAAGCCCCGCTCTGCGGCGCTCAACATGTGGACGAGGCGGTCCAAGCCGCCTCCGCTGCCTTCCCCGGCTGGTGGGAGACCCCCCCGACGGATCGCGCGCGGATTCTCTTTCGCTTCAAGACCCTGCTGGAGGAGCACTTCGAGGAACTGGTTCGCACCAACACCCGCGAGCACGGCAAGACGCTGGTCGAGTCCCGCGGCGACGTGAAGCGCGGCATCGAGATGATCGAGTTCGCCTGCGGCGTGCCCTCCCTGCTCATGGGCGAGGCCCTCGAGAACATCGCCCGGGGCATCGACTGCGAGAGCATCCGCCAGCCGCTGGGCGTCTGCGCTGGCATCACCCCTTTCAACTTCCCGGCCATGGTGCCGTTGTGGATGTATCCCGTGGCCATTGCCTGCGGCAACACGTTCGTCCTCAAGCCCAGCGAGAAGGTGCCGCTCACCGCCATCAGGATTGCGGAGTTGTTCGACCAGGCCGGCCTGCCCAAGGGCGTGCTCAACCTCGTCCACGGCGGCCGCGAGTGCGTGGATGCGCTGCTGAAGCATCCCCAGGTGAAGGCGGTCTCTTTCGTCGGCTCGACCCCGATCGCCCGCTACATCTACGAGACGGGCACGCGGCACGGCAAACGCGTCCAAGCCAACGGCGGCGCCAAGAATTTCATCCTCCTCATGCCCGACGCCGAAGTAGACAACTCCGTGCGCGGGGTCATCGAAGCCGCTTTCGGCTGCGCGGGCGAGCGCTGCATGGCCGGCTCGACCGCCGTGGTCGTGGGCAACGCCGCCAAGCACATCCTACCGCCGCTGGTCGAAGCCGCCCGGCATATCAAGGTCGGCCCCACCGACCGCGAAGCGCAGCCCGACATGGGCCCGCTCATCACGCGGCAGCACCGCGAGCGGGTGGCGGAATTGATCGGCGTCGGAGCCAAGGAAGGCGCGAAGATCGCCGCCGATGGACGCGCGGTAAAGGTCGCCTCCGCCCCGAACGGCTTCTATCTCGGCGCCACGGTGTTGGATGAAGTGCAGGCTGGCATGACCGTCGCCCGCGAGGAAATCTTCGGCCCCGTGCTTAACGTGATGCGCATGGAAGACCTGGACGCCGCCATCGAGCTGGCCAACCGTTCACCCTACGGCAATGGCGCGTCCATCTTCACCTGCTCGGGCAAGGCGGCGCGCGAATTCAAACACCGCATCCGCTGCGGCATGGTCGGGATCAATGTGGGCGTGCCGGCCTCGATGGCTTGGTTCCCCTTCAACGGGTGGAACGAGTCCTTCTTCGGCGACCTCCACATGCAGGGCAAGGAAGGCGTCCAATTCTTCACGCAGCTCAAGGTGACCATGAGCCGGTGGTTCAGCTACGGCGAAGGCGACGTCTGGTATCGCGAGCCGAAGTAGCCCCCCTCACGCCAGCGCGGCCTTGACCTCGCGCCCCCGGCCCGGCACTCCTCGACAGTACCGGCGCGGGCTGACCACGCCACTCCGCATTCCCGCCAAATACCGCGCCCTATATGTCAAGCGCCAGAAGCCCAAGTTCGCGTCACCTCTCCCCCGAGCCCGGCCAAGGCGGCTGGGTCGTTCCCTCCGGCAGCCGCTCCAAGGCTCCACGGGCTGTGTACAAGGCCTGCACACCGTTACCACGCCGTAGCCTCCCCGTGACCTCACCGTTGAACCTCTGCAAACTTTGCAGAGGTTCAACGGTGAGGTCACGGGGAGGCTACGGCGTGGTAACGGTGTGCACGCCTTGTACACGGCACGTGGAGCCTTGGAGCGGCTGCCGGAGGGAAGGACCCAGCCGCCTTGGCCGGGCTCGGGGG
>DATKNZ010000020.1:0-3788 GCA_035541055.1 Candidatus Acidiferrum sp. | reverse complement strand
CCGGCTGTGGTGCTGTCCTTCGTGCTGGCGGGCGTGGCCTCCATCTTCGCCGCGCTATGCTACAGCGAGTTCGCCTCGCTGGTGCCGATGGCGGGCAGCGCCTATACCTACGGCTACGCCACTCTGGGTGAGCTCTTTGCCTGGATCATCGGCTGGGACCTCATCCTGGAGTACGCGGTGGGGGCCATCACCGTGGCCGTCGGGTGGTCGGGTTACGTGGTCTCCTTCCTGCGCGACTTCGGGATAGTGGTGCCGCCGCAACTCTCGGCGGCGCGGGGAATCGAGCTGGTTGATATCCCCGCGGCGCTGGCGTCCACGCTCAATATGAGAACGGGCTGGACTGCCCTGAGCGATGACCTGACAAGGCACATCACGGCGCTCGGCACAGACCCCGCCACGCTGTCGCATGTCACTGCTATCTTCAACCTGCCTGCGGTCTTCATCGTATTCGTGGTGACCACACTGCTCGTGGTGGGCATCAAGGAATCCGCCAACGTCAATAACCTGATTGTGTTCGTGAAAGTGGCCGTGGTGCTGTTGTTCATTGGGGGCGCGGCGCACGCGATCAACTCGGCAAACTGGCACCCGTTCATCCCGGCCAACACCGGCAAGTCGGGCCACTTCGGCTGGTCCGGCATTATGACCGGCGCGGGAATTGTCTTCTTCGCCTACATCGGCTTCGACGCCGTGAGCACGGCGGCCCAGGAGGCCCGCAACCCGCAGCGCGATATGCCGATCGGCATCATCGGCTCGCTGCTGGTTTGCACGGCGCTCTATATCCTGGTGTCTGCGATTGCCACCGGCGTGGTTCCCTATGCGCAGTTGGACGTGCCGGACCCCATCGCCGTGGCGGCTGACCGCGCGGGCATGGGGTGGATGGGCAAGCTGATCAAGCTGGGCGCGATTGCGGGGCTGTCCTCAGTGATCCTCGTGATGCTGCTTGGGCAGTCCCGTGTCTTCTATAGCATGGCCCGTGATGGGCTCCTGCCGCCGGTGGTGAGCCAGGTCCATCCGCGGTTCCGCACGCCTTGGATAACGTCCATCGTTACAGGTGTCGGGGTGTCCGTCTTCGCAGCGGTGTTCACGGTGCGCGAGGCCGGCAGCCTCTGTTCCATAGGCACGCTGCTCGCCTTTGTCATCGTGTCAGCCGGCGTGCTGGTGTTGCGAGTGCGGGAGCCTGACCTGCCGCGAAAGTTCACGACGCCTTGGGTGTGGTTCGTTGCGCCGATGGGCGCGCTCTCGGCAATCCTCCTGATGTCGTTCCTGCCGCTTACGACCTGGATTCGTTTGATCGTATGGTTCGCCATCGGCATGGTCGTCTATTTCAGCTACGGCGTGCGCCGGAGCAACCTGGCGCAGAAGTCGTCCCAGCCAAAACGCTAGGGCCTTGCTCACGCGCGTTGACGGGAAAACATCACGTGCCAGGAGTGCGGCAGGTGCCTAAATGGAGGCGTTGCACGAGCCCGCGCCGACCTCGAACTCGATGTAGGATATTGTCAATCAGCAACTTATACCAACTAAAGAAACCTTGATTTTCTAGTTGCATTGCAGGGAGGCTTTGGTAAAATCGGCCCATCTATGAAAACCAGAATCCCTATCGCAATACCAGTTGCTCTCCTCGTTGGCTCGCTCCAAGCGCTCGCTCAGCCGTCGGTTACCTTTGATTTCTCTGATGGCACCGCTGATGGTTGGGCTAATGCAGGATTCAGCAGTTCCCCGTTGGCTACAGTCGTCAACATCGGCGGCCAGAACTACATCAACATTCCTCTTGGCGGTTTCCAAGTAGCGAATGTCGCACACGGCGCTGATGCTTCTGCTTTCTACACTGCGATGCAGGCGGCCGCTGCCAACCCCGCTGGGTATGACATCAGTTATAACTATTACATTAACACGGCCGCCTTTACCACCCCCGGCACCTATCTCCAAGTTGGCACCTTTGTCAACACGGGCAGCGGCTACTATGCGCAGGATTTCGGTAGCCCTAACGAACTCCAATTGAACGGCACCCAGGTGGCCAGCGGCCAAGTGTTCTCGGGCACGGTTACGGTTAACCTGGCTGCGATTGGTTATGCCATGCCCGCCGCAGACACGTTTTTCCGCCTGGGACTCATTGAGAATGGCGATGGTTCCGGGGTGAACGTTGCCTTTACCGATATCAGTGTAACCCCTGTTCCCGAGCCCGCCTCGCTGGCCTTGTTGGCGCTAGCCGCACCGGCTTTTTGGATGATAGGCCGCCGCCGCTCGACTCACCGCTAGGGAGCAGGACACTATCGGGCGCCCGGTGCGGCAGCAACCCCCCGGGCCGATTGCTTCCTCCGCTCGGCCAGTTCGTCGGCCATCCGGATGGTCGTGGCCTTATTGAGCTTATAGACCGCCAGCAGCACCGTGCACAGCGCGAACAGCAGGCCGACGACAATGCCGCTGGTGAACCGGTAGCCGGTGACGGCGCCCGGCGCGCTGGGGAGCTTGGTATCGTAGTTGAAGAAGGATTGCATGATCCAAAGGAAGGACGCCGAGCCGAGCGCCAGGCCCGACTTCAGGGCGAAGCCGATGGTGGCGAAGACCATGCCGGTGAAGCGGCGCCCCACGGTCCACTCCGAGTAATCCGCCACGTCCGCGAAGATGGCCCATACCAGCGGAATGGTGGGCGCGTAGCAGACCGCGACCAGGATGGTGAGGGCCAGCATGCCAATCACATTTGTTGGGGAGAGCAGGTAGAAGGCGAACGTGCCGAGGCTGGCCAGGGCGAACCCGGCGACCGCAATGGCCTTTTTCCCGAACCTGCGCGACAGGGGCGGCGAGAGGATGATCACTAGGATGGTGGTTCCCTGCCCGACCATGTTGATGATGCTGTAGAACACGTCCGCCGCGTTTGAGGCCGCCAGGTTGGATTTGTCCCCGTGGACGATGTAGCCAAGGGTTTGGAGCAGGCCGCCGGCGGCGCCCGCGGACGCGGTCAGCCCCAGCCTGGCCGTGAAATCGTACATGGCCGGCTTGTCGGCGTAGTGATGGTAGTAGTTGTAGAGCGCGCCGCCCCGGAAGGAGAGGATGGCAAAATGGATGAGGGTCATGACGAACATCACCCGCCAGGGGCTGTTCTTGAGCAGATCCAGGAAATCCTGCTTCGGGGAGGCCTTCTCCTCCTTGACCGGCTCGATCCGCTCGCGAGTGGCCAGGAAGGTGATCAGGAACAGCACAAAACACAGCCCGGCCCAGAGCGTCATCGTCATCCGCCACCCGTATTGGCGGTCATGCCCGGCAGCGAACTTAGCCACGAGCGGAAGGGTAAAGCCGCCCACGACGAACTGCGCGATGTTCACGGCGACGAAGCGATAGGAGTTGAGCTTCGTCCGTTCGTCCAGGTCGCCCGTCATGACGCCGCCCAGCGCCGAGTAGGGCATGTTGTTCATGGAGTAAAGCGTCATGAGCATGGCATTGGTGATGGCCGCGTAGGCGATCATCGCTCCCAGGCTCCAGCCGTGCGGAGTCGTGTAGGCGAGGATCATCACCACCGCCCACGGAACGGAAGTCCAGAGCACCCAGGGCCGGAACCGGCCCCAGCGCGTCCGGGTGCGGTCGGCCAGGATACCCACGATCGGGTCGAAGAAAGCGTCCCACAGCCGCGGCCCCAGCAGAATCGCCGCGGCGGCGCTGGCGCTCAGGCCGAATACGTCCGTGTAGAAGTTCAACTGGAAAAGGATCATCGTCATAAAGACGAAGTTGGCCGCGGCATCGCCGCCGCTGTAGGCCGCCTTTTCGAAGACCGAGAGTTTCTGCTGGTAGTGTTC
>DATKNZ010000019.1:0-5840 GCA_035541055.1 Candidatus Acidiferrum sp. | reverse complement strand
AGAGAGAAGGCCGCGCTGAGCCCGCGCGTGCATCTTGCCGGCGGCGTTGTAGTAGGAATTGAAGAGGAACGCGTATTGCGGGTTCAGTGGGCGGTAGTCGTTCAGGCAGGGCTTGGCCACGAACGTCTCGAAGAACCAGCTTGTGTGCGCCAGATGCCACTTGGTCGGGCTCACCTCGGGCATGGTTTGGATGACGTAGTCCTCGGGCTCCAGCGTCTGACACAACTCTTCCGAGAACCGGCGCACTCCCCGGTAGCGCTCCAGCAAGGACTCAACGCGTGTCGCGGCTGGCAGCGCCTTGGCTATGAACTGCTCCGCCGCGGGCTCCGCTTCGAGCCCGACCTCCTTGGCGTCGGCTGCCCGTGTGGCGATCATACCGCAGCAGTATAGTCCGCGATTTCACGACTGCAACCGGGAGAGCTTGGGGTGTTGTGCCCACTCCGGGGGAGTCTTGGGTCTGGAGTCTTGAGTCTAAAGCCTCCGGTCGGGCGTAGCGGCGTAGCGGCGTCTCGGCTGAGCGCCGCACTTTGGGGCCTCGAGAACAGCGGCGCTCTGCCGAGACGCCGCTACGGACTGACTCGAGACTTTAGACTTTAGACCCGAGACTGAATTGCTAATCGCGCGTGACTTCGTCCAGCACCGTGCCGTCGGGGCCGATCAGCTTCACGTGCAGGGCCATCTGGCCGACGGCGTGGGTCGAGCAGCTCAGGCACGGATCGTAGCAGCGGATGCCGTGCTCGACGCGGTTGAGCATGGGCTCGAGAATCTTGTTCCCGCGCACGTATTGCTTGGCGATTTGCGCGACGGTCTGGTTCATCGCCAGGTTGTTCTGGCCGGTGGCAACGATGAGGTTGACTTTTTTGAGCAGGCCGTCCCGGTCAACGGTGTAGTCGTGGAAAAGGGTGCCCCGCGGCGCCTCACTGACGCCAACGCCGCGCAGGCTGTTAATGCCGGCATCGGCGCGCAGCTCATCGCTCATCAGCTCGGCGTCGTCCATGTAGGCCTCGACGCGCTCGATGCTGGTGAGGATTTCGATCAGGCGCGCGTAATGGTAGTGGAAGGACGAGGTCACGGCGCTGCGTCCGCGCGTGAGCTTCTTGAACTTCTTCAGCTCGGCATCGGCCTTGGCCGTGCCCATCTGCTGGGAGACATTGAGCCGGGCGAGCGGGCCGACGCGATACATGCCGTCGGGAAAGCCCAGCGGCGAGTAATAGGGCGACTTGAGGTAGGACGAGGGCTGCACCGCTTCGCCGATGTACTCGTAGTACTTCTGCGGCTCAAGCTGGTCGGCGATGATGCTGCCGCTGCTGTCGGTGAAGCGGAGTTTGCCGCCGTGGTGCTCCCACCCGCCGTCGGCGTCCACCAGGCCCATGAACAGGGAGGGGAAGTTGCCGTAGATCTGCGCCTCTTTCTTGTGCGTCTCCAGCACCTTCTTGAACAGCTCCAGCGCCGTTTTGGTGGTGGCGTAAGCCTCCGGGAGCCAGGCGCGGATGCGGGTGCGGCCTTCCTCGGTCAGCGCGCTGCGGACGCCGCCAGGCACCGCCCACGCGGGATGAATCTTCTGCCCGCCCAGGGTCTGGATGATTTCCTGCCCGAACTGGCGCAGGCGAATGCCCGCCCGCGCGAGGTCGGCGTTCGAGGCAATCAGGCCGAACACATTGCGCTTGGCCTGCGGCGTGTCCCAGCCCAGCAGGAAGTCGGGCGCGCTCAGGTGGAAGAAGCTCAGGGCATGGCTTTGAATGATCTGGCCCAGGTTCATGAGCCGGCGCAGCTTGTCGGCGGCGGGCGGGATGTTCACCGCCATGATGGCGTCGCCGGCCTTGGCGGCGGCCAACAGGTGGCTGACCGGGCAGATGCCGCAAATCCGGGGCGTGATGCCCGGCATTTCGCTGTAGGGCCGGCCCTCGCAGAACTTCTCGAAGCCGCGGAACTCGACCACGTGGAACTCGGCGTCGGACACATTGCCGGCGTCGTCTATGTAGATGCTGATCTTGGCGTGGCCCTCGATGCGGGTCACGGGGTCGATGACAATGCGTTGAGCCATATCTATCCAAATTTAAGCTGGCGGCCTTCGAGCCGGGGCTCGACCCCATTCAGCACCTGAACCAGCAGGGCCTTGATGCGGTCGGCCGGCGGCGGACAGCCGGGCAGGAAGTAGTTGACATGCACGACCTCGTGGAGCGGCATGACGCGCGGCAGCAGCGGCGGGACGATGCCGGCTGCCTGCGGAACGGCCGGATTGGTCTGGGCGCACTCGATGTAGGCGCGCTGCAGAACGCTTTCGACGCTGCCGGCCCCGAGCTGGTTGCGGATGGCGGGCACGTTAGCGGTCACCGCACAGTCGCCGAAGGACACGAGCACCTTCGTCCGTTCGCGGATCTTGCGGATGATCTCGAGGTTGTCCTGGTTGCACACCGCTCCCTCGATCAGGCAAAGGTCCACGTTCTCCGGGTAGTCCTTCACGTCCATGACCGGGCTGAATACCAACTCGACCTTGGCGGCCAGTTCAATGAGGTATTCGTCCAGGTCGAGGAAGGACATGTGGCAGCCGGAGCAGCCCCCGAGCCAGGCGGTCGCGAGCCGCAATGTGGCGGGTTTGGCCGTTGCCGGCTGGGGCGCGGTCTGTTGCGTTGTTTCCATGGTAATAAGCTTATCCAGTGTGTTGCGTGGTGCGCGGCGCGTGGTGCGTCGCGCCGCTCACGCAACACGCACTACGCAACACGCAGCCGTTTGTAACTACTCGGCGATCCATTGCTTCTTCTCGCGCGCGGTGACGATGAACTCGAGCTTGGTGCGATCGCGCTCCATCTCGCCGACCGTGCAGCCCTTGGTGAACAGCGCGCCGGTGGGGCAGGACATGACGCACTTGCCGCACTTGGTGCAGGTATCCGAGCTGCCCCAGGGCTGGTTGAGGTCGGTGATAATCCGCGCGCGGCCCCCGCGGCCCGAGACGTTCTTGGTCCCGGCGCCTTCGATGTGCCAGCAGACCCGCACGCAGCGCCCGCAGAGGATGCACCGGTTGTGGTCCATCCCGAAGAGCGGGTGTGTGTTGTCCACCTCCCATTTCGGGAAGCAGTAATCGTAGCTGACGTGGTCCATGCCCTGGGAGTAGGCCAGGGTCTGCAGCTCGCAATGGCCGTTGGCGACGCATACGGCGCAGACGTGGTTGCGTTCGGCGAAGAGCAGCTCCAGCGTCATGCGCCGGTATTTGCGCAGCCGCTCGGTATCAGTCTTCACCTCCATGCCCTCGCTCACCTTGGTGGTGCAGGCGGGCAGGAGCTTGGAGATGCCGGTCACTTCTACCAGGCAGAGCCGGCAAGCGCCGACGTCGTAAACTCCTTCGAGGTGGCAGAGGGTGGGTATCTGAATGCCGGCATCCACCGCCGCCTCGAGAATGGTCGCGGTCTCGTCCACGCTGACGTGCTTGCCGTCTATCGTTAAGGTCTTGGCTGCCATAGGTAAGCTGCGGGGTCGGGATTAGATGATCGGGGCGAACGCTTCTTTGGCCGCGTGGCCGTTTCCGTTAGGCCCGCCGTAGAGGTCCTTAACCAGCAGGGCAGTGTATTCCTTGCGGAAGAACCGCAGAGTGCTCAGCACGGGGTTGGGCGCGGTTTGGCCGAGCCCGCAGAGGCTGGTGCTGCGCACCATCTCGCAGAGGTCCTCCAGCTTCTTGAGGTCGCGCGCGGTGGCTTTGCCGGCGAGAATCTTCGTCAGCAGGTTGTGCATCTGTACGGTGCCTGCGCGGCAGGGGATGCATTTGCCGCAGGACTCGTCCATGCAGAACTCCATGAAGAACCGGGCCACGTCCACCATCTGCGTCGTGTCGTCCATGACGATCATGCCGCCCGAACCCATGATCGAGCCGAGCTTGGTGAGGGAGTCGTAGTCCACAGGCGTGTCCAGCGCTTCGGCCGGGATGCAGCCGCCCGAGGGCCCGCCGGTCTGCACGGCCTTGATCCTGCCGCCGTCCGGTGCGCCGCCGCCCATGACCTCGACGATCTTGCGCAGGGTCGTGCCCATCGGGACCTCGATCAGGCCGGTGTTGCTGATTTTGCCCGCGAGCGCGAAGACTTTGGTGCCCTTGCTTTTCTCGGTGCCGATGCTCGCGAACCACTCCGCGCCCTTGCGGATGATGGGCGGGACATTGGCGAACGTCTCGACGTTATTGATCAGCGTGGGGCTGCCCCACAGGCCGCTTTCGGCCGGGAACGGGGGGCGGGGACGTGGTGCGCCGCGCTTGCCCTCGACCGAGGCCATGAGCGCGGTTTCCTCGCCGCACACGAAGGCGCCCGCGCCGATGCGCAGGTCAATGTTGAAGTTGAAGGGGGACTCGAAGATGCCACTGCCCAGCAAGCCCTGCTGTTTGGCCTGCTTGATGGCCGTTTGCAAGCGGGCGATGGCCAGCGGATACTCGGCCCGCACGTAGATAAAGCCCTGCTGCGCGCCCACAGCGTAGGCCGCGATGGCCATGCCTTCCAGCACGCTATGCGGATCGCTCTCCAGCACGCTGCGGTCCATAAACGCGCCCGGGTCGCCCTCGTCCGCATTGCAGATGATGTACTTCTGCTGGCTGGCGGTCTTGGCGACGGTGGACCACTTCAGGCCCGTGGGGTAGCCCGCGCCCCCACGCCCGCGCAGACCGCTCTTGATCATCGTGTCCACGACCTCTTTCGGGGTCATCTCGCGCAGCACGTCGTGCAAGGCCTGGTAGCCGTCCGCCGCGATGTAGGCCTCGATGCGCTCGGGGTCCACGATGCCGCTGTTGGCCAGCACGACGGACATCTGCTCGGTGAAGAATGGGTGCTGCGGATCACCGCGCGAGACCTGGGTCTGCCCGCCTTTGAGGGTGCCGATGAGCGAGGCGGCGTCCTGCGGGGTTACCTTCTGGTAAAGCGAGCCCTGGCCGTCCACCACCACGCAGGCGGCGGAGCCGTGTTGCGTGTCGCGTGTTGCGTGGTCGGACGTCTCGGAGTTGGAATCAACCTGCACCAGCGGCCCCTGGCAGCACAGCTTCATGCAGCCGACGCCGCGTACCTCGACCTGCTCCTCCAGGCCGGCCATTTTGACCGCCGCTTCCAGCGCCTCTTTGACCTCTTTGGAGGCGGACGACATGCAGCCCGCCGCCATGCAGCAGCGGACCACGTATTTCTTGCGCGCGGCGCGTTCCTTCTCTGCTATCTCATTCAGGTCGTCAATGACCATGGCCAATCCATCCTTTCAGCTTTTCCAGCGCGGTCTGAGGCGTCTGGCGCGGCGTGACTGTTCCGTCATAGACGACGGCCGGGGCGATGCCGCAGGCGCCGATGCAGCGGGCGGTCAACAGCGAGAGTTCGCCGTCGGGGGTTGTCTCGCCCGCCTTGATTTTCGCATTGCCTTCGATGGTTTCGAGCACCTTGGCCGCGCCTTTGACGTAGCAGGCGGTGCCCATGCACACCACGCAGGTGTGCTTGCCCTTGGGCTTGAGCGTGAAGAAGTGGTAGAAGGTCGCGACGCCGTACACGCGGCTGGCGGGCAGCTTGAGCCGGTAGGCGATAAACAGCAGCAGGTCGTCTTCGAGATAGCCGAAGAGCTCCTGCGCCTTGTGCAGCACCTCGATGAGCGCGTCCTGCTTGAACTGGTGCTTCTTGATATGCGCCTCGAGGATGCGAAAGCGCTTATCGCCGCTGGCGTGTTCCAGCACCTGCGGCAGACGGTTCTTTTTCTTGCTTGCGAGCGTTGCAATCATATCGCTGAGCGGGATTGCCGGCATGGTTGCCCCTGATTTCCAGAAATAGGACGCCTGATCAATCCACAGAAGCAATATAAGCTATGGCCCAAAGCGACGCTTTGCGTGGATTGGC
>DATKNZ010000018.1:0-6768 GCA_035541055.1 Candidatus Acidiferrum sp. | reverse complement strand
CATTGACGCCCAGCGCGGCGAGTTCTACGTCGCCGGCTACGACATGGACGCAGCGAGTTGGCGCCTGGTGGAGCCGCTGCGTCTGGCAACGTTCGCCGAAACCAGCGCCAAGGCCCAGGACAACGCGGTCCTGGTCGGTCCCGAGGCCCCGAAATGGTTCCCCGGCAGCCGCGCCATCTTCCCACCGGCAGCCATGCTGGGCCGGCTGGCTTGGGGGCGGACGGATTTCACTCCAGGCCAGTCCATCCAGCCCATTTACCTGCGTCCAACCCAATTCGTGAAGGCGCCGCCAGCACGCAAATTATGAAAGACGAGCCATCGTAGCGGCGTCTCGGCAGAGCGCCGCTGTTTGGAATGCAGAAAATAGCGGCGCTCTGCCCAGACACCGCTACACTTGAGCTCATGGCTTCGATGCGCGAAAACCGGTCTCGGTCATTGCTTCCCCGACTCACTCAGCGGGCGCGCGGCGACATGCACCGGCGTATCGCTCCCGCGAGATCGCTCCTGCTGGCATGCCTGCCGCTGTTGGTGCTCGGTCTCCCTGCCCGGGCCGGGTTCACCCTCGCCGAATGGGGAGAGACGAAGTGCGTGATAATCCGGCAGCCGGGAGCGACCTTGGCCGAGTCCAACGCCGTGCGCGAGTTGGCGGCCACCCTGCAGCAGATCACCGGCGCGCGCTTCGCCGTGCAAGAGGCTGCCGCGGGCGAGGTGCCTGAGCCGGCCATCATAGTCGGACCTGGGGCCGCTGCGCGGGCCGTGTTCCCCGAGGTGCCGCTGGACTCGCTGGGCTCCGACGAGTTGGTGATGAAGGTGAAGGGCCGGCGGCTCCTGCTGGCGGGCGGCAGGCCGCGGGGCACCTTCTACGCCGTATCCCGTTTCCTGCAAGAGCAGTGCGGCGTGCGGTGGTGGACGCCCTGGGCCTCTACCGTCCCGGCTCGCCGCGTCCTGCGCGTGGGGAACCTTGACGCACGCGAGCAGCCGGCGTTCGAGTATCGCGACCCGTATTGGTCTCCGGCCTTCGACCCGCTCTGGAAGGCCCGCAACTGCGCCAACGGCGGCTCGCATCCAGTCCCCGAAGCCCTCGGAGGCTGCATCCAATACAAAGGCTTCTGCCACACCTTCTATCCGCTGGTGCCGCCTGACAAATACTTCGCCTCGCACCCGGAGTGGTACAGCCTCATCAACGGCAAGCGCACGCACCGAAACGCCCAGCTCTGCCTCTCCAACCCGCAGCTCCGCGACTTCGTGGTCCAGCGGGTGAAAGAATGGCTGCGCGAGGCCCCGGAGGCCCGCATCATCTCCGTGACCCAGAACGACTGCTTCGGCGCGTGCCAGTGCGACCAGTGCAAGGCCATTGACAGCGCCGAAGGCAGCCCTTCCGGCAGCATGCTCGCCTTCGTGAATTACATAGCCGAGAAGATCGAGCCCGAGTTCCCCAACGTGGCGGTGGACACCTTTGCCTACCAATACACCCGCAAGCCGCCCAAAACCCTGCGCGCGCGGCCCAACGTCATCGTGCGGCTCTGCTCCATCGAGTGCAACTTCCGCGAGCCGCTGGACGCCCCCTCGAACGCCGCCTTCCTCGCCGACCTGCAAGGCTGGTCCAGGATCTGCCACCGCCTCTACGTGTGGGACTACGTGACCGACTTCGCCCATTACGTGCTGCCGCATCCGAACTGGTATGTGCTCGGGCCCAACCTGCGCGTCCTCCAGCAGCACAACGTCAAAGGCGTGTTCGAGGAGGGCGCTTATGCCGGCCCCGGCGCCGCTAATGCCGAACTGGAATCGTGGCTCCTGGCCCAACTGCTCTGGAACCCGCAGCAGGATGACCGCTCGCTCATCAAGGAATTCCTGCGCGGCTACTATGGCGCCAAGCCGGGCGAATTCGTCGCCCGCTACCTCGACCTGATGCACCGGGCTTCGGACGGCTTCTACCTCCGCTGCTACGTCGGCATGGATGCGCCGTGGCTAAGGTTCCAGACTCTGGCCGCCGCCGAGCAACTCTGGCAGCAGGCGGAAGCTGCGGCCCGCCGTGAGCCCGACCCGGACATCCTTCTCCGCGTGCGCATGGCCCATCTGCCGGTGCTCTATGCCTGCCTGTCCCAATGGGCGCCGCTGCGCCGCCAATGCTGGGAACAGAATGCCGCCTGGCCCTGGCCCGCCTCGCGCAAAGCCCTCGCAGACGAGTTCGGCCAAATCTGCCGCGGCGCCCCCGGCAAGGATTGGACGCAGGTGCACACCCTGAACGAGGGAGGGCTCCAGGTCCGCGACTTCCTCGGCGGCTTCGCCCAGGACCCGCCGGACCGCAACGGCCCGCCGCCGCCCAAGCGCTTGGCGCATCCGCCCCCGCCCGCCGACCTCCCCGGCCTGCGCGCGAGCCGCTGCGTTGACCTGCAGGACAACGTAGCGAGCCTCTACAAGCCGGGAGAGTATGCCGAAATCCGCCCCGACCCGGCGGCCTCCGATGCCCGCGCCGTATGGATGCCCGGCAGCCACACCGAGTGGGCCTTCCGCATCCCTGCCGCCGCCCTGCCGGCGAAAACCCGCATCGGCCAGTGGAACGTCTACGCCGTTTTGCGCGTGGAGAAGGTCGCCGCCGAACCCTCCGACTCAGTCGCCTTCACCGTCGGCGTTTACGACACCCAGAACCGCACCTACCGCGCCAATTTCAAAGCCCGCCTCAGCGAAACGAGCCCGCACTACCGCTCCTACTTGCTGGGCACGGTGCAGTTCACGCCCAACACGGACATCTGGGTCGCGCCCGCTGCCAACAAGGCCGTGAAAGCCATTTACGTGGACCGCATCTTCCTCGTGCCCGAAGCGAATTAACCAGGCCAGCCCATTTCCCCGGCCGAAATGAGCGTCGCAGAAACCGCGAAAGCTACCATTCAAGCAACCGATCAGTCCTGTGGAGCCAAGGCTGATTGAGTCTTACGCAACGGTGCGGCCAGGCCTTCAGCTTTGGGCACAGCGTTGGAGGCGTCTGGGACACGAAAGACGGGGACGATAAAAGTGGCGTCGTAATCCGCCCCGCGCTGGGGAGCGCGAGCGCGAAGACGCCAGAAAACAGGGGTAACTCCGTCGTCTCCAGTGGGCTTGGCGTCAGGCGGTATCTGGAACGCAATCGGAATGCAGGTTCGTCCCCCTTCGCGTGGCAAACTCCGGCCGAGCGATTGCTTGCCCACCAGCAGAATATCCTCGTGCGTGCTCGCCTTGTTGGTGAAGTCGCGGGTCGTGACGCGGGCGACACATTCCAGCTCCAGGCGGATGCCTTTGGGCGCGTCAAAGGCGACAGGAGCGCGGATGGTGCCCGCCAGCCACCCGCCCACAGCGCCGGGAAGGGTCTCCAATTCAAAGACCGAACGCCCGAACTTCAGCCGCACCATGATCTGGCGGATAGTCCATGCGAGGAGCGCCAGGCTTGGGGTGACGAATAGGATACATGTGAAAATAAAAAGATCCAGGCTGCGGGCGCGGTCGCGCCACGCCGCTACCGCCGCCGACCACGAAATTGCGTTCAGGACCAGGCTGAGGATCACCGAGGAGAAGATGAAGACGTTGGATCGGTCGCGAATGCGCCCGCTAGCCCAGCGGCGATTCCTCAGCCAAGGTTGGTCGAAAGGCGCTTCAGTTTGAGCTTTCATGCCTGACGCCGGCTTAGCGGGGCCGGTGGGCGAACTCTGACGCAACCGGCGTCAACCCTCAATTACAAAAACTAGTGCATTTTATTGCCCAACTGACTCGATTTCCGGCGTCGATTTGACGCGATGATCTTCTCGTCCAGGCTGGCGAGCTGACTCTGGAAAAACGCGCAAGCCGCTCGGCTCTGGGGCAACACGAAGAGCAGTTCCTCTCGCCAGTCCCCTTGCAAAGCCGCTTCCATCTGTCCAACGGTGCTGCGCCGCACACATGCCGTCTCGGCGGCGCGCCCGGCACGGAGGTGTTTGCCTTGCAGACCTACCCGGTGGACCAGGCCGTTATCACGGAAGAACACCCGCCTTGCCGGAGCCTGTGCGTGCGCCGGCATTGCGATGCCACGTTCCGGCCGGGCGCGGGTTGACGATGGCTCGGTCCTGCAGACGGATGCGGCGGCGCTCTTCGTGCGCAACCACGACGCTCTCATGCTGATCGGCGGCACGACGACGGAATTGACCTCACCTCAGGGCTCGCTGAAGGTCGCCCTCCAGCCCCCAGGCTGCCTGGCCGCCGAATGGACCGACGGCACGGTGACCTGCGAGGCCGGCGAAAGCCTGCAATATGAAACGTTGGCCGGCGACAACTACAGCTTGCAGCAGACCAATCGCGCGGTGGACTTCAGCGGCACGCTCTGGCGCATAGGTGCCCGGCACCCACGGATAACCGGCCAGTCGCAGAAGCCGTAATGATTCACCGCTCTCTGATGAATGCCGATTTGATCAGGCATTCCTCGTATTCACCCTCTGGCGTCGAGTCCCAAACGATGCCGCCGCCCACCCCCATCTCGCCGGTTTGGCCCTGCAAGAGCAGGGTGCGGATGGCCACATTGAAGAACATTTCCCGGGCCGGCGTGATGAAGCCGATGGCGCCGGTGTGGATACGCCGCGGCTGGGGCTCGAGCTCGCGCAGGATCTGCATAGCGCGAATCTTGGGTGCGCCGGTGACCGATCCCGAAGGGAAAAGGGCAGCGAATAAGTCGAACGCCGGGATGCCGGCCGGCACGTGCGCGGTCACCGTCGAGGTCATTTGGTGCAGGGTCGTGTAGGAGGCGACCTCGAACAGCCTGGGCACGCGGATTTGCGTGCCGACGCGGCCCAGGTCGTTGCGCATCAAGTCAGCGATCATGACATTCTCAGCCCGGTTCTTCTCATCCCAGTGCAGCCTCCAGCGGTTGAGCCAATCGGTGAGGAAATTGCGTCCGCGCTTCCAGGTCCCCTTCATCGGTTTGGTGACGATGTGTGTCCCGCGCTTCCGAAAGAACAGCTCGGGCGACAACGACAAGAGACTGTAACAGGCGGTGCCAAGATAGGCAGGGTAGGGCACTGCTTGCCGGGCCAGCAATCTGCGGAACAGCGCGCCTGGGTCCCCTTCGTACCGAAGCAGGTTCTTCACACAATAGGTGATTTGGTAAACGTCTCCCCTCTGAATGAACTCCCGGATCCGCTGCACATTCTGCGCGTAGGCGTCGGCACTGATGGCCAGGGCGCTTTCCAGGATTGCCGGGCCCGGACCAACGGCCGGGAGCCCATCCTGCTCCATCTGCTGGAAGACCCCGAAGTGCACGAGCGGGAAACCCGAGGCGCCGGCCGGGGCGAAGACCGGCTCAAACGCATAGCCGGCCTCGAAGGAAAGAAAGCCGCTGACGTAACAGCCCGCACGCAACGCGCGCTCCGCGGCGGTGAACACGCCCGGGACTTCAGAAGGCTTCCACGCCTGCAGCTCTTCCCGCGGGTGGTGGAAGGCTCGGTGCTGTCCTTCAAAGCCGATGTAGATGTCCATGCGCCCCGCTGCCGGGGAGCCGGAAGCTACTTCACAGCCCGTGCCGATGCCAGTTGGCTTTCAGCTCCAGTGAGGGCATCCCGTAATGTTGACCTGCGAGTGGCTGAGCGCGCTGACGAACCTCCCGTGCCGAGGTTAACATGGAGGTTCCCCGAGGCAGCCAGCCGCCAGCAGAGCCATGAAGCTAAGCTATCGCTGACCTTAAGGAGTGTTGGTAATGACCATGCGTCCGAACACGCTGCCGTTCGTCGGATTGATCGGGATGATCACCTGGTTGGTGGCGCTGGAGCCCGGCACCGTGAACCAATTGGTGGTGAGACCCACGCCCGGGGCATTGGTCTCCAGTTCCAGGTACCAGCCCGTATGGTCTGGCGGCCAGGACAGGCTGAGGTTCGTGCCGCCGAGGACTACCGCCGTGATGTTGGTCGGGCTGGAGTTCACGCCTGCAATGACCCGCAGGCTCCCGTCGGTAGCTAAATGAGTGGTGTCCCACGCCAACTGCGGTCCCGGCGTGGGCGGCACCAACGTCGTGAAGGCTCCGCTGTGCAGTCCCGCGGCAAACAGCGTGAACGAATCGCCCTTGGCCAGCGGGTCGCCGGACAGCGTCAACTGGAGGGTGCCGCCATAGGTGAGGCTGCTCACGCCCTGGATCAGGTCGCTGCTCAACGTGCTGCCGCTCTTGTTCAGCCGCATGGCAGTCGTCCCGTTGAGCGTCAGGCTGCTTAAGATCGTGAGGGTGCCGACGGGCGCTCCGCCGGGCTCCAATGTGCCCGCCGGGTTAACCGTCACCGGAGAATTGATCGTTCCCGTGCCGGTCAGAATGCCATTGTTTACGGCGACGCTTCCGCCTCCGGCGATGCTGCCGCTGACGATGAGCGTGCCGGTGCTGACGGTCGTGGGGCCGCTGTATTGGTTGGCGCCCGAAAGCGTCCAGGTGCCGGAATTGGTCTTGGTCACGCCGGTCAGCGAGGTGTTGGAGGAGTTGTTGAAGATAGCGCCGCTCCATTCCCCGGTCCCCGTGCCCATGAGCTGAATGATGCGCGTGGCGGACGTTGTGGTATTGGAGAAGTTGCCGGAGATCGTCAGCTTGCCGCTGTCGGAACGGAAGTTCCACAGGCCGCCACCGGTATTGCCGGAGATGGTGCCGCTCAGGGTGTTGTTATCGCTGACATTCAGTACCGCCGGCACGTTGGCAGAGATATCCTGACGGCAATCTACCAGCAGCGGTTCGGCGACGGTGATGTTGCCCGCCAGTTCGAGCCGGCCCAGCCCGTTGGTGTTGCCAACGATGGC
>DATKNZ010000017.1:0-24668 GCA_035541055.1 Candidatus Acidiferrum sp. | reverse complement strand
TCGTGCCTGGAAAGAAATAGCTCAGGAGGAATAGGACGCCCAAGTAAATGACCGAGATGCCGCCCACAATCGTGCCCAGCCCTCTTGCGAGTCCCTGTCCGGCCCGAACCCCGAAGTGTGCAGCCAAGACTCCCAGTGCTGCACCAGCAGCAACGATCAGCACGTCAATACTCAACTTCGGGCTCTGCTGTCTGATCTCGGCCATACGTTTTATCACGCTAACGCTGACACCGTCCGAAACACAAACTCATCCATGAGCGGCAGGGTGGCGGCTTGACGGCAGGAAGTCAAGTCCATAAATACAAAGTTCAGTGACGAAGTGAACGAGCCAAGGTGCTTGCTGGAAAGAGCTTGAGGCCGACTTCAGGCCGGGAATGGGGCCCCTGCGGGGTGAGCAGGGCGCTGTTTCGCCGCGGCCATAGCCGAGCATAGGCCTGCTCACTCAGAAACGTTCAGGGATGCCATCAGCACGCCCTGGTTACGCAGGACAAAGGGATCTCGCAGCTCTACCAATTGGCTGCTGAAGCGACGCCGGGCTTCGTGAAACTCGGCCAGAGGCGGCAGTGAGTCTCCTCCGCTTTCGAACTCCCGCGCGCCATCTTCGACCGTGGATAAAATGAAATCGTTATACCCGCTGGTGACGGATCGTAACGAGCGCTCATAGTCCGGCAGGCCCGACACGCGCAGCGACAGCCGCCGCATCACCCAGTACTCCTGCCAAGCGAAATTAAGCTGGTTGGCCAGCGAGTCTGAACCCTGAATGCAGGCGGACACCCGCTCATTCAGGCAGGTGAAATAGGCGTTCAGGCGCGGGTCTGTGAAGTCGTAATCCGGGTTGGCTACGGTGCCGCGCAGGCGGCCTTCTGTGGCAAGGAAGTGTTCTATGGGCGTGGCCGCGTACGGCAGCATCCGGCAAAACACGACCGGCACAGTGCTGGCAGCGGTAATCCGTTTGAGGAAAGCCACGTTCTGGCGAAGGGTGGTGAACGTGCTCGAGGGGTCGAAGAGCATGAAGCCGTAGGTGAACGCGATTTCCAGGTCCTGGAGAATGCCAACTGCTCGAAGGTTGTCCTCTACGGTCAGGCGCTTATGGAGCATCCGCAAACCCGCGGGGTTCCCGGACTCGATGCCTAAGTAAACGACGTACAGTCCAGCATCGCGCATGCGGGTGAACAGCTCCGGCTCCACCTCGTCGCAACGGCAACTGATCTTCCAGAGCACCTCCCGGCCCATGCCAGCCGCACGCAAGGCCTGGATGAATTCGCCGACCCAGCGGCGGCCAAAGTCCCCCCAGACCGGGAAGTCATCGTCCTGAAACAGGAAGATGGAAACGCCGTGGTCGTGGTGCAGAGCACGCATTTCCTCGACCACGCGCCCAGGCTTTCGAATGCGGACCTTCCTGCCCGGCACCTGCCCGTAGAACTGCCGTATCGAACAGAATGAGCAAGCCCGGCTGCAGCCCCGGCTGGCCATGAGCGGGCTGGCCTTCCTGCCCAGCACCGTGAGACCCGACTCAAAAGGGCGCTCCGGGAAGGGAATCTGGTCGAGATCAGCAATCAGCGGCCGCGGCTGGGTGGTCACGCACCGGTCGCCGTCGCGAAAGGCAATCCCTGCCACTCCGTGCCAGTCTCTGCCCTGGATCAGGCACTGAACCAACTCCGCCAGCGTGATCTCGCCCTCGAACCGGACGACGCTGTCGAGTTCAGGCACCTGGCGCAGAATGTATTCGTAGCGCAGGCTCGGAAAGTGGCCGCCGGCGCAAAAATGTCCTTTAACCCCGTTGCGGCGCAGATAGGACGCCAACTCCCTGAATTGGGGTACATAGTACTGGAAAATCACGGAGAAGCCCACCACTGCGGGCTGGGCGTCCCGCATGATGCCCAGGACAGACTCCCGCCGTTCGCGAAAATCCACCACGCGAACGGCGTAGCCCCGCTGGGCCAGCGTCGAGGCCAGGTAGCCGACGCCGAGGTTCCCTTGCTCTTGAAAGCCGACGAGAACTGCGGTGTAGTGCGGCAAGGCGCGCTCCTGAGACACCGTCAGGCCAACCGCGGCCAGCTATTGCTTGCCCATGCCCTTGATGACCTCGCCAAGCTGAGATGCCGCTTTTACCTGGGCGTCGAGTATTGCTTTGGTTAGCTCCAGTTCGATCGCTGCCACGCGGGCCAGTTGGACCTCGCTCAGGTGGTCAATCACCCAAGGCGCGACTGGATCTCCCTGCGGCCACGGTCTGAACCGTAGGGCCTCTTGTATTCGCTCTGCCATAGTTCCCTCTCTTTTCTGGTTTGTTCGCTGCACGTTGTCGTCTGGCCGGGCCCCTGGCGCCTGTGCTCGGCCCGCGACCCGATACCTTCCGCTGTATTAGACGGCTGGACGGACAAAAGTGATCCTCGAAGAGCGACTCGACCTCACGCACAAGCTCGTCGCGAAGAGCAACCAGGCCCTGCCGGCGGTCCCGCGTTGCCCCCGCAGACCCGGGGATTGCTGCGGGCCCTAGCCGCTCGTGGAGTTCTTCCTGGGCGCCGCAAGCAGCGGCGTCGCCAGTCTTTCTCACCAGCACGCAGGCCGCCTGCGAAACCCGGTCCATGCTGGTGCGAGCGCGATGGAGCCGATGCTTGAAAGCGCCCAGGCTCTTGCCCAGGATGCGGGCCGCCTCCCGGTCGTTGAACCCGTAGATATCGCAAAGAATAACCGCCACCTGTTCGTCCAGCGGCAGATGCTCTGTGACGCAGGCGAGGCAGCGGCCGATTCGCTGTCGCGCTTCGCACACCTCGGCGACCCGGTCGCGCAGGATCCGGAAGGGCTCCTGGTTCCGGGCGCAGGCCTCCCCGTCGGCACCCGCGGGCGCACCAAACGCCCGCGAATGATCTGCTCGATAAAAGTCAGCCACAGCCCGCCTGGCGATTGCCAGGAGCCAGGTGCGGAAAGTGGAGCGCCCGTTGAACTGGTTCAGCTTGAGATAAGCTCGAACCAAGACGTCCTGGCAGAGGTCAGCGACATCGTCTGGAGCGGGGATTCGGCAACTGACGAAACGTCGCAAGTCCTCCTGATGCAACCTGACCAGCCGATCAAACGCTTCGCTCTGCCCAGCCTTGGCTTGGAGAATGCACTTGGAATCCGCCTCCGGGTCCGCCCAGAGGGTCGCCCCCCGACTCCGGACATCCGCACGGCGTACATCCGGTTTGATACTCGGAACCTTGTTTTTGCCCGCCCACATGTACTGGACCCTGACTGGATAAAGGAGATTACCCTTTCATAGAGACCCGGGTTCCTCGCCGATCCTGACCGATGCTAACGTGCTGCCTTGCAGGTGTCAACCGCGGATTGCGGACATGGAAGACAGAGGGCGCATCTACCACTTCCGCGCTTGACAGTATTCACCGTTCCCGTAGGATCGCTGCCACGGCCACGGAGCGGTTGCGCCTCCGGCGGCAGGCCCATTCCGGGCGGGCAGCCAGGGCGCACTCCGGGCCGGTGAGAGCAAGACCTGCTATTCAGGTAGTAGCGTAAGCCTCTGGCTTGCGACCGTCCCGGCAATCCTCTGGATTGCCCGGCTGGCGTGCTTCCCAGCAACCCAGAGGGTCGCCAGGACAGGCGCACGCCGGAGGCTTACGCTACTACCCGAATAGCTACAGAAAGATAATGATTCTATGAAAGTTAGCGATACTCCCCGCACCGGTAAAATCGGTACCCAAGTGTTCTACATGTCGCCCTATGGCGTTTGCTGCCACACCCTGGTGACGCCTCGCGATCCCCGAACCCAAGCTCAGCGCCAAGCGCGCGTGTCCTTGGGCATCTCCTCCTACACTTTTAGCCATAAGCTGACCGATGCCCAGCGGCAGAGCTGGATCCTTGCCGCCCAGACCGTCCCCACCCACCCCTCGCTTAACGCCTACTCGAGCATGAGCGGCCAGCAGTTGTGCGTCAAGATCAACAGCACCCTGCGCTGTGTGTCCCAACCCCCAACCGACGTCCCCCCGGCACCCGTGGTGTTCAGCCCCAATTGCGTGGGCGACCTGACGATCGGCTATGACGACGCCGGCAACGTGCAGTTGCTGCTGGCGGTGGGCGCCGCCGCGGAGGACATCATGCTCTACGCCCAGGCCCCGTGCAGCGCCGGTCGGATGAAGCAGCGGCGGGTCTCTTACCTGTCCCTGCTGGGCCCGGCCACCAACGGCCAATGCGACATCACTGCCCCCTATATCGCCCGGTTCGGAAAGCCGGCGCCCGGCCAGAAGGTTTTCGTGTCCACCTGCCAGCAGAAGAACGGCTGGAAGGCCCCCGAGCACGTGACCAGCGCGATCGTCCCGCCCCGGCCCGCGGCGGGTGAAAAACCGCCAACCCAGGCAGTAAAGGTCCAGGCAGAGGCCGCCCCCAAAACGCCAGAGGCCCAAGCCGCTGCTGCCCAAGGCATTTCTTCGTTGCCACGCGCTATGTACAAGGGGAGCACACCGGATGCACCAGGGATGCACACCGGTCAGCCCCGTGTGCACCTGGCGAGCATCCTTTGTGCATCCCTTGTACACAGTGTTAGGATGGCTATGGCGAAGCTTGGGGCGCTGGGGATGGGTGCGGCAGTCCAGAATCGGCAAGTTTGCGCCAACTGACGAGCGTTTTGCCAAACGGAGCAATGGGAGGGCGAGCGTCCTCGCGAGCCCTGACTTCCCTGATGCTCCAGGAAGTTTGGGCTTGCGAGGTCGCTCGCCCTCCCGTGGGTTGTCGTGCCCTGCCCTTCCCGGTATAAGGGGCGGGTGCAATTAGCTGCCGACTACCGACCTGAGTTCGAGTCCTTGAGGGACTTGCTGCTGGAGATTGCCCCGGAGCGGTCGGTGGAACGTTTGCTGCGGAAGGTGGTGCAGCAACTCGCCGAGCGACCGCACGCCGTCCAGGCCTGGGTTTGGCTGATTGACCCCGGGGACTTATGCGCTTCCTGCCCGATGCGTCCCCGATGCGCCGACCAGACGCGCTGTCTGCACCTGATCGCCAATGCCGAGTCCTCGGTGGGCCCGGGCGGCGACGGCCCGGGGGGGATGGAACGGATGCTGGGCCGCGTACCGCTCGGGGCGGGCACGATCGGGCGCATCGCCGCGACCGGCCAGCCGGTTATCAGCAACGATCCGCCTGCTGACCTGCGGGAGCTGGGCGGGCGCGATTGGGCGCAGGCCGTTCAGGGCTTCGACGGCCAGCCGATCAAGTTCCAGAACCAAGTGCTGGGGGTGCTCGCCCAGTTCAACCGCATTCCGACGCCGGAGCAGACGCCCGCCTGGCTGCGGATTTTTGCCGACCACATAGGCGCGGCGGTCGCCAACGCCCGCGCCTTCGAGGAGATCGAGAAGCTCAAGGCCCAACTGGAGCTGGAGAATACTTTCCTGCAGGAGGAAGTGCTGGAGGCTAAGGCGTTCGGCGACATGATTGGCCAGGGGCCGTCGGTCAAGCAGTTGCAGCGGCAGATTGAAATGGTGGCCCCGACCGACGCTACGGTGCTGATCCTGGGCGAATCCGGCACCGGAAAGGAACTGGTGGCGCACGAGATCCATAAGCGCAGCCGGCGCAGCGGGCGCCCATTGATCCGGGTCAATTGCGCCTCGATCCCCCGGGAGCTATACGAGAGCGAGTTCTTCGGCCACATCAAGGGCGCCTTCACCGGCGCGGTCAAAGACCGGGCGGGGCGGTTCGAGGCCGCGCAAGGGGGCACGCTGTTTCTCGATGAGGTGGGCGAGATCCCGCTGGAGCTGCAGAGCAAGTTCCTCCGCGTGCTCCAGGAGGGGCAATACGAGCGGGTGGGCGAAGAGCGGACGAGGACCGTTGACGTTCGCATCATTGCCGCGACCAATCGTGACTTGCCCAAGGAAGTGGAGTCCGGGCGGTTCCGGCAGGACCTGTTTTACCGCCTGGACGTGGTGCCTATAGAGGTCGCCCCGCTCCGGGAGCGCAAGGAAGACATTCCGCTGCTGGCGGCGCACTTCCTTGAGCGGGCCGCAAGCAAGCTCCATCTGCCGCCCGCGCGTTTAACCCAGGCGCACATCGTCCAGTTCCAAGCCTACGACTGGCCGGGCAACATTCGCGAACTGCAGAACCGGATCGAGCGCGCCTTGATCCTGTCCCAAGGAGGCATGCTCTGGTTCGACTTTCCCACCGGCGCAGGCGAAGGCCCTGCCGCTGAGCCGCCCGCGAGCGTCAGCCTCCCCGGCACCGAGGCGGCAGTGCTGACCGATCTTCAGATGCGCCAGCGCGAGCGGGACAATATTCTGGCCGCGCTCAACCAAACCGGTTGGAAGATTCACGGCCCGGGCGGCACCGCCGAGATGCTTGGGATAAAACCCACAACCTTGATCTCGCGGGTGAAGCGGTTGGGGCTGAAGCGGCCCGGCTGACGATAATCCGACGCGCGGCTGCGAGAACGTGTAAGTTGCGAGGCTTCGCAGGCGTGCAGGACGAGACCCCCGACCCGCGCATGTGCTTGCCTGGCAAGGTCTTGCCGGAGCCGCCTGAATCTGGCACGCGGCATGTTGAGAGGTCCCGGGTATGAGCAGCGCTCACCCGCGCACAGCCTGACAATATGGACCCGGTATGATGAATCCAGCGCCGATGACATGCACTAAGTTTGGGATGAACCTCGCGCGCGCCCGCAATTTCATGCGGACGCTTGCCCAATCGCCGCCGGCGATGGAGGCGTATCGGGCCGCCGAGCGGTCGCTCGCCAAAAGCCGACTCACCGCCGGCGAACGGGAGCAAATCGCCCTGGCGGTGGCGGAGATCAACGACTCGAAGTATTGCCTCGCGGCCCACACCGCAAGCGGCAAGGGGGCCGGCCTGAGCCCGGAGGACATCCGCCTGGCTCGCAAGGCGGTGGCGATAGATCCCAGGGCCGACGCCATGCTGCGGTTCACGCAGGCCATCGTGCTGCAACGGGGCGATCTCGGCGACGAGGACCTCCGAGCGCTGAGGCTGGCCGGCATCTCCGAGCCCGAAATGGTTGAAATCGTCGCCACGATTGCGCACAACATCTTCGCGAATTACCTGAGCCTGGTCTCCCGGATCGAGGCCGACTTCCCTCTGCTGCACCCGGAGCCCAACCACGCCGCGGCGGCCGGAGCCTTATGCAGTTGATCCGTCAAAGCCCATGAGCCTGCTCGCCATCAATGCCGGCTCGACCAGTCTCAAGTTCGGCCTGTTCCACGAGCAGACCTGCGAGCGCCTGGCCGGCGGCGAGATTGACTGGGCTTGCGGCGATCGGCACCAGGCCCACCTGGTCGTGCGCCCGCACAACGGTGTCGCCGTGCGGTCCCAGGTGTCCGTGCCGGATAGCGCTTCCGCGGCGACTTGCGCCATCCAGGCTGCCCTCGACTCGCTGCGCCCCGGCTCCGGGGTCTCGGCCATCACGGCCGTGGGACACCGGGTGGTGCACGGCGGCGCTGAGTTCCGTGCCAGCGTGCGGATTGATAGCAAGGTGAAGGCCGGGATTGGCCGCTGGTCCGAGCTGGCCCCGCTGCACAACCCGCCGGCCCTGAAGGCCATCGAAGCGGCGGAAGCGGCCCTGCCGGGCAAACCGCAGGTCGCTGTCTTTGATACCGCCTTTTACGCTCAGCTCCCGCCCAGGGCCTACTTATACCCCGTGCCGTATGACTGGTATCGGGAGTGGGGCATACGGCGATTTGGCTTTCACGGGATCAGCCACGCCTGGTGCGCCGCGCGCGCGGCGGAATTGCTGAAGCGCGAACCCGCCCAACTGCGCGTTATCTCCTGCCACCTGGGCGGCGGGTGCTCCGCCACTGCGGTCCGGGGCGGCGTCGCCGTCGCGACCACCAGCGGCTTCAGCCCGCTCGACGGGCTGATGATGGGGACCCGGTGCGGATCGCTTGATCCGGGCATTCTGCTGCACCTCGAGCGGCAGCAAGGCCTGACGCCCAAGGACCTGGCGCGGGCACTCAACGGTTCCGCCGGCTTGCTGGGCGTTTCGGGCGTGTCGGCCGACCTGGCGCAGATCGAGGTAGCCGCGGCCCAAGGCAACGAGCGCGCCCGCCTGGCCTTTGATATGTTTGCCGACCAGGTGCGCGGCGCTGTGGCCGGCCTAGCCGCCGCGCTGGGCGGCGTGGACGTCTTGACCTTTAGCGACCGGATCGGTGAACGCTCCGCCGCACTGCGGCAGGCCGTGTGCCATGGCCTGCAGTTCATGGGCATCAGCCTGGATCGGGCGCGCAACGCCGGCGCAAGGCCGGATGCCGACGTCGCCGATCCCGGCTCCCGGGTCCGCGTGCTGGTCATCCACACGGAGGAGGAGTTGATGGTCGCCCGCGAAGCGGCCCTGGTGCTGCGCGGAGCACGGGCCGGCTGAGCGCTGGAGCGTTCCCTGGACGCCCTGTTACATCCGCCTTTCGGCATTGCCATTCAACGGACAGCTTTATATGAAGACACTGAGTTCAGAACCCAAGATTATGAAATCCGCAGGTAGAGACGCCTCGCCGAGGCGTCCTTGTTTGGGCAGCGGCGGACGCCTCGGCGAGGCGTCCGCACCGGCGCCCGAGCTGGAGAAGGTCTCCTTCGACTGGGTTTTTCCCAAGGCCAGGCAGGTGTTCATTGTCGGCACCTTCAATGACTGGCAGCCCACCGCCACGCCGTTGCGCAAGTGCGGCGGGGATCGCTGGCTGCTGGATCTGGCGCTGAAGCCCGGGAGATACGAGTACCGCTTCGTGGTGGATGGGCAAATGACGGATGACCCCGGCCGGTCGCCGGAGGCGGCGAAATCGGCCGGCCACAACAGTGTGCTGGTAGTCTGCGCGTAAATGGAACGAGTCGCTCCAACGTCTTCCCTGGGCCGGCTGCTGGAGTGGTGTGCCGGGCAGTCCGCCACCGACCTGCACGCGCAGGCCAATCGGCGTTACGCTTACCGGGTCGAGGGCAAGCTCCTGAGGATCGCTCCGGAGCAATTCCCGGCGCCCAGCAACGAGGACATCATGAAGCTCCTGGGGGACGCCTTCTCCAGCTCCCTGGTTGAGCGCATCGAGAAGCAGCACGAAATGGACCTCAGCTTCGTATGCGGGAAGCTGCGTTACCGCGCCAATTTCAGCAAGCAGCAGGGCACACAGTCCTTCTCATTCCGTGTCGTGCCGCAAAGCATCCCGAAGCTGGATGACCTGGAACTGCCTTCCTCGGTGGTGGACCTGGTGCGCGAGCCGCGGGGCTTGCTGCTCGTCACCGGGGCGGCAGGGCAGGGCAAGAGCACGACCGCCTGCGCCTTGCTGCAGCGCCTCAACGAAACGCTGGCCCTGCGCGTCATCACCGTCGAGGACCCCATCGAGTACCTCTTCGAGGAAGACCAATGCCAATTCGAGCAGCGCGAGGTTGGCGTGGATACGGAATCCTTCGCGACGGGCATTCGCAACGCGCTGCGACAGGACCCGGAAGTCATCTTCATTGGCGAAATCCGTGACCGGGCCAGCATTCAGGCGGCGATGCAGGCGGCAGAAACGGGCCACCTGGTCCTGGCCACCTTGCACGCGGACTCGGTCAGCCAGGCCATTGACCGCATCCGCGAGTTTCACTCCGCCGAGGAACAGGCCAACGCCAGCACGCTGCTGGCCCGCAGCTTGAACGGCATCATCTGCCAGCGCCTGATCCCCAGCACTCTCAAGAAGCGCATCCCCTGCCTGGAAATCATGAAGCGCAACGCCGGCATCCAGGAGGCCATTGCCCGCAACGATTTGAACCTGCTGTCCGGCCACATTGAAGCCTCGCTCCATGAAGGCATGCACAGTTTTGACCAGTACCTGATGCAACTGATGAAAGCCGGGTTCGTGACCCCGGAGACCGCGCGCCACTACGCCGTCAATTGGAACCGCGTCGAGATGGAAAGCCACGGGTTTGCCCCCACGATGCCGGGCATCCTCAAGCCGGACCCGGAGAACTAGCCGCCATGCAAACGATCCTCTTGCTGCTGTTCCTGGGGTGCCTGGCGCCCGTGATGTATTGTGTCGAAGCGGCGCACTGGCTCATCTCCCGCATCCGCTCCGCCCGCGGCGTCTTACAGCGCCACTGACCCTATGGAAGCATTACTGTTTGGCTTTGTCGCCGCCTTGATCATCTTTGGCTGGACGTGGAACCGGGAACCCACCCTACCCCTGCACCGACCGGATGCGCCTAAGGGTGAACCCATGAAACAATCTCCGCCCGCCGCGCCGAAGCCGGGAACCAAGTGAGGCGCCGGGCGCTAGCCCGCTCTCGAAAGCCCCGAACTCCTGTTCCGGCACGGTGCAACCCAGGGCGCCGAGGAGCGGAAGTGAGCTCCCTCACCTCTTCCCTCTCCCCCTCGGAGGGGGAGAGTGTGCCCTTCAGGGTGGGTGAGGGGGATCTCCGGGTCTGAGCTATTATCCCCGCATCAGGATCTCTGAGGCTGCGCCTCATCCTGCGGACTGCCGGCGGGTGGGTTTGGTTCAGGTGCTGGGGTCCGAGGCGGTTCGCCCTTCTGCCGGTGCCAGTCAATGGCTTCGTAGCCGAGATACCACTTCGCGCCCCAGTTATTGCGGGCACGGTCTCCCTTGCCGTTTTGCACCGTGTTCATCAATTACCCGCGCTGGAACCGGCGCCCAACTCGATGATCCGCGACCAGGGCAGCATGGTGTACTTCCCTGTCGCATGGCTGCGCAAGACGGGGTTCCGGCTGATCCGCTCCAAATAAAGATCATACGTCTTGCCGGCTCGGTCACGGACCGGCCAGAGCGACTCCAGTTCCTCCTCGATCGGGTCTTTGGGCAAACCCCGGTGGGGTATGCTCTGTATCGTCTTTTCCAAAATCGTGCTCATTGTATCTGTGCAGTCGAAGTCAAATCGGTGTTTATATTCACGCACATCTTCTCAGCCGGCGCGCCTCGGGCTCGGCTGGTGCGAAGCGCCCGGCGTACGGCGCCGTTCGCCGCCATCCAAAACAGGCGGCGGCCAGGCACCCGAAGCGATCCGCACAATTCATTAGCTTACTCTAGCATTTTCCGCGCCCTTGCTGCGTGATTGTCCGTTCGCGCCAGACCCGCTGGATTTTCGGCGGCGGACTGGGGTCCGCCTGACCCGAAGGCCCGCCGTCGCCTGCCTTCCGGCCGCAAAAACTCGCAGTTGGGTTGCGAAGATTTGGAAGTTGCGAAGCCTCGCGGCGAACCGACTGCTAAACCTGGGATGGCCTTGCAGCGTCTTTCGGCAAGGCCGCGGACACTTGACCCCCGTCACAAACCAGGGTCTGTGAGTAAGGTACGCGGACGGACGCACTGGATCAGGCTTGAAATACCCTTCTTACGTACTCCCGGCTCAGGCGATGGTTCTCGACCACCGACCGGGTGATTTTGGTGCCCGGCTCGATGGCCAGTTCGACAGTGAAGCGCCGAGGCAGGTGGTGGGCGGCGGCATACTTCGCCACCGCGCGGTAATCTATGTCGCCCTCATCGAGGTCCTCCCACCAGATGCCGTTTCGACTCTGGCGCAGGTGCCACGTGAGGACGCGGCCGCCATACTGCTTCAGCGCATCCATCGGCATGAGGCCGCCCCTCCAAACCCAGTGGACGTCGTAGCAGAAGCCGACCAACGCGGGGTCCGTATGGTCGAAGTTGTAGTGGAACTCCCGTGCGTGGTTGGCCATTTCCGGGGTGTGGTTATGCACCGCCAGCTTTAAGCCCAGTGCATTCAGCCCCTTGCCCAGTTCACTCAGCCCGGCGGCCTGGGCTTTGAGCTCCACGTCGGTCTTCTCCCGGCCAATGGGAGCAGGATTGCAGCAGATGACCTGGAACCCGGCGTTCCGGCAGAGTTTGGCTGCGGCAAGAATCTGCGAGATGACCGCTTCATTTTGGGCCGCCTCGTGCAGGCGCGGGCCGGTATAAAGGCTGACGGGCTGGAGGCCCTTGGCCTTGAGCTGCTCGGCAAAGGCGGCGTTCTGCTCGGGCTTCTCCACATCCAGACCGGTCTCGAGGTAGTCGTAACCGCAGTCGCGCAGGGCTGAGATGACTTCGCCCAGATCGAGCTTCTTGCCGTCGCGCTGGGCGTATTGGCCCCACCCATAGCCCTGCGAGCCGACCAGCGTCCCCTGCCCCGCCGCGCCCGGGCTGGCAGCGGCGTGGGCGTGAGCGAGCGGCGGCATCATGGCTCCGAGCGCAACCGCTGAGCCTAATTGATGGATGAACTGCCGCCGGGACGGGCGCCAAGAACGCGAGACAGTACGTCGGGGCATCCAGTGCCTTAGCTTAAGGTCCAGGGCTTGCGCATAGGACGGGAGAGCAGAGCGTTAGCCTCGGCGTCGTTGTCGAAGCGCTCCGCTTTCGGGTCCCACCTTAGCTTCCGGCCCAGGCGGATCGAGATGTTCGCCAGGTGGCAGACCGTCGAAACCCGGTGCCCTATGTCCACCGGGAAATAGGGATCCTTGCGGCTCTTGACGCATTTAAGAAAGTCGTCGTGCTCGCCCTCGGGGTTCGTGTAGAGGCGAATCTCGTTGGGGCCGATGACGGACTTGAGGATATCCGGCGAGCTGGCCTCCAGCGGCGCCCGCCAGCCGCGGTTGCCGACCCAGCCATCGCTGCCGATGAACTTGATGCTCGGCGTGCCCGGCACGCAGGTCATGATCACGCCGTTGGCGTAACGGTAGGTTACGTCGTAGTCCTTCACCGTGTTGAAGAGGCCTTCTTTCCAGAAGTTGCCTTTGCCATCAACCTCGATCGGGCCGCTGCGTTCCGTGTCGTGGGCCCACTGCGCCGTGTCGAACAGGTGCGCGCCCCAGTCGGTTATGATGCCCCCCGAGTAGTCCTGAATCCACCGGAAGTTGAAGTGGACCCGGTCCTTGGTGTAGGGGGCGAAAGGGGCCGGGCCGAGCCACATCTCGTAATCCAACTCGGACGGCACCGGCTGCGGTGTGGGGTCGCCGGGGAACTTAGGCGCCCGGGGGAGGATCACCTCGATGCGCTGCAGCTTGCCGATGCGGCCATTGCGCACCAGCTCCGCCATCCGGTGATACATCGGCAGGGAACGGTCCTCGGTGCTGGTCTGGAACACGCGCCCGTGCTTGCGCATTGTCTCGATCAGGATCTTGCCCTCTGCAATAGTGAGCGTCGGTTTCTCGCACTGCACGTCCTTGCCCGCCCGCGCCGCCAGCACGCTGATGACCGTGTGCCAGTGGTCGGGTGTCGAGATCATGACGGCGTCAACGTCAGGCCGGGCCAGCACCTCGCGGAAGTCCTTGGTCATGGTGCAGTCCTCATTGTCGTAGGCCGCGTCCACCATGGCCTTGGACTTGCGCATGCGCCAGCCGTCCACGTCGCAGACCATCACCACGCGGGCGGCGGGCAGCTTCAAATACTTGTCCAGGTTCCAGCCCACCCCGTGATCGCCCATGCCGATGAAGCCGATCGTGATCTTGCGGCTGGGGGCGTCGGCGCCGAACACACACGCTGGAACCAGATACGGCAGCGCCACACCCGCCGTGGCACTGCGAACAAACTGACGCCTGGAAAGGCGCTTCATAGTCCAGCGATCACCATAGGCCGGTTGCGTCCCAAGGCGCTAGCATTATCGGGGTGTCGGTTAACTCTCGGCACGCCTTATGGCCGGATTGGCAACGGGCTTTGGGGCGAGATTTCCCTTCGGAGCATCCGGGCTGCCTGGCCCGCCACGCGCAGATACCAATCGCTGGGCAATCGTTGGCCATCTATGTCCAGAGGGATGAAGACGCCTTGCGCCGGCAGCTCGGCCCGGGTCGGCGCAACCTTGAAGATGGCGGTGCCTTCGTCCAGCTCGTCGAACATCGCGCCGAAGGCCATGGTGCACCCGGCGGAAACCACATCCTGCATCTGCCGCCAATAGAAAGCGCCGCCGTGGCGTGGAATCTGGTTGAGCCGGCCATGCTTCTGGTTGTACCACGAAAAGCCGGGAAAGACCACCGGCATGTAACCGACGCCGAGCGACCTCGCTTCGGCCAGGTCGGGAACAATCACTCGGCGTTTGAAGTCGTCCGCCCCCTGCCAATTCTCGAACCTCCCCACCATCCACGGCTGGATGATGTCAAAAGAGCGATAGACTTTCGCCCAGCCGGCCCCGGCCTTGGACTCCTCCTTCTGCGTCCGCCAGTAAGGCGGCACGCCTCCAATCACTGTGAGCCCGGCAGATTTGAAGAAGCCAATGACGGCCAAGGCGTCTTCCGGGCTGCCGGGCCGGCTGCCAAACCCAAATCCCCAGATCGCCACGACCGGCTTGCCATGGTGATGCACGTAGCGGGGACTGTTCGGCACTCCCAGCGTGGTTAAGTGGCGCCAGTCGTTGGTGAGCGTCTTCACCAACGTGGCGGGATTCGCGCCGGAGATGTCGTACATGATGGCAAATACGCGCCCATACTGTTCCGCCCCCAGGCGCACGCTCTCTGTCACCTTGTCTCGTATCTCCCGGAACCGCTTGTCCGGCAGCTCGCAGACAAAGCGCTGCAGGAAGACGCCGTCGAGGTCGTAATCCCGCATCCATTTCAGATGCCGCACGACAGTCTTCTGGTTAAACGCGGAGTAAACGCAGGCGGGCGTTCCATCCAGCATCGTCATCTCGGTGGCAAAGCGCTCGTCGGGGCCGAGTTCGGAGACGTCGGGCCAGAAATCCACGTTCGCATTGGTGGCCACGGCTGACCCGTGATGGAACCAATGCCACCAGCGATTAGCGGGCGACTCGTCATGCGGGCAAGCGAACCAGCCCTGGTAGCCGAACAGGAGTTTCCGGTCGAGGGTGCTGGCATCCACGACGTCGGCTGCCGGCGAGGGCGGCACGGATTGCGCCACTGCCGGCGCACCGGCCATGCCCGCCATGAAGATAAGGCTGGCGGCGATTAAGAGCCGCATAAGCTGACGAATGGATGGCAAGAAGGAAGAAGTGATTTGGCTCCCGCCGCGGTCATACCGTCAGCGAGCTTAGGCGGGTTGGCGGGTGAGTCAACGGCAAAGCACGCCTGCGTTCAAGCACACCAGCCTTGTTATACAAATCTGGCCCAGGCGGTGTCTTGTAATCAGAACAAACCGCACATGCGAACACGTGGAACTCGTTACCCCCTGGCCGTCGTCTGCCTTTTACTCCCCTTACTGAAGGCTGTCACGGCAGCAACCCCCCCTGCCGATCAAGCTGTTAGCATCCCTTCCAGGAAGTTCGTGCTGAAGAACGGGCTCACCTTGATCGTGCACGAGGACCACAAGTCACCTGTGGTCGCAGTGGACCTGTGGTTTCACGTGGGCTCCGGGAACGAAAAGCCCGGCAAGACCGGGTTCGCCCACCTGTTCGAGCACCTGATGTTCACCGGCAGCGAGCACATGAAGGGTGAAGGCGACCAGCGCGCCTTCTACGAGGCCATGGAGCGCATCGGCGGCGGGGACGCCAACGGCACCACGAACCCCGACCGCACGGACTTTTATGAAACGGTGCCCACCAACGCGCTCGACGTCGCCCTGTGGATCGAATCCGACCGCGTGGGGCATTTGCTTTCGACCATTGACCAGACGCGGCTCGATCAGCAGCGAGGCGTCGTCCAGAATGAGAAGCGGCAGAACGAGAACCAGCCCTACGGCAAGGTGTGGGAGCTGATTATGAAAGGCACCGCCCCGGCGGGCCATCCTTACTCCTGGACCACCATCGGCTCGATGGAGGACCTTAACGCTGCCTCTCTCGAGGACGTCCACGAGTGGTTCAAGACCTATTACGGCGCGGCCAACGTGGTGCTCGTGCTGGCGGGCGATATTGAAGCGCCCAAGGCGCTCAAGAAGGTGGAGCAGTATTTCGGCGAGCTTCCTTCCGGTCCACCGGTAGCGCGTTACCAGGCATGGATCCCCCGGATGCACGGCACGCGCCGGGCCAGCATCGCCGACCGTTCGCCGCAGGGGCGCGTTTACGAAGCCTGGAGCGTGCCTCCCTACGGCGAGCCGGACGCCGTGCGTATGGAGATGATCGGCGATGTATTGGGCACCGGGAAAAGTTCGCGGCTCTACAAGCGGCTGGTATACGACGACCAACTGGCCACCAGTGTCTCGGCATGGACCTGGCAGCGAGAACTCAGCGGGCTGTTCTGCATCCAGGTGACCGCCCGGCCCGGCGGGGACCTGGCTCGAATCGAAAAGGCCATCGGCGAGGAGCTGGCACGGTTTCTGTCCGGGGGCCCCACCGAGGCCGAACTGGAGCGCAGCAAGGCGCAGCGGATCGCCTCTTTCGTCCGGAGCACCGAGCGCGTCGGCGGCTTCGGGGGCAAGGCCGACATCCTCGCGATGAATGAAACCTTTCGCGGCAGCCCGGATTTCTACCAGACGGTCCTGACTGACCAACGAGAAGCCAGGGCACGCGACCTTCAAAGCACGGCCCGGCGCTGGCTGACCGACGACGTCTTCATACTGGAAGTGCAGCCCTATCCCAAATACGAGAGCGCCCAAAGCACTGTGGACCGCTCGCGGTTGCCCAGCCCCGATGCTCCGCCTGAGCCCAGGTTCCCCGCGCTGCAGCGCTCCTGCCTGCCTAACGGCCTGAAGATCATCCTGGCTGAGCGGCACTCCGTTCCGCTCGTCAACCTGAGCCTGCAAGCGGATGCCGGATCGGCCGCCGACCAATTCGGCGCGCCCGGCACCGCCCGGCTGGCGATGGAGATGCTGGACGAGGGCACCACCCATCGCACAGCGCTGCAGATCAGCGACGAGCTGGAGGCGCTGGGCGCGAACCTGAGCACCGGCTCCGATCTCGATGCCTCGAGCATCAGCTTGTCCACTCTGACCTCCACGCTTGACCGCGCCCTGGAGGTCTTTGCGGATATGATTCTCAACCCTGCTTTCCCCGAGGCCGATTTCGAGCGCCTGCAGAAGCTGGCCCTCGCCCGCATACAACGCGAGAAGACCGAGCCGGTTAACCTGGCGTTGCGCGTGCTCCCGGGCCTGCTCTATGGGAACGGGCATGCCTACGCGAACCCGATGACCGGCTCCGGCACCGAACAATCCGTCGCCGGACTCACGCGCGCCGACCTGCTGAAGTTCCACGAAACGTGGTTCAAGCCCAACCACGCCACCTTGCTCATCGTCGGCGACACTTCCCTCAAGGAGATCACTCCGAAGCTCGAGAAGCTCTTCGCCGCGTGGAAACCAGGCAAGGTCCCGGCCAAGAACATCGCGACGGTCGGGCGCCCGCCCAAGACGGCGCTCTACCTGATAGACCGCCCCGGCTCCCTGCAATCGCTCGTGTTCGCCGGCCACGTGGCCCCGCCCAACGCCAATCCCGACCAGATTGCGATCGAGACCATGAACACCATCCTGGGCGGCGCCTTCACGGCGCGCATCAACATGAACCTGCGGGAGGGTAAGCATTGGTCCTATGGCGCGGGCAGCTTTATCTGGCCCGCCCGTGGGCAGAGTCCGTTCATCGTCTATGCGCCCGTCCAAAGCGATAAGACCAGGGAGGCCATGGTCGAAGTGGACAAGGAACTGCACGGCATCCTCAGCTCGCAACCTCCCACCGCCGCTGAACTGGACAAGGCGCAGAAGTCGGAGACCCTAAGCCTGCCCGTTTCGTGGGAAACGGACGACGCGATAGTGGATTGCATCGCGCAGATTGTGAGGTTCGGCCTGCCTGACGACTACTTCTCCACGTACGCCGGGAAGGTGCGCGGCCTCTCACTTGCGGACGTCACCGGCGCCGGCCAGAGAGTGTTGCACCCCGACCAACTGGTATGGGTCATCGTTGGTGACCGCGCCAAGGTGGAGCGTGGCATCCGGGAACTGGACTGGGGAGACATCCACTTCCTTGATGCGGACGGCCAGCCGGTGAAGTGAGAGCTGAGCCCGGCCCTTTGCCGTTTCCAAACGCCGCCGGCTGTTTCATAGTCGCGGCGCTATGCCGCACGAGCCACCGCGCAAACCGGGGAACGCAGCCTCCAGACCCGTCCCACGCTTCGGCTGCTCCCGCGCAATCTGCTTCGCGCTCCTGCTGGCACTGTGCCCGGCTTCGCTGCTCCTTGCGGCACCGAAAGACCGTGTCTTGCGCACCGAGGCCAATGTCCCCATCGAGCTGACCTTCACCGCCAGCCGCACATATGCTGATCCTTTCAACGACATCGCGCTCGACGTGACATTCATCGACCCCCGCGGGCGCGAGCTGCGCGCGCCGGCCTTCTGGGCGGGCGGCCAGACCTGGAAGGCACGGTATGCTTCCCCCGTACCCGGCACCCATACGTTCCGCAGCGAGGCTTCGGACACGCGTGATACCGGCCTGCACGGCATTACCGGCAAGGTCGAGATCAAGCCGTACTCGGGGCAAAACCCGCTCTACCTCCACGGCCCGCTGCAAGTCTCCCATGACCGCCGCTACCTGGAGCATGCCGACCATACGCCCTTCTTCTGGCTCGGAGACACCTGGTGGATGGGCCTATGCCATCGGCTCCATTGGCCGGACGAATTTCAGCAACTCACAGCCGACCGCAAGGCCAAGGGCTTCAACGTCATCCAGATCGTCGCCGGGCTATACCCCGACATGCCGCCATTCGACCCGCGCGGCGCCAACGAGGCGGGCTTCCCGTGGGAGACCAACTACGCCCGCATCCGCCCCGAGTATTTCGACGCGGCGGACCAGCGCCTGGACTATCTCGTGCAGCAGGGCTTCACGCCGTGCATCGTGGGCGCCTGGGGCTACTTCATGCCCTGGATGGGCGTGGACAAGATGAAGACGCACTGGCGTTACCTGATCGCGCGCTATGGCGCGTGGCCTGTCGTCTGGTGCGCCGCAGGCGAGGCCAACCTGCCCTGGTATCTCGCCAAGGGCTTCCCCTACGACGACCGCAGGCAGGTCCGCGACTGGACCGAGGTGATGCGCTTCATCCGCGCGACCGATCCCTTCCACCGCCCGCTCACCATCCATCCAACCGGTCTCGGCCGCCTCTCCGCGCGCAACGCGACCGACGACGCAGCCCTGCTCGACTTCGACATGTTGCAGACGCCGCACGGCAGGCGCGAGGCCGTGCCCGTCACCGTGAAGACCGTGCGCGAGTCCTATGCCGACACGCCCATCATGCCGGTCATTGACGGCGAGGCCAGCTACGAGATGCTCAGCGACAGCCTGCCCACCGAATGGACCCGCCGCATGTTCTGGCTATGCATGATGAACGGCGCCGCCGGCCACACCTACGGCGCCAACGGCATCTGGCAGTGCAACCGCCCGGGCCAGCCCCACGGCGCCTCACCTCACGGCGGCACCTACGGCAAGATCCCCTGGAACGAGGCCATGAACCTGCCCGGCTCGCGGCAGGTGGGCCTGGGCAAAAAGCTGCTGGAACAATACCCCTGGCAGGTCTTCAAGCCACACCCCGGGTGGGCCGCATTCGCTGAGCAAGCGCCGCTCACCCTGCGCGGCTCGCAATGGATCTGGTTGCCCCAGGGCAATCCCGCGCAGGATGCGCCTGCCGGCAAGGCGTTCTTCCGCCGCGTCTTCGTCCTGCCCGAAGGCAAACCCATCTCGGGCGCCCGCCTGAGCATCTCGGCTGACGACGCCTTCTCCGCCCGAATCAACGGACACTTGCTCGGCGGCGGCGAGGAGTGGCACAGCCCGAAGCAGTTCATCGAGTTTGCCCATTACCTCAGGCCCGGCACGAACGTCCTGACTGTCATCGCAGAGAATAAGCCCACCACGTTGCCCGCCAATCCCGCCGGCCTCATTGCCGCCGTGGACATCCAGTTCGCGGACGGAGGCTCGCTGAGTCTGACCTCCGATGCCTCGTGGCGCTGTGCGAGGGGCGCGACCTCGGGGTGGGAGGCCGCCGCGTTCGACGACGCGGCGTGGCCCAAGGCGCTGGCCATCGGCGCGTATGGCATCCCGCCCTGGGGCGAGATCGGCGGCGGCGCCGAGGAACCTGCCTACGGCCCGCAGGCCACCGGCATCCCCGGCGTCGTGCGGGTCATCTATGTGCCGGAGAGCAAGCCCATCGTAGTCCGGACCCTGGAGCAGTCGGCCGGGTATGCGCTCACCTGCTTCGATCCGGTGACCGGCCAAACCCGCACCCAAACCGCCCAATCCGACGCCGCCGGCCAGTTGATCTGCCCGCCGCCTTCCGGCAATGACCACGACTGGGTGCTGATCGTGCAGCCGCCGCAACCCGCTCATCACGCAACACGCAGCACGCAACAGGCTTCCGATGCACCTGGATCCGGGCAAACCGCCCCTCACCCCTTCCCTCTCCCCATCGGATGGGCAGAGGGTGGCCGAAGGACGGGTGAGGGGTCCCTTCATGCTCCCATTGCACCGCTACAGACCGTGGGGCCTCTCCACACGCATGATCTCACGCTGAGCGATGCTCAACTCTCCTGGCACTTCGACTGGAGCGACGGCCACCTCCGCAGTTCATGGTTCGAGAACAAGCGCTCCGGCCATCGCTTCTCTCTGGCCGGCAGTCGCGAGCTGGCCCTCAACTTCTCCGCGGCTACGAACAAGGTGGAGCAGCCTTTCCTCCGCGCCGCTGACTTCGAGGTCGCGGACTCCCAGCTCATCGGACCTGAGAAGGCCGTATTCCAGCTCCGCAGCCCGTCGCTGCCCATCGCCGTCCGCCTGCACGTCGAGCTCGATGGGCCCACCCGCCGCAAGTGGGTGGAGGTAGCCAACCACACCGCGCGCGACCTGCTGCTCCTGGACGTCGAATTGGACGACCTCGTCACCGATGGCACCGCGACCGAGGGCGGCCAGGGCCAACCGGTATTCCTCGAAGACGAAGCCTTCGCCGCCATCGAGCATCCCGCCGGGGTAAACGTCGCGGCGCAAAACCGCATCCAGCTCTCACACTACCCGGGTCGTTTGCTGGCGCCCGGCGCGACCTTCACCAGCCGCACCGCACTGGTCAGCGTCGCCCAGCCCGGCCATGCGCGCGAACACTTCGTCTCCTACATCCAGGCAAAGAGCCTCCGCCCTAAAAGGGCCATCTCCATCTACACGCCCTTCGGCATCAACAACCAATGGGGCGCCTGCCCCACCGGCGATGACGAGCAGGTCCTCAACCTGCTGGACCGGCTCGCGCAGTGGCAGAAGAAGGGCGTCCGCTTCGACTACTTCACCCTCGATACCGGCTGGGTGGACCCGAACTCCGACCTCACGCGCTTCCGCCCCACGTGCTTCCCGAACGGCCCGGGCGAGATCGTCCGCCGTGTCGAGGCGCTGGGCATGAAGTTCGGCCTCTGGTTCGCCACGAGCTGGGCCGCCGAATCCTGCTGGGACTACCCGCCTGCGCTCGCCGGCCAGCCGGCCATTTCCATGCCTTACCGCCTCGGCTACCCGGACAAGGCGCACGAGGGCAGGATGTATTGCTTTGCCTCCGAGCCTTATTTCCAGACGCTCAAGAACGCCGTCCTCTACCACGTCCGCGAGAACCACGCTCGCCTGCTCAAGTTCGACGGCGGCAATTACACCTGCGACAACCCCGATCACGGCCATCTCCCCGGCAAGTACTCGGTCGAGCCGATGTTGGACCACCTGGTTGACATCGCCGACAGCGCCCGGGCGCTCGCGCCCGACGTCTTCGTCATTTGGTATTGGGGCCTGCGCTCCCCGTTCTGGGCGCTCTACGGCGACATGATCTTCGAGTCGGGCCTGCCCATGGAAGGCTCGGGAACCAGCCCCTGCCCCACGCTCTACTACCGCGACTCAGTCACGCTCGCGCAGGACCAGAACGCGCAGTTCGCCCGGAACATCCCCCCGTTGGTCAAAGACAGCCTGGGCGTCTGGCTGGCCGACAACCGCTGGGGCAACTTCATGGGCAAGGAGCGCTGGCGCGAGGCGCTCGTGATGGATCTTGGCCGCGGCAACCTGCTCCTCCCAAACTTCTGGGGCAACCTCTACTACCTGAACGACGACGACCTGGCTTTCCTCGCCCGCATGAACGCGGTCGCCCGGCAGAATGAGGCGCTGTTCCTGCATCGCCGGAGCATCCTCGGCGACCCATTCCGCAATGAGCCTTACGGCTATGCCTATGGCCAGGGCTCCCACGCGTTCCTCTTCATGAACAACGCCAACTTCGAGTCCCGCCATGTCGAAGTGTCACTCGATAGCTCCATCGGCCTGGATGCAAACCCAGGCACCGGCCTGCACGTGGTCTCGCACTTCCCCGACCAGACGCGCCTGCTGCGCCCGGACGGCGCCCCCTTGAAAGCCGGGGACGACCTCGCCGTGTGGCTGCGGCCATTCGAGGTGCTGATGCTCGAGGTGACGCCGCACTCCGAGCACGCCAGGAGCCTGCCCGTGCGCTCCGTCTCACGCGAGGCCGCCGCCGGTCTGGGCCAACAACTTGCTCTGCATCCAACCGCCCTGGACGCCAGCATGGACGTGCGCTTTGCCGACGCTGCCAGTTTCGCCGCGCAGCACCTAACCAAGAAAGTGTATGCCTTCGACTCCACCCTCCCGTCTCTCACGGACGGCCAAACGGTTCTCGCCGTGCCCATCCGGCTGCGCCAGGGCAGCGCCGAATGGAAGCATGCCCCCACCGTCGTGCAAATCGTCCAGGCCATCGCCCACATCGGCGACCAGGACGTGCAGTTGATCCCCGTCCCCGATGGCCGGCAGTTCGGCAACACCCAATCCTACGGCTGCTCGTGGGTCCTGTACAAAGTCCGCCTCGGCCCGCAGTGGTCCGGGAAGCCTTTGAAGCTCGCGATCCACGCCATGCTGCCCGACAACGTGGACGCCCACGTCGAAGCCTGGATCGTCAATCGGTGGTGGCAGCCGGAAGCCCATCCCCACCCCGATGGCTACTACAACGACGCCCCGTCGTAACCGCCGGAGAGCGCCCGTCCTCGGGCGCAGCAGCGTCCAACCCTGGCAGCGCGCCCAGTTACTCGCGCATCCAGGCCAGCGAATGCCCGGATGAGGTCTCCCGGGCAAAAGCCATCCCCACACCCTTACCCGTCCATGCCCTCTCCGGCACCCCTCCCTTACCTCACCGTAGAACCTCTGCAAAGTTTGCAGAGGTTCTACGGTGAGGTAAGGGAGGGGGTGTGGATGGGTAAGGGCGGGGCCAGGGCGTGCTTGTCTCCAGCAAAACCAGCCAATTCGCAGAAAGTGGCTTGGTAAGCAGGGGATTTGCTGGTGGGATGACGAAAGTTCGACACCTGCCGCAAGTCGCCAGCCTCGTGTTCCAGACTACGAGATTTCGTAAGCAGGCAGTTTGGTTCGGCAGAATGACCGATAGCCGATAGCCGATGGCCAATGTGGGCTTCGATACGCCCGCGCTACTTGTGGCGATGCCGGAAGAGCCGTTGCCGGTTCTGAAATAGGTACCAGACGATGAGGATGTTGATACCCAGGATGATGAGCACCGTGAGGGGGTGGCCCGGACGAATGCGGCCGGGCGCGGTCTGGCGGACCAGTTCGTAAATCTCGATGGGGATGAAGAAGGCCGACTCGCCGATGGTCAGCCAGCCGGCCCAGCTTATCCGGAACATCAATCCGACGCCTTCCACCAGCGAGAACAGGCTGTAAACGAGGGTGCCGGCAGCCGTCCAGAGGACCTTTTGCTCGGTGAGCTGCCCAACCTGCACCGCGAGATCGGCCCAGAACCGGCGTTCGGGGTTAAAGCGCAGGTGGTGCAGGATGTTCTGGTATTCCGCCGGCAGGTCGTTGTCCGAGAGCGTGTAGGCGACGACAGCCAACGCCACGAACAGCAGCCCCTTGAGCAGCTTTATGGCGATGATCGCATAAAGTGTCGGCGCGCGCTTTTTGACGGCCTTGGTGTCTGGTTCCACTACCGGATTTTCTCCAGCAACATAGGCACCAAATCGCCGATCTTCACCCGCTCTTGCTTCATGCTGTCGCGGTCGCGCAGGGTCACGGTGTCCTGCAGCTCGGGGCCTTTTTCGCCGAGGGTGTCGAAGTCCACGGTGACTCCGAACGGGGTGCCCGCCTCGTCCTGGCGGCGGTAGCGGCGACCGATGGCGCCCGCTTCGTCATAAAACACAGACATGTGCGGGCGCAGCAACTCACGCACTTCCTTCGCCTTCTTGACCAGCTCGGGCTTGTTCTTGAGCAGCGGGAGCACGGCGACCTTGATCGGGGCGATGCGGGGATGGAACTTCATCACTACGCGGGTCTCCATCTTGCCCTTCTCGTCGGGCGCCTGGTCTTCGCAATAGGCGTTGCAGATCAGTGCCAGCGCCAGGCGGTCCACGCCCGCGCTCGGCTCGATGACGTGGGGCACATACTTGGCCTTGGCCTCGTCATCGAAGTACTCCATGGATTTGCCGCTGAACTTCTGGTGCTGCGTCAGGTCGAAGTCGCCGCGCGCCGCGATGCCCTCCAGCTCCTGCGTGCCGAAGGGGAACTTGTAGAGAATGTCCACCGTCGCCTTGGCATAGTGGGCCAGCTCCTCTTTCTTCTGCCAGTAATCGACCAGCGTGTCGCGGCCCAGGCCGATGCTCTCATACCACTGCACGCGCTGCTCGACCCAGTATTTGTGCCAGAGCTCCCAGCCCCAGGTAGGTTGAGGGGTGAGGGTGGAGGGTTGAGGGTCGGAGAGCTTCGCGACGCTGCCGGCCATTTTCTGCACGACTTCGTCGGGGCGGATGAAGAACTCGAGTTCCATCTGCTCGAACTCGCGGGAGCGGAAGGTGAAGTTGCGCGGGGTGACCTCGTTGCGGAATGCCTTGCCAATCTGGCAGATGCCGAACGGCACCTTCTGG
>DATKNZ010000016.1:0-2087 GCA_035541055.1 Candidatus Acidiferrum sp. | reverse complement strand
GGCCCGCGATAGGTCTGCCCATTGGCTGCCGGGACAGCCTGGACTCCGGGCACGGCCGCGCTGCGGTTGCTCGCCATACCGGGCTTCTTGGAACAGGAATTCCGGCTGCTGTCCAGACCGGAGTTCTGCCAGTCCGCGCCGAGGGAGCGGAGCAGCGTTCCTCCAGTTGAGGGCGTAATTGCAGGTGGCCAGGGCCACCCCGGGTTGGTTGGTTGCCTGCCCGACAAGCTGTCCTTTAAGGTAAGCCTGCACGGTGTACGTGGTCGCCACAATGGCCGAGAAGTCGGCCGAGATGAGATAGTTGGTCCCGTTGCAAACGGCACACTGCTTGGTCATAGTAATGGTGCCCAGCCGGTGTTGGGGACCCCATTGGCCGTGCCGATGAGTTGCTCTTGCATATAGGCCCCGACCGGCAGCGTGCCCGACGGATCCACCGGCTGCCAGGTCACATCCAGCCCGGGCGCGATCCTGCCCGCTGGAGCCGATCCCGCTCACCGTGAGCTGGTTGCCTTGCTGCACGGCGGGGTGGCGGACAATGGACGTCTCGGCTGGGCGGCGATCATCCAGGTAGCATTGACACCGATGGCTCGCGCTGCTAGCCAGGGCTATGCCACGTGCGTCAACCTCGTTAAAGAAAAGTGTGGCTTCACTCTCCCTGCTTGCCGGACTGCGCTTGGCGTTTGCCGCGGAGAGCTTCCTCGATAACGGCATGATCAGGGTGGGCGTGGATCTGGCCGAAGGCGGCTCCATCACCTGGCTGTCGGTCTCCGGCACGACGAACAACGTCGTCAACAACCACGACCTGGGCCGGCAGATTCAGCAGTCCTATTACGCGGGCCCGCGGCCTTACAATCCTTTCAATTGCGTCAACCCGCAGTGGTCCAACTGGCCATGGAACCCGATCCAGTCGGGCGACTCGTACGGCCATGGCTCGACGGTGCTCGCCCATTACAACGACGCGCGCACGCTTTACGTGAAATGCCGGCCCATGCAGTGGGCGCTCGACAATGTGCCGGGCCAATGCACGTTCGAGTCGTGGATTTCGCTCACCGGCCAGGTGGCGGTTGTCAGCAACCGGCTGGTGAATGCCCGGACGGACACGGCGCGGCAGTTCCAGGCGGCGAACCAGGAGCTGCCGGCGGCTTACACTGTCGGCACACTCTGCCGCCTGTTTAGTTACGCGGGGTGGGAGCCGTTCACCGGCGCGCCGCTGACGAATTTGCCCGCCCAGGGGCCGCCCCACTGGACCTATTGGCGTGCCACCGAAAGCTGGGCGGCGCTAGTGGACACCAATGACTGGGGCCTGGGGGTATATCACCCCGGGGTAACAGCCTTCCTCGGCGGATTCCACGGTGAGCCGGGCCGCGGCGGCCCGCGGGACGATCAAACGGGCTATATCGCGCCCTTCCAGGAGGAGGTGCTGGACACGAATATCGTCTATAGCTGGTCGTACCACCTCATTCTCGGCACGGTGCGGCAGATCAGGGACTGGGTCTATGCGCAGCCGTACCGGCCCGGCTGCAATTGGCGATTCGCCACCGACCGGCAGCACTGGTCTTACCTGAACACGACCGATTCCGGCTGGCCGCTTCGCGGCAAACGCCTTCGCGTCAGCCTCAACTGCACGAATCCGCTGATGTGCTCGCCGCCCACCGCCTTTGCCGCTGCCGCCGTGCCCCGGCTTTACATCCGGGCCGCGCTGAGGATGTCGCATCCCAACGGGCGCAACGTCGCGCAACTCGGCTGGCAAACCAACGGTGCCTGCGGCTTCGACTTGGCCCGAAGCACCCGGTGGCCCCTGCTGCCGGACAGGCGGTTCCACATCTACGAGGTGGACCTTGCCGGCTGCACAAACTACGCGGGGTTGGTGACTCGGCTGTGGTTTAGCCCTTGCCGCTCCGGCGACCCGGGAGACTACCTGGACGTGGCGGGGATCGCCTCCTCGCGGAACACGTTCGGCCGCTGATTCAAAGCCGGGCGGTGGTTTGCCGTCGTTGATGTGCGGAGCTGACCCCTTTCCGGGCTTGGCGATGCAACCTTTTGGCGGCTGGATCATTATACCTGCAGAATGCAACATCGGAGCTGCA
>DATKNZ010000015.1:0-3929 GCA_035541055.1 Candidatus Acidiferrum sp. | reverse complement strand
AGAGGTGAGGGCGTAGAGCTGAGGTGGATTTGTGGAGCCCTTCTTCGTAAGTGCCTGTCCATTACTGTCTTACTCCGTGCCTATCCGGTTGGTGGTCCTTACCAAAGTTCGCAGAGTCCGATCGTAGGCAGGTTAAATGGGATTGCCATACGTAACATCACGTTAGGACAACCAACCGGATAGGCATGGTATAACCTTATCATTATGAAGCACTTAAGTGAGATACATTACAACTGCGCCGCAGTTGGACTCATTCACCCGACAGGTGAAGGCACTCCGATTTCCGCGCTCCTCGATGCTTGGCCCCTTGCTGGAGATTTCGACGGTCGAACCGCGGAAATGAGCTCCCGCCGACAGTTCAACTGCGGCTTTTAGGTTCAGAGTTTCGCCGTCCCGGGCGAAACCTGCGCGGAGATGAATATGAAACCAAGCGAAATGATCGTTGGCATCCTGACCGCCTTGACCCTGTCGGGCTGCACGACGGCGAAAGAGGCCACCCTGCGAAGAAACAAAGAAATCGTGCAACGCTACTTCCATGCCTGGGTCAATCACGGCGACGTAGCAGTGGCTGACGAGATCATCGCCACGAACCTCATCCTCTGCAATCCTCCCGACGTCATCCGCAGCCTGGCAGAGGACAAAGCGCGAATGGCCGCATTTCACGCGGCCTTTCCCGATGCGCGCTACTCGATAGACGATTTGATAGCGGAAGGAGACAGGGTTGTTGTCCGCTGGACCCTGCAGGGCACGCAGTCGGGCGAATTGAGAGGCCGGCCCGCGACGGGCAGAACGGTCAGGGTGGCGGGCATTAGCATCCTACGAATCGCGCAAGGGAAGATTCAAGAGATCACCGTCAACATGGATCGACTCGGCATGATGCAACAGTTGGGCTGGTCGTCCGCCGTGCCCCAGAAATGATTGTGGTCCTAACCTGGGGTAGTTCGCGCCGGGCGGCATACGAACCCTTGGCCCGCTGGTTGACTGAACCGAACTGCGCAATTTGCTGCGACGGAGCGGGTAAGAGGACTGAACCGAGAAGTTCGGATTTCGGCCGAAATTGGCTCCAGAGGCAGGGCTCGAACCTGCAACCCGCCGGTTAACAGCCGGCTGCTCTACCATTGAGCTACTCTGGATCCCAAAAGAGGGCGCAATCTAACGGCGGGGTCCGGCAGCGTCAATGGGATTCCGCCGGCCGGTTACGCCGGGACAGGCATGCCGACGTCGGCGCACAGCTTGGCGACGGCTTCGGGACCGGCCCACTTCACGAGCGCAACGAAGTTCACGAGGGTCGGGCTGTCCGGCTTGGCGTGGAACATGTTCCGCAGGCTGTTGATGACCTTATGGTAGGTAGCCGCGTATTTCTCATGGGTGAGACGGGTGACGTAGGTCTCCATGACCGCGCGGGCGATGGGGTCGGTCTTGCCGTCGGCCCGGAAGGGCAACTGGCAGAAGATGCGGATGAGCGACATGGGATCGGCCTCGGTGAGGGTGACCCAGCTTTGGCGGACCTCGTCGCTGTCGTACTTGGCGTGGAGGCGCTCGCGGATGACAGTGGCGACGGTGGCAGCGTCGGTGCGCCGGCCAATGAGTTCCTTGATCTTGGCCCAGGCGAGCTGGCGTTCTTGTTCGGGCGGAAGCGTCTCCTGGGCCTTGGCCTCCTGTTCGAGCCCGGTGAGGCCAAGCTCCTTTCCGACTTCCTTGCCAAGGGCTTCAGCATCGGCTTTGCGCAGGCGGTCGAAGGCCATGATCGCCTTGCAAACGCGCTTTTGCACTTCGGGCCGCACCAACCGCAACACGCCAGCCAGGGCCGCGACCGCCGGCGGCTTCTCCGGCGGAGCCGGAATGAGATGCCGGACGAACTCGGTCACCGTGTGGTCCAAGTCAGTGACGCGCTCAGCCCGCAGACGCAGGACATATTTGAGGGTCTTGCCGGGGCCGCCGCCTTTGCCGACGTTGTTGATGACCATGAGCCGGTGGTCGAGGCTCATGATAAAGGCAAGCAGCGCTTCCAGCTCGGTCAGGACTTTCTCGTCCAGCGGCGCGTGCGGTCCCGGGACGCCTAGCTGCTCGACGAGGGCCGGCAGGCGCTGGGCGAAGATGACGTCGGGCGCCTCGGTGTTTTGGTTTTCGTAGTAGTGCAGCAGTTCGATGAGGAACGAGAGGCGCTGAAAGGCGCTGCGTTGCGCGGGACCGGGGTCCTGGTGACTCTTGCTGCGCTGGACCTGCCGGTAGAGGGCCTGCAGGCGCTCGCGCTTCTCCGGGGTGAGGGCGGGATTCTGCTGGAAGAGCGCTTCGAAGTCGTGCTTGAAGCCGAGCACGATTTCCTCGGGCTTGGGGCGCGGGTTGAGCTTGGGGTCGGTGGTCATGTCCTTGAACAGGATCAAGGCTTCCTCGCCGAACTCACGGACGACGCGCTCGCGGGGCACCTGGCCTTTGATGAAACAGCGGTTGGCGCGCACCATCCGCGGGGAGAAGAAGGTGTCGGGCTTGGCTTCCAGCGCCGCGAGCAATTCCCGCTCGATGGGCGGGTCCAGCTTGAGCAGTTCTTCGCGCGTGCGCTGGGCGGCGGCCAGCAAGTCCCGCTTGGTTTGCTCGAGGTTCTTGAGCACCTCGGGCTGAGGCAAGTCGGCCTCGACGGTGCCGTTGGCCAGCGCGGCGAGCATCTGGCTGACGTTGCTATTGTGCTCGACGAGCTTGGCGACGATGACGCCGACGTCATTGAGCGGCAGCTTGCTGACCAGGCTGGTCAGGATGAGGACCAACTCGCTGTGCGACTTCTGGCGATGGTCCAGGGCGCGCTCCAGCAGGGAGCGCAGGGTCTTGTTCTCCTGTTCGAGGGCGGTTCGGTCCGCCTCGAGTTGCTCGACACGCAGCCGCAGGCCCTGCCAGTCCTTCTGGATTTCCTCCAGCGAAGGGGCCGGGGGTGCTGCCGTGCCGGTCTGGGTCATAAACTAAATCGTCGCCTGCGGTGCCTCCGCCAGCCGCGGCGGCGTGGGGTTTCGCGGCTGGACAAGCACCTGCATATACCGCAATTACCTATAACCGGAGGCGGGGTTCAGTCAAGGCGAGACTGCCTTCATTACCGATGCGACCGCGAACCCCGCCGCAGATTTGTTCTTTTGAATGCGTCAAGGTCTCGGTAGTGTCCCGCCATGCCAGTGCCGGTCATTAGTATTGCTCAGATGCGAGAATGGGAAGCGGCCACCTGGGCTGCAGGCCAAACCGAGGCGGAAGTCATTCGCCGCGTCGGCCAGTGTGTCGCCGCGCAAGCGGCTCGTTTGACCCGGCCCGGCGCCCACATCCTCATCCTGGCCGGCAAAGGCAACAACGGAGCCGATGCGCGGGCGGCGCGCGATGGCCTGGTTGACCGGCAGGTGGAAGTCCTGGAAACAACGGGCGCTGCCGCCGACACGCAGAGGCTCGAAGCGGCCCTCGCCTCCAGGCCCGCGCTGGTGGTTGATGGCCTGTTCGGCATCGGCATTAACCGGCCGCTTGACCCGGAGTGGGTCAAGATCATCCAGCGCATCAACGAGGCGCGGTTGCCCGTCCTGGCGGTGGATGTGCCCTCGGGCTTGAACGCCGACACCGGCCTGGTGGAGGGCGAAGCGGTCCGCGCCTCCGTCACGCTGACAGTAGGCGCGCCTAAGACCGGCATGTTGAAGGACTCAGCCTGGCCTTACGTGGGGCACCTGGTCGTCGCCGCGGACGTGGGCCTGGCTCCTTGCCGGCACCAGAGCGAATTACAATGGACCCTCCCCGAGGACTTTGCGGGCTTCCCACCTGCGCGGGCGGCGGCGGGCCACAAGGGGACTTATGGGCACCTGGCCATCGTGGCGGGGAGCCTGGGTTTTCACGGCGCAGCCGTGCTGGCCGCGCACGGGGCGCAACGGGCCCGGCCCGGCCTCATCACGCTGCACACGGTGGAAGCG
>DATKNZ010000014.1:0-11306 GCA_035541055.1 Candidatus Acidiferrum sp. | reverse complement strand
GCGAGCGGTTCACCATGGACCCGGCCTACTCGCGCTGCGTGCAAAAGGTCTTTGTCGAACTGTACAAGAAGGGTCTCATCTACCGCGGCAAACGCATGGTGAACTGGGACCCGGCGGCCCGCACCGCTCTCTCCGATGAAGAAGTGGAGATGGTGGAGGAGGATAGCTTCCTGTGGTTTATCAAGTATCCCATCCCAGACGAAGCCGGGCAATTAGACCCGAAAGCGTTTGTCGTGGTAGCAACCACTCGCCCGGAAACAATGCTCGGCGATGAGGCCGTCGCCGTAAACCCGGGTGACGACCGTTACCGGCACCTTATTGGACGCAAAGCCTTGTTGCCCATCCGCGATAAGCAGATCCCAATTATTGGTGACAAGCTGGTTGATCGTGAGTTTGGTACTGGCTGCGTTAAGGTCACCCCTGCACACGATGTGGCCGACTATGACATGGGGATTCGGCACCGGCTGCCTTTCACCGTTGTTATTGGACCCGATGGGAAAATGACCGGCGAGGCCGGTGAAGGATACGCAGGCCTTGACCGACTGGAAGCACGGAAGGCAATCGTCGAGAAGTTGAAGGCCGATCAGCTTCTAGTCTCAATAAGCGAGCATAGGCACAACGTGGGCTACAGCCAGCGCAGCCATGTGCCCATCGAGCCCTACCTGAGCGAGCAGTGGTTTTTGAGGTATCCGAGCGTGGACAGGGCTGCCGAGTGCGTGCAGTCCACGGAAGCAGAAGGTGCGCCCGGCAGTGACAAGTCTCCGGGGGCCACACTGACCCCGCGGCCTATACCGGACACACAAGGAGCAACTGGCGCACAAGCGCTGGTGCCTTCCCTCCATGTCTCGGAGGGCTTGGCAGGTCAGGCGACGCCAACCGCCGCTGAAAGCGTAGCCCCTTCCGCCAGCGAGAGCAATGCTCCGATGCGTTTCTACCCGGACCGCTGGGTGAAGACTTACACGCATTGGATGACTAATCTGAAAGACTGGTGCATCAGCCGGCAGCTCTGGTGGGGACACCGCGTGCCCGTTTGGTATAACCAGCCAGGCTGGGGTGCCCTGGAGCGAACGATTCAGTTGGTCCGATTGCGGGGCGATGAACTGCCGGGCACTAACGCGCGGGAACTGCGCCGGGCAGCATGGGACCTGGTTACGAGGAGCGGGTTGTTGGGACAGCGATACAAGAATCTGGACACCGGCTGGGAGATTTATGTGAACCGCCGCAGCCTGGAACACGCGTTTGCCAACGAAGGGCTGGCCAACATCAGGCTTGTTCCTGCTTTGCCCAGCCTCTTGCAGAACGCTATCCATGTCGCTACTGAACCCCATGTCCCTCCGATCCCACAGGTCACACAGGTCCACAAGTTCCTCGCCGCCCTGGAGCTGGGCCAGACACAGTATCGGGTCAAGTTCACTGTGAAGGAGCTCCGTGACGGGCGGAAGCTATATGATCACCAGGCGTTGGAGGCTAAAAGAAGCGAGGCCGACGGTAAATCTCCGGGAACGCAGCCCCTCGCGGAGCAGTTGGTAACCCGGCCTGCATCGGCCTCTGTGTCCAAATTGTCCCAGATTGCGGGTGATGTCAACACGGATGAGATGTTTACCCGCTGCCAAGTGGAGTCCCCCGGCCAAGGCTGGCAGCAGGACCCCGACGTGCTGGACACCTGGTTCAGCTCGTGGCTCTGGCCCTTTGCCACAATGGGCTGGCCGGAGCAGACCGACACGCTGAAGAAGTTCTACCCGACCACGGACTTGGTTACCGGCCCGGACATAATCTTCTTCTGGGTTGCCCGCATGATCATGGCGGGCTACGAGTTCATGGGCGACCTGCCGTTCCGCAATGTGTACTTCACAGGCATCATCCGGGACAAGCTGGGCCGCAAGATGAGCAAGAGCCTGGGCAATTCGCCCGACCCGCTGGAGCTCATCGCCAAATACGGCGCCGACGCCCTGCGCTTCGGCACTATGCGCAGCGCCCCGCTCGGCCAGGACGTGCTCTTCGATGAGAAGGATGTCGAGCTGGGCCGCAACTTCTGCAACAAGCTCTGGAACGCCTGCCGCTTCCGCCAGATGCAAGGCGGCGAGGTGCAGGGTGAAATCGAACCGCGCCTCCTGACCAGCGACGACAAATGGATCCTGCTGAAGCTGGACCAGGCCATCCGCGAGATCACGACTGCCTTCGCCGAATACCGCTTCAACGAAGCCACGCAGACCCTGTATCGCTTCTTCTGGAGCGAGTATTGCGACTGGTATGTGGAGGCAAGCAAGGCCGTGCTCGCACGGCCCGTCGGACCGTCAGAACTTGAGGAGCGTGAGAGCGTGAAAGCGGAAGACGCTCCGACGCCCCAACGCTCCGACGCTCTCACGGCGGAACGCCGCGCCAATACGCTCGCGGTCCTCGACTTCGTTCTCTCGCACACCCTGCGGCTGTTCCATCCCTTTCTGCCGTTCATCACGGAGGAGCTGTGGCACGGGATGGGCTACCACGACGACATGCCGGCGGGGCAGGGCGGCGAGACGATCATGTTCGCCCCCTGGCCCAAGCCGCTGGATGAGGACTTCCTTGGCCACTACGGCCTGGATGCCTGCTACGTGGATATGGTCAACGCCAAGTACGACCTGGTCACCCAAGGCCGCAACCTGCGGCGCGAGGGCAACATCGCTGCGAACAAGAAGGTGAAGTTCGTCTTCAAGCCCGCCAACCCGGTCATGCCGCACGACGCCGAGGTGCTGAAGCTGTTGCTGAATGCCGAAGCGCTGGAGATTGATCCGAAATACGACGCGAAGAAAGGCACGCCGACTGTGCACTCAAACCTCGGCGAACTCTATCTCCCGATGGAAGGCCTGATTGACGTGGCGGCCGAGAAGGCGCGCCTGACGAAAGAACTGGAGAGGGCGGAGAGCGAAATCGCCAAGGCCGAGCAGAAGCTGAACAATCCAAACTTCACCTCGAAGGCGCCGCCGCATGTGCTCCAGCAGCACCAGCAACGCCTGGCGGAATGGCAGGCGAAACGCGACCGGATCAAGAAGGCACTCGAAGCGTTGCGGGGCTAAAGACGGCAAATACAGACACGGATTACACGGATTTGCACTGATTGGATTCGTGCTAATCCCTGGAATCCGTGTCTCGTCCTTCCCCATTGCGAACTTGCGCCGCCGACCTCACGTATGCATCCTCGCTTCTCAATGAAAATGCGCCTCCTGACCACCCTATGCATCTCGCTTGTCTTCGGCACCACCTGTCTCGCCAAGCCGGACGCCGCCGCTGAGGCCAGCAAGCTTGAGCTCCAAGGCCAGTTCAAGCAGGCGGCGGAAGTTCTCTCCACGGCGCTTAAGGACAAGTCGCTGCCCGGCGCCGAACAGCAGAAGCTCGCGTTCGAGCTGGACCGCCTGGACCGCATCAAGCAGGACTTCACTCTGACGAAGGGCGATCTCTTCAACGCGTTAAAGGATTCTCTGAAGGGCCTCACGGCTGCCGAGTTCGATCAATGGATTAAAGAAGGCCGCTTCGACTACCGCGACATAGACGGCACGCGCTACTTCATGAACGATAGCGTGCGGAACCTCTACATGCGCTACCCGGCGTTGGAGGTGCGCCGTCTGCACCCCAGGAACTCCGCGGCCCTGGATAAGGCCCGGCTGGAGAGCATCCGCTCGATCAAAGCCGCCGCGCTGGCCGAAAAGGTCCCCTACGTCCTGCCCAAGCGCTTCGACGTGACCATGACAGTGACAGCCCACGCCAATGCGGCGCCCGCCGGCGAAATCCTCCGCGCCTGGATTCCTTTCCCGAGGGAATACCCGTTCCAGACAGACATCAACCTGGTGTCCACGTCCAAGTTCCTGAAGAACGTGGACGATCCCCAGAGCCCGATCCGCTCGGTATATATGGAGCAGCCCGCGCAGGCCGGGAAGCCCACGCAATTTGCCATTGAGTACCAATACACCGCCCGCGGAGTCTGGTTCGACATAAACCCCGACATGGTGCGCCCGCTGAGCCAGCGCGAAGCAGCCCTGCGGCAGTTCACGCAGGAAGCCCCCCACGTGGTCTTCACTCCCGAACTGCGCAAGCTCTCCCAGCAGATCGTCGGGAACGAGACTAACCCCTACTGGAAAGCGAAGAAGTGCTACGACTGGATTTCCGAGCACATCCTCTACAGCTTCGCGATCGAGTATTCCACCATCCGCAACATCAGCGATTACTGCCGTTCAAAGGGCTACGGAGATTGCGGGCAGGAAGCCCTGCTGTTCATCGCGCTCTGCCGGCTCAACGATGTGCCCGCGCGCTGGCAAACCGGCTGGAACCTCTTCAGCGGCGACAAGTCCAACCACGACTGGTCGGAAATCTACCTCCCCCCTTACGGCTGGATGCCCGTGGACCCGTACATGGGGGTATGGGTCATGCATTACGCCACCACGCTCACGCCCGAGCAGAAACGCGAATTACGCGACTTCTACTTCGGCGGCCTCGACCAGTACCGCATGATCGCCAACAGCGACCACAGCCAGGCCCTCCGCCCGCCCAAACACACGATGCGCTCGGATGATGTGGACTTCCAGCGCGGGGAGGTTGAATACGACGACCACAACCTGTACTTCGACAAGTTCTCCTACAGTCTCACGATGAAGGAAGTGCCGCTTCCCGCGGCGAAGCCCTAGCCTGCGCGCATCCTAACCCCATGAACCTGAACAAGGCCCAGGCCGCAGCCGTGCAGGCCGCCCGCTCCGTGGGTGCGCTGATGCACCGCGAGCTTCACGCCAGCAAACGCGCCAACGCCGTCACGCAGCACGACATCAAGCTGGAGCTCGACGTCCGTTCCCAGGCGCTGATAGAGAAAACGCTCAAGCGCGCCTTTCCCGAGATTGCCCTGCTGGGCGAAGAAGGCACTGTGGGCAATGAGGAGGCCGAATGCCGCTGGGTCGTGGACCCGATAGACGGCACCGTCAATTTCGCCTACGGCATTCCCCACGCCTGCGTGTCCATCGCCCTCCAGCAACGGGCGCCTTCGCGCGCCGCCGCCGATTACCCCGACGGGTACCAGACGCTGGTCGGCGTCGTTCACGACCCATTCTGCGACGAGCTATGGACGGCCCTTCGCGGCGGCCCCGCGCGCCTCAACGGCCAGGTCATTCACGTCAGCCGGCGCGGCAAGCTGAACGAGGCCATCGTCTCCATCGGCTTCGCCAAATCACGCGAATACATTGATTCCACCCTGCCGTACTTCAGCAAGCTGGTGTACCGCGTGCGCAAGGTTCGCATGATGGGCGCCGCCGCACTGGGGCTCACCTACGTGGCGACCGGCCGCTTCGACGCCTATATCGAGCGCGGCATCCGGCTCTGGGACATCGCGGCCGGCGGCCTGATCATCCAATGCGCCGGCGGCGAGTTCTGGCATCGCCCCATCCCGGGCGAGCATTACTACCGGATGGTGGCCAGCAACGGGCGGCTGCGGCGTGGCCTGCGCGTGCCGGAGTGATGGGGCATCGCGCTCAAGCCGCGTTCCGGCGCGGCTTAGGAGCCAGACAAGGTGAAGGTCCCGGACACGCCAAATGCTCCGACAGTGAACGGATAATACGGATAGGCAGTCCCAGTGAAGCTCCCGCTCCCGCCGGCGGTGAAGTTACATGTCAGGTTGAGCGCAGGATAGCCTGGGAATAGAAGCAGAACAAAACCACGGTAAGGCTGCTGGGACCAGCTATAGCTCGTTAAGCTCGCCGCAGGGTTCGGGGGGAAAACAAAGGTGCCGCCACCCGCGTTGTCGAAAGTGATGGTGACGGTTCCCGATCCGCCCGAGAGAAAAGTGGTCGCCAATGTGCGTCCATACAGGTTCTTCGGCGCAAAGGTAGAAGAGGCGTACTGGATCTGTGCCAGGCGGTAGAAACACTGCGGCGTTGCCTTGGCCTGTGGGAAAGTATTCGTAGTCGGGGCCGTGATCTCGATGCCCAGCGGCGTTGGACCCCAGGTCCCGAGAAGGTTGGTGGTGGAATACAACTCGTTGTCGGCATACTGGCGATTGGTGAACGTCAGCGTCACCGCGTTGCTCGTCGAAGCGATGTGCAGCGGCAGGTTGATGACGACGGGCAGGGCCTGGGTGCTGATGTTGAAAGCCTGCGCCGCCGTGCCCACGCGGCGGATGCTCACCTGCTGCATTACCACGTTGGTCAGCGGCTTATTATTTGCATCCGTGGCCACCTGATTGATGGCCCACACCACGTTGGACCCAGATACCACCTTGCCGAAGATCGTATAGTTGCTGTTCCCAAAGGTGTAGCTGGCGACCGTAATAAAGAATTGCGAGCCGTCCGAATTGGGTCCCGAGTTCGCCATCGCGAGCACGCCGAAGTTCGTGAACACGAGCGCCGGGCTGAACTCGTCCATGATGGCATAGCCCGGGCCGCCATCGCCGAGGCCAGTGGGCGAGCCGCCCTGGTCCATGAAGCCGGCGATGACCCGGTGAAAGATGAGCCCATCGTAGAATGCGTTCGTGCGCGCCCGGCCCGTCACAGGGTCAACCCAGGCGCGTTGGCCCGTGACCAGCCCAATGAAATTGGCGCTCGTGCGCGGCGCATTTGTGTAGTCCAGCGTGCAGGTGAAGTTGCCCATGCTGGTAGTGAAGTCGGCAAAAATGCCATTCGTTTGGGCAAAGCCAGCCAATGTGGACAGGGCAAGCAGTGCGCAAAAGGCGGCAAGCGCACTCCTTCCGCGGGACAGTTCAAACTTCATCGCTAAATCAAGCTCGGCACGGCCAGCCCGACGACACGCGCGCGCCTGGAACGCTATCACAGACTCGGGCGGGCTCAATCCACGAATTTTGCCCTGAGCAACGCCAACGCCCGGGCGCGGTGGCTCAGGCCGTTCTTCACTTCTTCGCTCAACTCGCCCAATGTCAGATCGTGCCCCTGCGGGATGAACAGCGGGTCGTAGCCGAACCCGCCGGTTCCGCGCGGCTCGAAAGCAATCCGCCCCTCGCAGGTGCCCTCGAACAACTCCGTCTGCAACTCGACCTCGTCCGCCAGGCACACCGGCGACGCGCTCGCAGCCGCGGGGGAGGGGACGGGCGTCAGCGCCAGCACGCATCGGAAGCGCGCCGCGCGCTTTTCGGGAGGCACGCTGGTGAGCAGGCGCAGGAGCTTTGCATTGTTATCCGCAGTGGGCGAGTTGCCCGGCTGGCCCGTGTCCAGTGCGGCGAAGCGAGCCGAATGTACGCCCGGCGCTCCGCCCAGCGCGTCCACCTCGAGCCCGGAATCGTCTGCCAGCACGTAGAACTGGCCCTCCGACACGCTGATGGGTAGGGACGCCTCGCCGAGGCGTCCGCTGGGGCTGCCGCCCGGACGCCTCGGCGAGGCGTCCCTACCCGCTTGAAAGATGCGGGCCAAGGCACTTGGTTGCACGTGAGCCAGCCACCCGGCCAGTGCCACTGCCTTCTTGGTCGCGTTGCCTGCGAACGTGCCAGCGTCCTCCACGACTTCCGGCGCATCGGTAAGGTCCGCCAGCGAAAGGCAGCGGAACTCAGGTCCCAGGATGGCGCTAATCTCTCCGACCTTATGCGCATTGCGCGTCGCAATAACCAACGTGAGCATAAGCCCCAAAACTATGCGTTGAACGGCAGACAATAAAGAATTCTTCCATTGTCTGTCCTCCCGCTTTCCGCAATAGTCCCCGGCTTATGGCATCGGGCCGCAAACAGTACCCTTTTCATCTGATCGAACCCAAATGGCAACGCCACTGGGCGCAGCAGGAGACTTTCCGCGCCTGGAACCCGGGCGAGAGCGTGCCCGCCCAGCATCCCTTTGCGCAGCGCCACGCTAACGGCAAGCCGGAGCACCTGCCCAAGTTCTACATCCTGGACATGTTCCCCTATCCGTCCGGCGCGGGCCTGCATGTCGGCCATCCTGAGGGCTACACCGCCACGGACATCCTGGCCCGCTACCGACGCGCGCTGGGCTACAACGTCCTGCACCCGATGGGCTGGGACGCCTTCGGCCTCCCCGCAGAGCAATACGCCATCAAGACGGGACAGCACCCGCGTACGACAACCGAGCAGAACATCGCCAATTTCAAGCGCCAGATCCAAAGCCTCGGCTTCAGCTACGACTGGAGCCGGGAGGTGGACACGACCGACCCGCAATATTTCCGCTGGACCCAGTGGATCTTCCTCCAGCTCTACAACTCCTGGTTCAACCCCCAGACCAACAAGGCCGCACCCATTTCCACTCTTCCGTACCTTCCCGACCTGCAACGTAGCGCAGGCGTCTCCCCTCCGGGTTCGCCGGGCGCCGCACCTGCAGAACTGGAGCAAAAGCGCCGCGCCTACTGCGATTCCAAGCGTTTGGCCTATGTCACCGAAGCCCCCGTCTGGTGGTGCGAGCAACTCGGCACTGTGCTGGCCAACGAGGAAGTCGTGGACGGCAGGAGCGAGGTGGGCGGGTTCCCGGTTGTCCGCCGGCCCATGCGCCAATGGATGCTGCGCATCACGGCGTACGCCGAGCGGCTCCTGCAGGACCTCAATACGATCGAGTGGAGCGACTCCCTGAAGGAGATGCAGCGCAATTGGATAGGGCGCTCGGAAGGCGCTGAGGTGGACTTCTCCATTGCGGAGTGCGGAACGCGGAGCGCGGAATGCGAGAAGGCCATCCGCGTCTTCACCACCCGGCCGGATACCCTGTTCGGCGCGACCTACATGGTGCTGGCGCCCGAGCATAAGCTGGTGGACGTGATTGCCACTGCCGCGCAACGGCCGGCAGTCGAAGCATATCGCGCCGAAGTCTCCAAGAAAAGCGACCTGGAGCGCACCGAGCTGGCCAAGGAGAAGACCGGCGTCTTCACCGGCGCTTACGCCATCAACCCGGTGAACCGGGAGAAGATCCCCATCTGGATCGCCGACTACGTGCTCATCAGCTACGGCACGGGGGCCATCATGGCCGTGCCCGGGCATGACACACGCGACTTCGAGTTCGCCACAAAGTTCAAGCTGCCCATTGTGAAGGTCGTCGAGCCGCCCGAGGGGGTGGACTGGCATGGCTACGTGGATGACGGCATCTCGGTGAACTCAGCCAACGCGGATATCTCGATCGATGGCCTGCCCACTCCCGAGGCCAAGCGGAAGATCACTGCGTGGCTGGAATCCAAGCACCTCGGCAAGAAAACCATCAATTACAAGCTTCGCGATTGGCTTTTCAGCCGGCAGCGCTATTGGGGCGAGCCTTTCCCCATCGTCTGGAAGCAGAGCCCGGGCGGCCAGCCGTATCACGAGGCTCTGCCTGAATCGGCCTTGCCGCTGTTGCCCCCGCCACTGGACGACTACAAGCCCACGCCCGACGGCCAGCCACCGCTCGCCCGCGCCAAGGACTGGGTAAACCTGCCCAACGGCTCCAAGCGGGAGACCAACACCATGCCCCAATGGGCGGGGAGTTGCTGGTATTACCTGCGCTACCTGGATTCGCACAATGGACATGCCTTCTGCGGCCCTGAGGCGGAGCGCTATTGGATGGGCTCGCACGCTCCACGCTCCACGCTCCACGCTGAACGTGCTACCCCTGGCGTGGACCTCTACGTCGGCGGCACCGAGCACGCCGTCCTGCACCTGCTTTACGCCCGCTTCTGGCACAAGGTGCTTTACGACCTCGGCCACGTCTCCACGCCCGAGCCCTTCTTCAAGCTCGTCAACCAGGGACTGATCCTTGGCGAGGACAGCCAGAAGATGTCCAAGTCGCGCGGCAATGTGATCAACCCCGACGACATCCTGGCCGAGTATGGCGCCGACGCCTTCCGCCTCTACGAGATGTTCATGGGCCCGCTGGAGATGGTGAAGCCCTGGAACACCCGGGGCGTGGAAGGTGTCTATCGTTTCCTGGGCCGCGTCTGGCGCCTGTTCGTAGATGAGCAGAGCGAGACCGATTTCGAGCAGGGCCTCACGGCGGAACCGGCGCGTGGACCCGAGTTGCTTGGGAGCATCCGGCTCGCTGCCGGCATCTCGGAAGCTCTGCCCACACCCGCCCAGCTCAAGGCGCTGCATGCCTGCATCAAGAAAGTGACCGAGGACCTGGACGGCCTCCGGTTCAACACCGCCATCTCCGCCCTGATGGTCTTCATCAACGAAGCCATGACCTGGGCGGCAAAGCCCGTCTCCGTATTGCGTGATTTCCTGGTGCTGCTCCAGCCGTTCGCGCCGCACATCGCCGAGGAACTCTGGGCCAAGCTCCACACAACACGCAGCCCGGAACACGCTCCCAGCCTCGCCTACGCCTCCTGGCCCAAGTTCGATCCAGCCTTGCTCGTCGAGGATACCTTGGAAATCCCGGTCCAAGTGAACGGCAAGCTGCGCGACGTCATCAAGGTTCCGGCAGGCGCCTCCCAGGCCGAGTTGGAGGCTGCGGCCAAAGCATCCGAGAAAGTGAAACCGTTCCTGGAAGGTAAGACCATCAGGAAGGTGATCGTGCTGCCCGGCAGGCTGGTCAATATCGTGGCGGCGTGAGGGTCGTGCGGCGGGCTGGGGTCGGTGGGTTGACGCCCACCAGTCCCGCGCAAATCCGACGCCCCGGAATCCGAAGGCCGAAAGAAGCCCGAAGCCCGAATATCGAACCTGCGGCGCTGCTCCCTCTAAGCCCCGCGTTCTCTCGAAGCGCTCTTCGGCCTTCGCCATTCGGCCTTCTTTCGGCCCTCGGCCTTCGGATTTCGGATTTCAGGGCGGCGGGCTCGAAGCTCGCCCGTTACAAACGCATTCTCCCGCCGCCCTGTGGCCCAACTCCTGCTGTTCTTCTCCCATTGTGAACTATGCGGCAGTTTGCTACATTGCCGCACGTGCAGCGCTTGACCAAACGCGAGCAGGGGGTGCTCTGCCTCCTCCTGTTTCTGCTGCTGACGGGCTGGGCGGTCCAGGCCTACCGGACAGCCCATCCGCCGGCCCAGGCGGCTGAAGTGACACGACCTTAACATGCAGGAAGTCAGTTTCGAAGAAGCACTGGCCCAGATACAGGCCAAGGACCCGCGTTACAGCCGGGATGCCTACCTCTTTGTCCGCGACGCCCTGGATCACACCCAGAAGGCCATCGCCAAGAGCGCCCGGCGCGTCCGCCACGTCAGCGGCCAGGAGCTGCTCGAAGGCATCCGCGACTTCGCCCTCCGAGAGTTCGGCCCGATGGCCAAGACGCTCTTTGATGAATGGGGCGTGCGTTGCTGCGCCGACTTCGGCGAGATCGTCTTCAACATGATCGAGGTCGGCTGGCTGGCCAAGACCGAGAAAGACAGCCGGGCCGACTTCCAGGACGGCTACGACTTCGACGAAGCCTTCGTGAAACCCTTCCTGCCCA
>DATKNZ010000013.1:0-4302 GCA_035541055.1 Candidatus Acidiferrum sp. | reverse complement strand
CAGGGTCGTGCACTGAACGGCGTTATTCAATCCAGTGGTGCTGGTGCCTGTGGCGTAACAGTCCACCTCCTGCGCCGCGCCGAGGCTCGGCGAGAAGAGACTGAAGAGGGCCCCCGCCGGCAGCACGCTTGCCGAAGAGTTCCCCGCCTGGTCCGTCGCGGTCACCTGGAAATAGTCGTACGCAGGTGGCGGGGAGGATCCCGGCCACGCCCACATGAATGAGCTGAGGCCACTGACGAGCGCCGTGCACGTAGACTCGCAGCCTGCGATGCCGAACGTCAGCGGGTCACTGGGATCCGACACGTCCTGGCCGGCGTAAGTGACCCACTGCGAATCGTCGGAGTTGATGTATTGTGGCTGGTATTGCTGGGTCTCGGGATTATATAGGCCCGCCGGCGAATTCACGACGACCGACGGCACGCTGGTGTCCAGGTTGATGATAGGCGAGGCGTACACGCTATACGTCGCGCCCCCCCCCGGGGAACCGTGCGGTACTGCGCATAGACAGTATTTACGCCGTTCCCCCGATCGAGTGTCCACGTCGTGGTACCGTTGGTCCACGGGCTGCAGGGATTCGGAGGTGGTGCGCCGTTCGACGGCTGCACAAGGCAATACTCGACGTGGCAGCCGGCGGTGCAACTGAGCAGCACGCTTTGAGGTATGGCCCAGAACACGTTGATCTGCGCGTTGCAAGTGAAGCCCGGCTGTGAGTCGGGGCAATTGGCCGGATTGGCGGACAGAGTGATTGCTGGAGCAGCCCACTGCGCCACCGCAGATGGAACAAATGCAAGAGCGAGGAACATCAGGAACGCGAGGCGGAACGGGCGCATTCCAAAGACTATACAGGGTTCCCCGACAAACGTCAAATGAAATCTCGATGAATTACTTGACTTAGCGGATCGTAACGAGAGTAACAGCAAGACACCTACACTTAGCCGCCCACTTAATCAGATTCAAACATCTTGGAATGCGCCGGCGGTTCGACGGTTCGCGTGCGCTTGCCGGAGCGCGATCGCGCGTCACTCGAGAAGCTGCTGCGCGAGCTGATCGACAACGGCCTGCAGGGCCTGGAAGTCTATCACAGCGAGCACTCGCCCGAAGACACGGCGCTCTATAAGGAGCTGGCCGCGCAGTTCAATCTGATTGAGACCGGTGGCACCGACTATCATGGCGATAACAAGCCGGCCATTCACTTAGGCACCGGCAAAGGGAATAACGTGAACACGCCGTACGCGCTGCTCGAAAGCATGCGCCGCGGCGTGGCGGTGGGGGCCGCGCGGTAGCCTCAGTCCGGCGTCTATTCGGTGCGCAGCATGTAGATCGTGCCAGTGGCCTGATAGCCCGGGACGATGAGGTCGCCCGTCACGCCGTAAAGAATCCCGTTCGGAGTCATCACCAACTGGCTGACTGGCGATTGGTCGTTGGTGAACTGGTATAGCATCTTCGTGGTCCATGCGCCGCCCGGCGACGCGGGCGGTTGAAATTCGAATATCTCACCCCCGGTTGGAGACTGCGTCCCCACGAACACATTGCCGTCATTCACCAGCATCGTCGTATCTGGACGCAGACCACCGAAGTTCCGCAGGACCGTGTATGTCCACTCGCTCTGGCCGGCCGCCGGCGGACTCAGTTGGAACGCGACCGTGCCTCCGAGTCCCAGCGCTCCCTCTCCACCAGCGGTCGCACCAAACAGCGTCCCGTCGCTGGCCAGCACCAAGGCATTTGGATTGCTGCCTTCCGCGTCGCCCCCCGCGAAGCTGTGCAGGACCTGCACGGTCCACGCGCCTCCGGACGTGGCGGGTGGGGTCAGTTGAAAGACGGTGCCAAGCTGACGGCTAGTGTCGCCGCCGCCTCCGCTGATGCCGTACAGCGATCCGCCCGGGCCCGTTATCAACCCATCCGGGTATGCTGGATCGTGCACGCCTTGCCCGAAGCTATAAAGCTGCTTCACGCTCCAAGACCCGCCAGCGCTGGCGGGCGGTACGAACTGCAGCAGTTCGCCACTCCCGTAGTCACCCCCCGCAGCCAGGAAGTAAAAGGACCCGCTCGGACCCACCACCAGGCCGCTTTCTGGGGGTTGGGTCCCGAGGCCCTGTAATGGAATACTGCACAAAACGCGTTCGGTCCAGGATCCGCCGGGAGATGTTGGCGGCAGTAACTGGTAAAGCGCCCCCGAGCCGTAGGCTCCGCCCAGATTGGCTAAGCCGTAGAGTGACCCGTCCGCAGCCGGGATGGGAGCATACGCGGGATTGCAGGCGTCTCCGCCAGTTGCGGCGAATGCATACAGGAGCTCTTCGGTCCACTCGGCGCCAGCGACGGCTGGAGGGCCCAACTCGGACACTGAGCCGCAATCCCCACTGGTGGGCGCCAAGTCCGCGCCATAGAGCACACCGTTCCCCTGCGACAAACCGTTCGGATAGCCTTGTGTCGTGCTGTATATGGTTGTAAGTCTCGCTTGCGCGTGGGCGGGAGTTGCGAAAGAAGACGCCGCAAGGGCGATTAAGCCCGAGAATATCGATTGCCTCACTTGAAAGTCTCCTGCTTATGCTCGGCCCGGCAGTCGCGTTGCAGGTGTAGGCCGGCTGGGAATCCGGGCTGGGCGGCCCGAGCGACCTCCGGGGCAGCCCACTGCACAACCGCGGCTGGCAAGACTGCAAGAGCGAAAAGCATCAGGAACGCGAGGCGGAGGGAGCGCCTCTCAAGACTATATAGACCTCCCTTGGTAAGCGTCAAATGAATTTGAATGAATGAGTCGCTGATCGCTGCGATACCGGTTCTAGTACCACTTACCCGACGCGATGGCCGCCGCGACCTTATTCGAAAATCGGCGCCAACCTCGCCAGGACTTCGTCCATGACCGCGTCGGGGATGCTTTCCAGTCTCCTACCGCCGCGTGCATGGAGATCGAGCGCCCTCGGCTGGTCACACCGGACAACGCCGGTCGTTTGGGTTCCGGCGCCCGCGAGTGGAACGGCAAATCCGGCGGTTCGCGCAAAGCTGCCGCTGCTCGAGATGGGAAGAACTACCGGCACCCGGGTCACGCGGTTGAACGCTTCCGCCGACACAATCAACACCGGACGCCGGCCTTTCTGTTCGTGGCCCGCGGTGGGATCGAGGCTCACCAGCCAGACCTCTCCCCGTTTCATCAGATCAGCTCGCCCCCCACGGGCTTGTCTTCCAGCCATTCGCGCTCTGCACGGCTGCGTCTGGCCTTTGGATCGCACTGGGCAAGCAGCTCATCCAGCGTGTAACGGGGCCGCTGCTGCGGTTTTATGACCAGCCGCCCCCGCTCAATCGCCATCCCGACCTTGGCTCCCGGCTCCAGGTGCAGGATATCGAGCAACGCGGGAGGGACGGCGAGCATGATGGAGCCGCCCACCTTGCGGAGATTCGTCGTGTACATGGCCGGTCAGGCCTCCAGTTATACTTCAGTATAACTGAGCGGCGCGGCTCTACACGCTCGCCATGCGATAGCCCGCGCGATTCTGGAAGATCACCTTGCTGCCGTCCGGGTCGAGCGCGATGGGCAGCTCGCGGTAAGCCTCCATCGCCTTGCGCACCGCCTTGTGATGCGCCGGGTCGCAGTACAGCAGCAGGAATCCGCCGCCGCCAGCGCCGCAGATCTTGCCGCCCGCGGCGCCCGCGCTCAGCGCGGTGTCGTACATCTCCTCGATCTCCGGGCTGCTGATGCCCTCCGCCAACTGCCGCTTGAGCTGCCAGCCGTCGTTCAGCACCCGGCCGACCTCCCAGAGCCGCAGCCGGTCGAGCGCTTCGGAGGTGCGCAGCGCCAGCGCCTTCAGGCAATGCAACTGCTCCAGGTTCACATCCGTGCGCTGATCCTGCACCGCCAGAATGTTGCCCGCTTTGCGCGTGCGCCCCGTGTAGAACAACATAACGTTGCGCGATAAGCCGTGGAACAATTCGGGCGAGCGGCGGAACTGCTTCACGTCTACCCTATCGTCCTTGCGAAAGGTGAACTGGCACACCCCGCCGTACGCCGCGATGTATTGGTCCTGCTTGCCGATGGGCTTGCCGCAAGTATCGATCTCGATCTCGCAGGCCTCCCGCGCCAGTTGCTCGGCCGTCACCAGCTTGCCTTTGTAAGCGTACAGAGCATGCAGCAGCCCCACCGTAACCGTGCTCGAGGAACCCAGGCCGGAACCTTCCGACGGCACATCCGCCAGCGTAGTAATTTCTACGCCGTTCTCCACGCCCGTGCGCAGCATCGCCTCACGCACCAGCTCGTGCTTCAGATCGCTGACGTTTTCGACGGTCTCTTTTTTCGTGTAGTTGACGATGATC
>DATKNZ010000012.1:0-3403 GCA_035541055.1 Candidatus Acidiferrum sp. | reverse complement strand
TAAGCCAGTTGGCGGTGGTGGTGTCCCAGGCGCCGGTGCCGCCGCTTCCGGGCGCGATTCCCGACCGGCTGGGATCCCAATTGCCCTGGCCAGTCACATTGAGGACGCCCGCGCCCGCGCTGTTGAAGACGGTGCTCGTGTAGGTAGCGCCGGAGCCGGGGGCGCCATAGGTTCCCGGAGCCTGCGACACCCCGCCAATAACCAGGACAGCGATGGAGTCGCTGCCTGAGAAATTCAGATAGACGGTGTTATCCGCCGGCGAGCTGGGCAGCGTGAGGGTGGCCAGCACAGGCAGCGCGTTGGGGTCATCCAGCTCGAGCGTCGCCGGGCCGCTGAGCGTGACGTTGCCGGGGATAGCCAGCGCGGTGGCGACGTCCAGCGTGCCGTTGGTGACCGCAGTTCCACCGCTGTAGCTGCTGCCGGACCCGGCCAGGGTCAACGTGGCCGAGCCGCCGTAGGTCAGCGTGTAGCCGCCGCTAATCGGGCCCAGGAACGTGAGGTTGCCGACCCCGCCGATAAGGGTGTTGTCCGCCAGGACCACCCCGGTCCCGCTGTTCGTGATATAAGCGGTGGTGGAGCCGAGACTATTGATCAACGCGCCGCTGCCGCTGCCGACGCCCGCGAGGCTGAGCGAGTAGATCGCGTTGGCCTGGCCATCCATGTCCAACACGCCGCCGCTGCTGATGGTGATGGGGGTCGTGCTGCCGCTGTATATCTGCTTGCCGTAACCAGTGTTGCCCAACTGGAGCAGCGCGCCGGAGGCAACGGTGGTGGGGCCGCCAAGGCCTGCGCCGGTGGCGCCGGCGCTTTTGTTCAAGACCACGGTGCCGGTAGTGATGTTCATGCCTAACCATGAGTTGTCCGCGGTACCGCTTAAGGTCAGGGTGCCGCCGCCGGTCTTGTTGACGATCCACGCACCGGCGGCGTTGAGACGGTTGGCGAGTTCCAGGTTGACGCTGGCGGGGACGTCAATGGCGTTGGTCGTGCCAGTCGTTCCGATAAACTGCCGAACCGTGGAGTCGCCGGCGCCGGTATAGAGGAGCGTGGCGCCGTTCAGCGTAACCGGCCCGGTGCCGAGCGGGCAGCCCCCGTCGGCGAGGGAATTCAGGGTCAGCGTGGTGTTAACAAGGGTTGTGCCCCCAGAGTAGTTGTTGCCCGTGTTCAAGGTGAGGCTCGGGCAATTCCTGACGGTGAGCGAACCCATGCCGGAGAGGGTCTTGGTGAAGTCGAGCGCGTTGGTGCCGTTGAACACCAGCGCCCCGTTGTCCGTAATGCTTGTGGTTGAGCCCAGCTCTTGCCCGACGGAAATGTTCCCGTTGCCCAGTTGCACGGTGCCCGAGTTGATGTTCACGCTCCCGCTGAAGGTGTTGGTCCCAATCAGGATCACCGTGCCGTGGCCCGACTGCGCCAGAGCGGTCGGGTTGGGCCCGTCCGTGAGGCCAATGGTGTCCGGGCTGGTCAGGGTGTAAGTGGAGGACACGTTGAGGCAAGTCAGCGTTCCTGGCCCGTTGGCCGTGCCGATGGCCACGCCGCCGGAGGCGAGCGTGAGGTTGGTGGACTGCACAGCAACCTGGTTGCCGCCGCTGTAGTAAAAATCCGCCAGGGAGCAAGCCAGCGGCAGGGCGCCGGCGCTCTGCACGTTCAACAAGTCGGCGAGGCTGTCGGCCGTGCCGACCGGCGCAGTATAGAGGTTGGTGCAGAAATTCAGTGATGTGGTGTCCAGCGTAGCGTTGCCGCCGCCGCCGGCCAGGCCATTCCAGGAGCCGATGCCCTTGTTGACGACGGGGAACGCCTTGTAAGCATAGAGCTGAGCCACGTCGGTGGCGGCTAATGTAGTGTTGTAGATCCGCACCTCGTCAATCGTGCCCGGGAACGGCAGATTAAAAGGGCCGGTGCCGGACTGGCGGTTGCCGATGCTCACCACGCGGTTGGTGGATGTCAAGGTCGTGGTCGAGCCGCTGCCTGAGTCGCCCTGCTTCACCCCGTTGACATAGAGAAGCAGTTTCAGAGTGGCTCCGGCGTCGTATGTGCCCACGACATGGTACCACGTGCCGACGCTGGGGCTAACATTCGTGCTGATGGCGGTAGAGACATTGCCGCCGGTGGAGTTACGAATGAACAACCGGAAGTGGCTCTGGTAAACGTCCATACACCATACCTCGCCTCCGCCGCCAGTGCCCCGGCACAGGATGGCCGCACCCGCGCTGCCGGGAGACGCGCTTAAGTTCACCCAGGCCGCCAGTGTGAATTTCTTGACGGACGGAATTGTATCCAGGCTGGCTGAATCGGGCACGGAGACATAATCGGCGGTGTCGCTGCCCTGGTTGAAGATTAGCGCATACGGCCACGTATTATTTGGGTCCGAGGACGTGGTCCACATGCTGTTGTGCGTGGCGTCGCTGAACCCGGTCAGCGTGCCATTATTGGCGTTGGCGGTGGCATCGGCGGCCGTCGCGGAGCCCGGACCATCGGTGAATTTCCAGTAGCCCACCAAGCCGGTGGTGATGTCCGCTCGCGCCTGGAACAGAAGCGAGGCGGCCATGAAGAGGGTGAAACCGATAAAGCGTGCTTGAGTTGTCATAGAACTGTTTGATTTGTTTGTGGACGGCGGGGCAACGAGCTTAGCAACTCGCAGACGAGAGACCGCTGTCGTTCGATTTGCAAACATGCCTTTTGGTACGGGCGAACGTGGGCGTACTGAGGTTCACTCTCTCAGGACGGCTCCTGATGTCAATACGAAAATTCAATAATCATTGCGGGTCGCGGGGCTGCAGCCGGGCGGATTTTGCGCTTCCGGCATCCGGTCCCCTGCCCTAGCCTTCCGGTGCGTCCGATGGCTCAGTTCACGACAGGCGAACTTCCGAAATCACCGCCTTCGCCGGCGTGGCTGCGTCTGCTTCCGGGGTTGGGATGGCTGCGGGAATACCGGCGCGAATGGCTGCGGGCGGATACGCTGGCAGGCATCAGCGTATGCGTGGTGATGATTCCTTCGGTGATCGCCTATGCCGGTTTGCTGGGGCTCGCACCCCAGCACGGCCTCTACGCGGCGCTGATACCACTGCTGGTCTATCCCTTCTTCGGCAGTTCGCGGCAGGTGATCGTGGGACCGGACATTGCCATCTCCCTGCTCGTGGCGAGCGCGATCGCGCCGCTGGCGGGCGGAGATGCGGCTCATGCGGCAGGACTGGCGGCCCTGGTGGCGGTGCTGGGAGGCCTGCTGCTGCTTCTGGGCGCGCGGGCGAAGATCGGGGCGGTGGCCGATTTCCTGTCTAAGCCGGTGCTGGTGGGCTACATGACGGGCGCGGCGCTGATCCTGGTCGCCTCGCAACTCGACAAGCTGTTTGGGGTGAAGCTGGAGCGGAATGACTTCTTCCCACGCCTGGGGGAACTGGCGAGCAAGCTG
>DATKNZ010000011.1:0-11364 GCA_035541055.1 Candidatus Acidiferrum sp. | reverse complement strand
AAGCATCATCCCACATCTGGGGTTGCGTGAAATGATTGAGCGATGGCAGCACATTGCCGAAGGGCTCAAAGAAGCACGACGAAAGCGCAAAACCCAAGCGGAGGCTTTCCTTTCAGAAACAAGTTAGCGCTTATGGGGCGTGTGCCCTGGGCTGGTATGAAGCAGGCCGTTGGCCTGATAGCAGAGCCGCCGGCCACGCAAACCCGCCGCTTATGCAAACTGGAGGCTGCTCCTGATCGCAGCAGCGGACTTATAAGCGCCACCCAGGGCAGGTCGTTGTAAGCGGCCGGCCCTGGGTTTGATTGTCGAATCCCTTCGGGGATCGAGTATCCAGCCCTTACCGGCTACTGTAAATTATCCAGCACCTTGTCCACAGCGGCGATGATCTCCTTGCGTTTCGACTGTTCCTGCTCCAGCCGTCTGCGGAAGTAGTCGTAACTGAACCTCGGGGGCGGCAGGATGTCGCTCTGGCTCATGGTGCGCAGCGAAGCCATGAGGTCCCTGGCTGCGACCGTCGACTGGCCCGGCTCCTGGACCGCGAGGTAATATGTGTCCACCGCGCCGCTGATTGCCCGGGAATCGTAAAGATGCCGTGCCTGATTGGTGCGGGAAGCCGCGCCGGCATCCATAAAGGCCATCACCAGCTCATCGCCCGTGTTCTCGATTCGGCTCATCTGGCCGGCCTCGGCGCGGAAACGGGTCCAGTCAATGCCCTCCCATCTTTGCACCGTGTCCAGGCGATAGCCGAAATGGCGCACGGTGGGCTCGCTCGTCGCGTTCGTGCCGAAGCCCGGGAGGCTGGGTTTGATTTTGAGGTAAGTGGCGACGCCAACCACCTTGCCGCTGCCGATGTGGATGATGGGGCTGCCGCTGCTGCCCGGCTCGATGGGCGCGCTGAATTCGAGGCGGTCAGTCCCAATGCCCACCAGCGTGCCGTAGAGCGGGTTTACCACTCTTTCTCCCCCGGCATTTCCCGGCACGACCACCCCGTCGCCGAAGTGTGGCACCGCCTCGCCGAACGGCACGGTGGGGATGCCCTTGCCACCCTCGATGACATTCACCATGATGATGTCGTGCCCAACGGCCACCATGGCTGGGCCAAGCTTGAGCGAGGAGTTGTCGAGCAGCTTGAAGTGGGGCTTCTTGATGTCTGCCAGCACGTGGGCGTTCGTAACCAGGTATTTCCGCCCTTTGACATCAGCAATAAAGCCGCTGGCTCTTCCGTCGTCCCCTTCCACCAGCACCAGGCCGTCGCGGTAATCCTGGACGAGTTGGGTGGCATGGGCCTTGGACTCCGCTGATAGCTCGTTCCCTGCGCTCGCATCCGCGCCGCCGGTGCTCGTGGGCGCAAGCAAGCCGCACGCCAGAGCCGGGATAACCCCCAGCAAAGCACTGAGCTTTCCCGCCCGCTTCGGCTGGGCTGCAATTTGGGGCAAAGTTACACTCATGCACGCATCGTCATGCGCTGAGGTTGCGCTGTCAACTGTTTTTGCGCGCGCACCAGCAGCGTCCGATACTGGCGGTGCGGCCAGCCACGCGGGCGTTGCTGCGCCCGCGTAGGCGCGTGGTGAACCCTCCCAAGTTGCTGGTGGAACTCATGCGGTTTTGTCGGCTGGTTATCCGCCACAGCCTGCTACAGACAGGCAACCAAATCCGGCAGGCGGCGCAAGGCGGGCCGCGGGCTAGCGGGCCTTACGGCGGACCAACTTGCGCAGGCCGAAGGCCGCGGCGTAAATCAGGCCGAGCAGGACGACCTCCGCCGGCCCGACCGGCAGGTCGAAGCGGTAGGCTATGCAGAAGCCCACGAAGGAAGCAATGCCGCCCAGGACGGAAGCGAAGATTGTGAACTGCCGCATGTTGGCTGCAAAGAGGTGAGCGGTAAGCGGCGGGACGAGCAGGAACCCGAAGGCGATCAGGGGGCCGACGCTCAGCACCGCCATTGAAACCGTCAGTCCAATGAGCACGTAGAGCAGCACATCCCAGGTCACGACGTCCTTGCCGAGCGTGATCGCCATGGCCCGGTCGAAGGACACCAGCAACAGTTCCCGGTGGAATAGCGCCAGGGCAATGACCACCACCGCGAGGGCCGCAGCCGTGAGGATCAAATCAACGTTATCGATGGTGATGACTTCCCCTTTCATCAGGTCGAGCCAGCCGACCTCGGCATAGCGGTTCTTGGAAAGGAGCAAAATGCTTAGAGCGGCGGCAACCACGTAGGCGCTGCCCAGACGGCCTTCCGGCAATCCGCGCCGCCGCCGGTCCAGAAACGCCAGCACGAGAATGGCCGCCAGCGAGAACGCGGTGGAGCCGACGAAGGCCAGCAGGTGCTCGCTATGGGCAGCGTGCTCGGGTTGCATAATGCCAAGCCAGAGGGGCACCGAAAGCGCGACCGCCACACCCGTGGAGGAAATCTGCGGCAGCGCCACCCCCATAAACACCAGCCGCCGCAGGACTAGAAACATGCCGACGAGCGGACAGGCGAACCCGATCAGCACGCTGGTATAGACCGAATTCCGCAGCAGGAAATCCGGCGAGAGCACCTGGCGGAGCGTTTCCATATTAGCCGATCTCGATGTCGAAAATCTCCGCCATGCGCTCGGGCGTGAGCACGTTGGCGACCGTGCCGGTCAGGACCTGGCCCTGGTGCAGCCAGATTACCTGTTGGGCGTGCTGGCGCACGAGCGGCAGATCGTGGGTCACGAGCAGAATGGTCAGCTTCCGTTCCTCGTGAAGCTGAGAGATGAAGGCCAGCAGCGCCTGCGTCGCCGCGGCGTCAACTCCCGCCGTGGGTTCGTCCAGGACCAGCGCATCGGGGCGGGTCGCCAGCGCGCGCGCGATGAGAATGCGCTGCTTCTGGCCGCCCGACAGCTCGGCGAATTGCTGGCGGGCGAACTCCTCGGCGCCGGTCGCTCGGAGGCACTCGGTTACGAAGGCGCGCTCGCGAGGCGGAATGGGGCGGCCCAGCTTAACGCGGCCATAGACCCCCATCAGCGCAACGTCCCGCCCGGTGAGCAGGTAAAGAGGGTCGAAATCCGTCGCCTGCGGGACGTAGCCGAAGACGGCGGGCGGGTTGGCGGGCAGGTGGATATGGCCTCCGATGGGCGGGATCAACCCCAGGATGGTCTTGAGCAGGGTGGACTTGCCAGAGCCATTGGCACCCAGGATCGCTGTGAAGCTGCCGCGGACGACCGTGAGGGAAAGGGCCGAGAGCACCGGCTGGCCCTGGTAGCCGATGGCCAGATCGTCCAGCCTGATGAATGGGTCGTTCAAGTTTGTGGGCCTGCCGTGCGCCGGAAAGCAGCGCGGGCAGGCCCGCAGGCGAGAAACTAGGATTGCGCGGGGGCCGCCGCAAGCATGGTTTGGATAATGTAATCCATCATCTGGATGTAAGTAGAGGTCTTCGGCACCCCGCCGGGCATGATGGGCAGCTTGATCAGCTTGGCGCCGGTTTCCTTGGCAATCAGCGCCGGCACCTTCTCCGGAAACTGCGGTTCGCGCACGACGATGGGGACGTGGTCGGCCCTCATCTCCGAGACGAGCTCCTCGATGTGCCGCGGCGTTGGATCGATGCCGGGCTTCAGCTCGATGGTGCCCACATACTTCATGCCGAAGCGGCTGGCGAAGTACGGCCAGTGCTCGTGGTAGGAGACGAACTCGACCCCCTTGAGCCGCTTGGCTTCCTGCTCCCACTCGGCGATCTTGGCGTTCAGCTTGACGAGGTAGGCGTCCCGATTGCGCGCGAAGTCGGCCTGATACTGCGGTGTGACTGCCACCAGGCCGTCGTAGATGTTCTTCACGGCAGTCTTGGCCAGCACCGGGTCGAGCATGTAATGCGGGTTGCCGTAGGGGTGAACGTCCCCCTCCGAGTGGTCGGTGGACTTGGGCACTTCCACCGGCGGGATGCCCACTGAGCAATCAATGTAGCCGGGTTGGCCGTACTGGATGCGCGGGTTCCTGCTGGCCTCGAGCAAGGCGGGCAGGAACGCGTGCTCGCAACCGAACCCCACGCTTAGCAGAAGGTCGGCGCGATTCATCACCGGCACAAAGCTGGGCTTCATCGGCACGCCGTGCGTGTCCTCGACCCCGGTAGCGAGGCTGAAGACGTCCACATGATCACCGCCCACCTCGCGGGCGAGGTCGGCCAGGTCGGTGAGCGTGGCCACGACGCGCACCTTCGCCGCCTGGGAGGGTTGGGCGCCGAGCACAAGGAGCCCAATCAGGCAGAGGAACACGAGACGTAATAGACGCATTTTCATAAGCAATAATAAAATATACGGATTTAGCGTGCCTGCCAGCCGTGGGAGTGGGACCCGATGATCCAGGTCCACTGAAGGAAGATGCCGTTGTTGGCTGGCAAATGATAGGACGAGCTGAAGTCGGTGTACGTGTACTGGAGCCGAAGCTGGTTCCAGTGGCTGAGGGCAAAAGTGATATACGGGGAGTACGAGACCTCCTGCTGCCCTGCATTGAACGGGTTTTCGACCCAGTCGAACAGAAACCCGGCGCTCCATTGCCGGCTCCACTTGTATGTGACGTAGGAGTAAAGGCCAGCGGCGCCGATGCGGCTTTCATACGGCAGGAAACTGACCGGCGTGAACGGAGAGCTGAACTGGTAAGTGCTGTCGCTGTAGAGCACCTCGGTGCCCCAAACCAGGCTGTGGAACTGGTTGTTGCGCAGCGGCACGTAGCTTAGCCTGACGTCAAGCCCAGCCACCCGGCGTTCCTGCTGCTGGACCAGGTTGCCGTCCGGCAGCAGCACCGGGCTTTCTCCGCCGTCGGCTTTCGGACCCCAAAGCCCGGAGATGCCGCCTTCGAGCTGCCAGTCCGGCGACAGGTCGAAATAGGTGGAGAGCCGTCCCCAGAAGTCGAGCCCGCTGAGCGCCCGGTAGGTTCCGGGGTAGTTCGGGTCGTCACCGAACTTGTCACCGGCGCCGAGCGTCAGGCTGAAGTAGTGGCCCACCGGAGGCAGCCAGTTGACCTGCAAGCCATCGGTCTGTGACTCGCCGCCGATGTACTGGTCGAGGACTTCGGGCCGGTTCACGAACGGCAACTCGTGGTCATGGATATACGAGAGGCGCCCAAACTCTCCGAAGAACCGGCCGCCCTTGAGCGTGAGATTCCAGGGCAGCGAAGTCGTTTCGATTGCTGCCTCCTCGACCTCGACGTTGGCCTCGCCCGTGGCCGCATCGGCGGAGGCGTTCAGGACCGCGTAGCCCCGCGCAAAGGGGTCCACCGACGCCGCGATGTTGAGTTCCATCGAGCGTTGATATACGTCCCAGCCGCCGGGCCGTTCATCGCCTGTCTGGGCTGTTGGTTGAGTGGTGTAGGAGAAGATGGTCTCGCCCACAAACCCGATGGACGGGTTGAACTCGCTGGGCAGGACCTTCTTCTGAGCTTCAATCACGGAGTCCACCTTGCTGGTCAACTCCTCCAATTGATCTTTGGTGGCGGCCACCGTGCCCGGGGCATTGGTCGGCGGGATGGCGGGCGGAGTATTTGTGGGCATGCTCGCGATCTGCCGCTTGAGGCTCTCGATCTCAGCCTGCTGCTGATGGATCATGCGTTCAAAGGTCTCCTTCATCTCCCGTTGCTGCTGCTCGAAGCTCTCCTGCATCTGCTTCAACCTCTGATTCAACTGCTCGACACTGTTTGTCTCCTGGGCCCGCGCCATGAGGGCGCACAGGCAAAGGGCGGAAGACCACCCTATAAGGTATCTGGCTTTCATTGTTCTGGTCATGGGGCGGGCGCCGACGCGCCCGGTTAGCTTAGGCTCCCTCGAAACCGGTTTCTCCGCAGGTTGGAGGTCGAGGCCCTTGGGCCGGGAGCACTTTAGGTCCGGCCTCTAACCCACAACCTTTAGCGCACGAGTGGGAACGGCGGGCGGGGCCCGGCTGGGGAAGAGAAGATAAGTGAAGTCCACCAGGACGATGGACTCCGCGGGCGGGGTCAGGTCAAGAACAGCCGCCACGCAGGCCGCAGGCACAGTCGCCGATGCGGGCGAATCCACCTGGCCGTGGGCAAAGAGGCACAGGACGCAGCCATTGGAATCCGCGGCCCCGCCATGGTGCAACGCCCGGTGGAACTCTCCATTCGCGGCCAGCAGCCCGAAGCACACCACCGTGACCGCCAGGACAATCGCGAGGAGCCGGGCAGCAGCGAAGAGGTTGCTTTTCACGCGTGGCACGCTGGGCGAATGAAAGCACAGGTCATGCCATATGCAAGGCAAATCGGACGTCGAGGATGAGGGTGGGGGACAGAGGATGGAGGATAGAGAATAGAGGATGGAGGATGGCCCACCGCCCTACTTCCCGCAACAGTGCTTGTATTTCTTGCCGCTGCCGCAAGGGCAGGGGTCGTTGCGGCCCACCTTCGGGCCGGCGCGGACGGGCTTGGCCTTCTCGACTGCCGCCGCCGCCTCGCTGACAATGTCGCTCGCCTGCCGGGGCCGGCCGCCGGCTTCCGGCGGAGGCGTCGTGCCGGTGCTGGTGCCGCCGCCAAAGGCGCTCGTGGCATGATGCGTCGTCTGCTGCGGCACATTCCGCAGGAAGTTCTCGAACGCCATCAGGCTCGAGGCGCTGCGGAAGATGTTGTGGCATATCTCCGTCTTGATGTTGACCATCAGCTCTTCGAAGATCTTATAGGCCTCAGCCTTGTACTCGATCAGCGGATCGCGCTGCCCATGCGCGCGCAGGCCGATGCTGTAGCGCAGGCTGTCCATCTCGTAGAGGTGCTCCTGCCACAGCTTGTCAATGGCGCTCAGGATCGTGTAGCGCTCGACCTCCTTGAGGGCCTCCGGGTTCTCGTAGCTGATCTTGATATCATAGGCCTTGCGGACGCTGTCGGAGATGAAATTGCACACCGAGAACTGCGGGGCGCTCAGGCCGTCGTACATCGAGCCCTTTACCGGCTCTTCCTTGCCCGCCTCGGCGGCCTTGACGATTTCCGTCTCCGGCATGCCGATGGGGAAGTTCAGGTTCACCCAGTCGGCCAGCGAGCGCACCTTCCAATCGCCGCGGTCGTCGTTCGCAGAGGTGAACTGCTCGACCTTCTGGAACACGACCTCCTCCATGATATCCATGAGGCGGTCGCGCACGTCGGGGGCGTGGATGATCTCGTTGCGGAAGCCGTAGATGACCTCGCGCTGCTTATTCATCACGTCGTCGTACTCCAGGGTGCGCTTGCGGATTTGGAAATTGTGCTGCTCGACGCGCTTCTGGGCCTGGCCGATGGACCGGTTGAGCAGGGGATGCTCCAGTTCCTGGCCTTCCTCCAGGCCCATCTTCTCCATGTACTTGACGATCTTGTCCGAGCCGAACAGCCGCATGAGGTCGTCCTCGAGGGAGATGAAGAAGTGCGATGAGCCGGGGTCGCCCTGGCGGGCGCAGCGGCCCCGCAATTGGCGGTCAATGCGGCGGGCCTCGTGGCGTTCGGTGCCGATGACGTGCAGGCCGCCGACGAACTCGCTATGGGGGGTAAGGCCGAAAACGGCGGCTGCCGGGCTGTCGGAGTCCACCTCACGCGCCTCGCCCGTGGTGGTCTCGGTCAGCTTGTAGCGGTGGCCGTTGCCCTCGGGGTGCGGGCCGCACTCCACTTTCCAGAGCACGCCGGGGCCGAGCTTGATGTCCGTGCCGCGGCCGGCCATGTTCGTGGCAATCGTCACCGCCCCGCGCTGCCCTGCGCGCGCCACGATCTCCGCTTCCTGCTGGTGATACTTGGCATTGAGGACCGAGTGGACGATCCCCTCGCGCTTGAGCATGCGCGACAGGTGCTCGCTGACCTCCACCGAAATGGTGCCCACCAGGATGGGGCGGCCGTTGCGATGCACTTCTTTGATTTCCCGCAGCACCGCGTTGTATTTCTCGCGCTTGGTCTTATAGACCGAATCGTTGGCGTCCTTGCGCGCCACGGGACGATTGGTGGGGATTACCAGCACGCCCAGCTTGTAAATGTCGAAGAACTCGCTTGCCTCCGTCTCCGCCGTGCCGGTCATCCCGGCCAGCTTGTGATACAGGCGAAAGTAGTTCTGGATGGTGATCGTCGCCAGCGTCTGGGTCTCGCGCTCGATCTCGACCTGCTCCTTGGCCTCGACCGCCTGGTGCAGGCCGTCGCTCCACCGGCGGCCCGTCATGAGACGCCCGGTGTTTTCGTCCACGATGATGACCTTGTTATCCTGGACGACGTATTGGACGTCCTTCTGGTAAAGGCAATAGGCCTTGAGCAACTGCGAGATGGCATGGATGCGCTGGGCCTTGGTCTCGAACTCCTGCTGGAGGCGGGTCTTGGCCTCGAGGCGTTTGCGGGCGTCGGCCTCCGGGCCGGTGTCAATCTCGTGCAGCGCGGTCGGCAGGTCCGGCAGCATGAAGGCGTCCGGGTCCTTTGGGCTGAGATAATTGCGGCCCTTCTCGGTCAGGTCGGCCTCGTGGCTCTTCTCATCAATGGCGAAGAAGAGCTGCTCCTTCTCCGCGTACATCTCGATCTTCTTCTGGTCGGCGTGCAGGTGCAGCTCCGCCTGGTTCATCAGGCGCAAGTTCTCCGGGTCCTCCAGCAGCTTCATCAGCCCCTCGGACTTGGGCTGGCCGCACTTGACGCGGAACAGCAGCAGGCCGATTTCCTGCTCCAGAGCCTCGGGGTTCGCTGGGTTCGAGCCGTCCGTCGGGCGCAGTTTGGGCATCAGCGCCTGCGCCTCCGAGAGAAAGCGGTTGCAGAGCCGCTCCTGGACGTGATACAGCGCCTCGACCTGCGGGCGGAATGTCGCGTACTGCTCGTCGTAGGTAACGACGGCAGGGCCGCTGATGATGAGCGGCGTGCGCGCCTCATCAATGAGGATCGAGTCCACCTCGTCCACGATCGCGTAATAGTGCCCGCGCTGGACCTGCTCTTCCTTGCGCGCGGCCATGCCGTTGTCGCGCAGGTAATCGAAGCCGAACTCGGCGTTCGTGCCGTAGGTGATGTCGCAGTTATACTGCTCGCGCCGCACCCGGGGCGGCTGGTCGTGGAGGATGCAGCCGACCGTCAGGCCGAGGAACTTATAGACCGCGCCCATCCACTCGCTGTCGCGCGCGGCCAGGTAATCGTTCACCGTGACGACGTGCACGCCGCGTCCGCTCAGGGCATTGAGATAGACCGGCAGCGTGGCCACGAGGGTCTTGCCTTCGCCGGTGGCCATTTCCGAGATGCGCCCCGCATGCAGCGCGTAGCCGCCGATGAGCTGCACGTCGAACGGGATCATCTCCCACTTCAAGGGGTGCTCGCGCACGATGATCTCCGTCCCGCACAGGCGCCGGCAGGCGTTCTTCACCACGGCAAAGGCCTCGGGCAGGATTTCATCCAGCCGCTTGGCGAGCGCCTCATTGTCCTCGATCTTCGACAGCTCCTCCTTCCAGGTGGCCGTCTTTTGGCGCAACACGTCCTCCGACGCGCTTTGCAACTCCGCTTCGAGCGCGTTGATCTTGGCCACCAGCGGCCGCAGGCGCTTCACCTCGCGGTCATTCTTGGAGCCAATGAACTTCTTTACGATAAACCCGATCATGGACTTCGAATACTATAAGACGCTATTGGAATATACACAGGGCGTCAAAGACATTAAGGACAAGGCACTTGCGAGGGGCGCCTTCTTGTTCAGGTGGGGACGCCTCGCCGAGGCGTCCGCGTGCGCCGGAAACGGACGCCTCGGCGAGGCGTCCCTACCTGAGCAAGGCCGGTGGTGAGATGCACCCGCTTGCGAGCGGCGCCTCCCGGTTGCTGTACAGACCCGCAGCGCCGATCTCATTAACACCCCGCTTTAGCGGGATGGAGGAGCGGCCCAGGCCCCGGAACAGCTTTAGCGGTTTCTCGCCTGCGGGTAAACCGCTGAAGCGGTTCTGAAGCCGCCGCACCTGCCTCCGCCCCGCTGAAGCGGGGTGTTAATGAGAAGCGGCCCAGCCGCGCCCGCCCCGGCTCGGCCAGCCCCCCTCCACTACCTCTCCACTACCCCTCCATACCCACACCGGAGGTTGAAATTGAACCTCCGGTGTGGGTATGGAGGGGTAGTGGAGGGGTAGTGGACAGCATCCAGCGCAGTTTGGGGAGGCCGCGCGGGAGAATTGGCAATTTGTGATTGGCTATCCTCCATTCTCTATCCTCCATCCTCTATCCTCTCGCCGCGTTGCGGCTTTGCCGGACTGCGCGCTTGGTGGTTCCCTTTGGAACTGCCTCAGATTCTCAGGAAGAGCTTGCGCCGATACATCCAGAACAGGGCCAGCCATAGCACCAGCAATCCTGCGGCCCCGAGGAACAGAGGCTCGTAGGGAGGGCCGAAGAGCCTGAACAGGCCGCGGCCAAGGTGGACCCGCAGCGTTTCGGCCACAAACCCCTCCAGCAGGTTGCTTAGGCAATAGGCCGCAATCGCGTTCATGCCGATGACGATCAGGGGGAACGCCCACGCCCGCCGCCCGAGCACGTCGATGGTTGTGAAGAACGCCGCGAGCAGGAGGAAGCACCACCCGGCGCTGAAGACCGCCCAGCTTGGGGTCCAGATGCGCTTAACGACGGGGCAGACGCCGGCGGCGCCCAGGAGCGTGCCCAGCGCCAGGCCGATCACGCCCGCGGCGGCCAGCCAACGCACTTTGGCCCAGGGGGTCCTCTTGCTCCGCAGCACGCCGCCCGCGAGGGACCCCAGGATCATCGTGGCCAGGGTTGGGACGAAGCTGATCGTGGCGTAGCCCCCGCTGTTATAGGCGAAGGGCTTGGCGCGCGGGAACAGGTTCAGCCACCAGGTGTCGAACGCCCACGCGAGATTGCTGTTCTTGTTCCAATGCGCGGCAAAGCCGGTGAGCAGGTGCTGCTCGCTCCAGCCGGGACGGACACCTACGGCGGCGTAGTCGAACCCTGGCCCCGGCAGCGGGTAGAGGGCGAACGCCGCCCAGTAGCCGACCAGGATGAGGGCCACGGCCGCCCATTGCTCGCGCGCCGGACGCTGCCCGAGCAGGAACAGGACGAAGTAGCCCAAGCCGATCTGGGAGAGCGTGTCTTCGAAGGTCCAGCGCGTCTGCGGCTCTCCCACTGAGCGCAGAAACACGCCCAGCAATGTCAGCGCCAGCGCCCGCCAGGCCGCGTGCCAGGTCGTGCGGCTGCGGCTTTGCCCCTTGGCTGCGCGATTGGCCAGCGAGAAGGGCAGCGCCACGCCTACCATGAACGAGAACGAGGGCTGAATCAGGTCGTGCAGCGAGCAGCCAATCCACTCGGCGTGGCTTTGCTGATGGCAGAGGAACCGCCAGAAGCCGCTGTCCGGGAGCGCCGCCGAAACGCGGCAAAAGCGCAGGGCCTCGGCCATCATCAGGAACATCGCAAAGCCGCGGTAGGCATCGAGCGAGCCCAGGCGGGCCG
>DATKNZ010000010.1:0-8300 GCA_035541055.1 Candidatus Acidiferrum sp. | reverse complement strand
AAGCATCATCCCACATCTGGGGTTGCGTGAAATGATTGAGCGATGGCAGCACATTGCCGAAGGGCTCAAAGAAGCACGACGAAAGCGCAAAACCCAAGCGGAGGCTTTCCTTTCAGAAACAAGTTAGCGCTTATGGGGCGTTGCCCTGGGCTGGTTTATTAGCGCCCTTCAGGCGCGGCCGAGCACGGCCACACGTCTGCACGGCAAGATCCCGCAGACCAGTACCCCTGCGCCGGCATATGCGGCCTGGCTACCCGCTCAGGGGGGAGGCCGTTGTACCCATTACGGGTCTTTGCGCGCTTACTGCGTGACAAAGGCCCTGAGATGCTGGATCAGGGCCGCCGCCTTGTCCGGTGAATCGGCTTCCGCGAACAGGCGCAGCACCGGCTCGGTGCCCGAGAAACGCACCAGCGCCCAGTTGTCATTGCCCAGGTAGAACTTCGTCCCGTCGGTGTTCGTGGCCTTGACCACCGGGTAAGGGCCAATCTGATCGAGGGGCTTCTGGGCCAGGCGCCGCGGCACGGCTACCCGCATCTCCGGCGTGCACGGGATGCTTTCGTCGAGGCCATAGAGCCGGCCTGTGATGTCGTACACGCGGCGACGCAACTGCGAGATTTTCTCCTTCGTGCGGGCGAGCATCTCGACGACCAGGGCCGAGGCGAAGATGCCGTCCTTGCCCAGGATGTGGCCGCGGATGGTCAGGCCGCCGCTGGACTCGCCGCCCAGAAGCGCCTTGTCGGCCACCATGGCGCTGGCGATGTGCTTGAAGCCTACCGGCACCTCGGTGCACTTCTCGCCGAAGTGCGCCGCTAGCCGGTCCAGCAAATGCGTCGTGGCCAGGTTGCGCACCACGCCGCCCTTCTCGCCGCGGACCTCGTGCATATACCAGTACACGAGCAGGAGAATGTCGTTGATCGTGATGTATTCTCCGCGCTCATCCACGATGGCGATGCGGTCGGCGTCACCGTCGGTCGCCAGGCCGAGATCGTAGTGGTCCTCGACCACGTGCGTGGCGAGCAGCCGGAGGGCCTCGAGGTTGGGCGCGGGGGAGCGCCCGCCGAACAGGGGATTGTGGCGCTCGTGGATGAACGTCACGCGGCACCGCGCCTCAGTCAGAATCGTGCCCATCGTGAGTTGGCCGACGCCATACATCGGGTCAACGATCACCTTCAGCCCGGCGCGCCGAATGGCCTCCAGATCAATCAATGCCTCCACGGCATCCACGTATTCGTTCGTGAAGTCGCGGCGCCGCACCAAACCGCCCTCCAACGCAATATCCAGATCAATCTTGATGACCTCCTCGAACGCGAGGGCATTGGTCTCCGCCTGGATCTGCTGCGTCTCGTCGTCCAGCAGCAACGCGCCGTCGCCGTGGAAGACTTTAAGGCCGTTCCATTCCGGCGGGTTATGGCTGGCGGTAAAAGCCAGGCCGTAGGCGGCGTTCTGCGTGGCCGTCGCATACGTGATGAGGGGCGTCGGCGCGTCCTCGCTGAGCAGCGTTACGGGAATGTTGTTGCCCGCGAACACCTCGGCCGCCGCTTCTGCCGCGCGGTTGGACAGGAACCGGCGGTCGTAGCCGATCAACACGCCGCGCTTTTCCTGCCCACGGCGGGTAACCTCGTTGGCCAATGCCTGCGAGAGGCGGCGCACGTTGTGCAGCGTGAAGCCCTCGCCAATGATCGCCCGCCAACCGCCGGTGCCAAAGGCCACCTGGTGCTGCTCCTCCTCGCGCCGCGGACGGAACAGCCGCTTCTGCAGGATGAACTCCGCCTGCTCCAGGTCCTGGGGCGTGTTGATGCCCTGGATCTCGTCCGGGTCGCAAATCTGGTAGCTCTCGACCCGCAGCCCCGAGCGAATGAGTTCGTGCACGCAATCAGTCAACTGGTATTGGCCCTCGGCCGCCGGCGCCAGCTTCTCGAGCGCCGCAAAGATCGCGGGCGCCGACACGATATACGCGCCTACATTCAGCTCGTGGATTTGGCGCACCGCCGGCGAGGCCTCGGTCTCCTCGATGATGTCCATGATGCGCCCGGCGGTGTCGCGGATGATGCGCCCGTAAGGCAGGGGACGGGAGGAGTTGGCAGTGAGCAGGGTCAAGTGGGCCTGGCGCAGCCGGTGCCGGTTCAGAAGGCCACGAATAGAGGCGGGCCGAAAGAGCGGCGTATCGCCGTAAAGGATCAGCAGGTTGCCGCGATAGTCCTTGAGCAGGGGAGCAAGCTGTTGCACCGCGTGTCCCGTGCCGCGCGGCTCAGGCTGAACCACGTAACGGCACTGGTCGCCCAACTGGGCTCGAATCTCGCCCTGCCGTTCCGGGACGACCACATACAGGTCATCGGCGGAGACAACCTGGCGGGCGTTAGCCAGGACGTAATCGAGGATGGTGCGGCCACCAAGCCTTTGCAGCACCATAGGCCGGTCGCCTGGCGCGCTTTTGCTGCCGCCGGCAAGGATGACGGCTTTCAGTTCCGATTCGTGGTCTCTCATGAATGCAGACGGGAGCATAAGCAGGAGGCCTATGGTTAGGCAAATGCTCGCGGTAACGCCCGGGCTCCCGGCGTGATGCGCAACGCCGTGCAACGCGGCGCTAGCCGTCAGTTCCCCGGCCCGAGTTCCTTCTTCAGCTCCTGCGCCATCTGCTCCACCCGGCGCCCATAATCGACGTAGTTCTTGCGCATGGCGTCGCCGTTCGTGGCTTTTGAGGTCGCATCGTGGAAGACCACCACCATGTGCGGCTCGATGGACAGGGCAGCGTCGTAGCCGCGAGCAAGGGCGTCCTTCATGATGTCACGGACGCGGCCCTGGCCTTCACCGGGCCAATTGTAATCGGCATCATTTTTGGCCGGGCTCCACGTGGCATCCTTGATGTGGATATGGACGGAGTGGTCGCGGACGTGGGTCCAGAATTCCCAGGGGTCCTGCCGCGGCCAAGGCTTGGTCTTGGAGCGGTCGGGATTGAAGATGGGGTTCGCGGTGTCGAAAACCCACTTAAGGCCAGGGCACTTGTCCAGCAGTTCGAGGGCATGTTGCCAGCTCATGCCGCCGTAGTTCATGCAATTCTCGTGCACGGGCTGAATGCCGGCGTCCAGGAAGCGATTGGTGACCTCCTTCACACGGCGGAAGACCTCCGTCGGGATGCGGTATTCGTCATCGCCCGGCTTGAAGCTCATGATGCGGATGTATTTCGTGCCGAGCCGCTGCATGCGCGGGATGGCGCGCCTGACCTCCGCGAGCGTCAGCTCGAACGGGTCGCCGATCTTCTTCGACCAGTTCATGATGGTCGAGCCGAAGCAATAGACGCCGATGCCGGCGGCTTCCAGCTTCCTGACGGCTAGGTCGAAGGCTGGGTCGGGGATGTCGTGGAAGTTGGCCTTGGGCCAGCCGGGCACTTCCACGCCGCGCGGTTCGAGGTGTTTCCAGCCCAGTTCCTGCGTGGCCTGGATCTGGCCGTCAATCGTGTTGGCGCCTTCGTCGCCGATGCCGGTGAAGATCATGGTTTACCTCCTAAATGACTTCGTGAAGTCTTCCCCGACTACCTCGACCACTTTCTTCTGGGTCCGGGAAGCGGCGATAAGCTCGTTGAGCTTCTGTTCATAGGCGGAGCTATCCATCGGCAGCTCGACCGTCTGGCCGATCAGGGAGGAATACAGGATCACGTTGGCCAGCTCGACCGAGTGAATGCCCTCCTCGCCCGGGGCGATCAGGGGTTCGCCGTCCAGGATGGCGTTGACGAAGTTCTGCATCAGGATGGCATGAGTGTTCGGGACATGCTCGAAGGGGATGTGCACCTGCCACACCTCCGGCTTGGCGAAGCCGAGCCTGGCCGTGCGGCTGAACTCGATCATGTCCGCGTCATTGCGGGTGAACGAGATCTGGTCCGCCTCCAGCAGCAGCTTGCCGCGGGTGCCGACGATCTCGAAGCGGTTGGTGCCCGGGGCCTCGCCGGTGGAGGACACAAACGTGCCCGTCGCCCTGTTGGGATACTCCAGGTAGGCGGAGACGTTGTCCTCGACCTCGATGTTGTGGAAGCGCCCGAGCTGGCAGAAGCCGCGCACGCGGGCGGGCATGCCCAGCAGCCATTGCATGGCATCGAGGTTGTGCAGGCATTGGTTGAGCAGCACGCCGCCGCCCTCGCCCTTCCAGGTGGCGCGCCAGCCGCCGCTGGCGTAATAGGCCTCGGTGCGGAACCAATCGGTCATGATCCAGCTCATACGCACAACCTCGCCCAGCTCGCCGCTTTGGATAAGCTTCCGGATTCTGACGTAGCGCTGCTCGGTGCGCAGTTGGAACATGCCGGCAAAGACGACCTTCGGGTTCTTTTTATGGGCTGCGATCAGGCGCTCCGCGTCGGCTTTGTGGGCCGAGATGGGTTTCTCCACCATCACGTGCAGTCCGTGCTGGAGAGCCGTGATGCCCAGCGAGGTGTGCTGGTAATGCGGCGTGGCGATGATCACCGCGTCCACGAGCCCGGAGCGGATGAGTTCCTCGGCGTCCGTGAAGGTCTTCAGCGGCTTATACCGTTCGAGCTTTGAGGCCACGGCATCGGATACGGCAACCAACTCGGCGCGGCTGACCTTGCCGGCGGTGAGATAGCCGAAATGGTGCTGGCCGATGTTGCCCAGCCCGATGAGGCCCAAGCGAACTTTGTTCATGGCCCCGAGTCTAGGGGCGGTGGGGCAAACTGCCAGCGTTTTGCGGGGACAACGCGGCTGGGGGGAACGGACGCCTCGGCGAGGCGTCCCTACCAAAGAGGCGCACCAGCTCCGGGAGCCAGCTTGAACCGGGCGTTCCCCCGCTCTAGGTTTGCCCGTAATGCTGAAAGCGTCTGCGCGGGCAGCCATCCGCCTCCGGGGTGTCCGCCACAACAACTTAAAGAACTTCGACCTGGACTTGCCGCTCAACCAGCTTGTGGTCATCACGGGCCTGAGCGGGTCGGGGAAGAGTTCATTGGCCTTCGACACGCTGTTTGCCGAAGGCCAGCGCCGCTACATCGAGACTTTCTCCCCGTATGCGCGGCAGTTCTTTGACCGCATGGATAAGCCCCAGGTGGACAGCATCGAGGGCATCCCGCCGGCCATCGCCATCGAGCAGCGCAATTCCGTGCGCACCACGCGCTCGACCGTGGGCACCATGACCGAGATCTGCGATTACATGAAGACGCTCTGGCCGCATGTGGCGCAGTTGCACTGCCGGCAGTGCGGCCGGCCGGTGCGCAAGGACTCACCCGCCGCCATCTGGGCAGCCCTCGAAAGCGGGAGCGAGGCTGGCGAAGGGAAGTCCGAACGCCGAAGTCCGAACTCCGAAGTGCTGGTCACGTTCGATCTGCCGCTTTCGGAGAAGCTCTCGCTGAAGGAGTCGCTGGCGCTCGTGGCCAGGCAAGGTTACCAGCGACTGCTGTGCGGCAAGCGGGTTGTCGCGCTGGAGGATGCCGCGTCGCATCTCACGGAACACGCAACACGCAGCACGTCCCTCACGGTCATCCAGGACCGGCTTTCGCTCACCAGCACCAACCGGGCTCGGTTCGTAGAGGCCTGCGAACAGGCGTATCACTTCGGCAAGGGCCGGCTGGCGGTGCATACCGTCATTCCTGGGCCGGACGCGGCGCTCACGGTGGTGAAGCGGGAGCTGTTCTCGAATCGGCGGCATTGCGCGGCGTGCGACCTCGACTATCGCGAGCCGACACCCGCGCTGTTCAGCTTCAATCACCCGGTTGGGGCGTGCCCCGCCTGCCGGGGTTTCGGGCGCATCATCAGCATTGATTACGACCTGGCGCTGCCGGACCGCTCGCGCACGCTGGCCCAAGGCGTCGTGAAGCCGTGGCAAAGCGGGATGAGCGCCGAGTGCCAGGATGACCTGTTGCGCGCCTGCCGGGAGTTCGGCGTTCCGACCAACGTGCCCTTTCGCGACCTGCCCCGGAAATGGCAGAAGCTGGTGATCGAGGGCGAGCCGGATTACGGCAAGGACGCGGCGCACGAATGGCCGCGCGCCTGGTACGGTGTAAAGGGCTACTTCCGCTGGCTGGAGTCCAAGTCCTACAAGATGCACGTGCGGGTGCTGCTGTCGCGTTACCGCGCCTACACGCCGTGCCCGGAGTGCGGCGGAAGGCGTTTGCAGCCTGAGGCGCTGCTCTACCGGGCCGAAGTCCGAAGTCCGAAGTCCGAAGTCCGAACCAAGAACGAAGGACGAGGTCCGACAGCCGAAGTGCGAGACCGAGGCGCGGCAGGGACGAGCAAGCAGGGGAATGGCTCGCTGACGCTGGCTGGTTTCTACCAATTACCTATTCGGGATGCGTTGCCTTTCATCGAGGGACTGGCCGATCGGCAACGAAACCAGCGGAGCGACCCGTTGCGTCTGGTGCTGAACGAGGTGCGCGCGCGTTTGCGTTATCTCAATGATGTGGGGCTGGGCTACCTGACCCTGGACCGGCCCACGCGCACGCTCTCGGGCGGCGAAACCGAGCGGGTGAACCTGACCACGTGCCTGGGCACCCGGCTGGTGAACACGCTGTTCGTGCTGGACGAGCCGAGCGTGGGCCTGCACCCGCGCGATACCGAGCGGCTGGTGCGGCTGCTCGAACAGCTTCGTACGGCGGGCAACACGGTGGTCGTGGTGGAGCACGAGGCCAGTGTGATTCGCGCCGCGGATCAGGTCATTGACCTAGGCCCGGGCCACGGGGCCACCGGCGGCGAGGTGGTGTTCCAGGGCACCTATCCGCAACTTGTGCGCTCGGAGGCATCGCTGACCGGACAGTACCTTAGCGGGCGGAAGCGGATTGAGGTGCCACGACGGAGGAAAGTAGGACAGGCGTCTCGCCTCTTCCCGCTGGACAGGCGAGACGCCTGTCCTACTCTGCGCCTCGCCCACGCTACGCGGAATAACCTCAAAGACCTCAGCGTGGACATCCCCCTCGGGCGGTTCGTGTGCGTCACAGGGGTCAGCGGGTCCGGCAAGACGACGCTGGTGCGTGAGGTGTTGCTGCCGGCGTTGACGGCGCAACTTCACGCCGACGCGCCGCAAACAAAGGCTTCGGACCGCCTTTCCGCAGATCAGGAGGGGGACGGGGATGAGGGGGATTCCGCACTCCCCACTCCGCACTTCGCAATGATGCGGGGCGCGGAGCACCTTACCCGCGTCGTATTGGTGGACCAATCCATCCTGGGCAAGACGCCGCGGTCCAACCCGGCGGTTTACATCGGCGCCTTTGATGATATCCGGGCTTTCTTCGCCCAGTCCGAGCCCGCCCGGCGACGCGGGCTCAATGACAGCGCGTTCAGCTTCAACTCCACCCAGGGCCAGTGCGAGCGCTGCCGCGGCGCCGGCTTCGAGAAGATCGAAATGCAATTCCTGAGCGATGTCTTCATCCGATGCCCGGATTGCAACGGCCGCCGATACCGTGCCCATATTCTGGAGGTGAAGGTGGGGGCTGGCCACGAGGGCCGAAGGGCGAAGGGCGAAGGGCGAGTGGGCGTGCGGGCAAACGGGGATTCGGGCGCGATGTCCATCGCCGACATGCTGGATGCGACGGTGGAGGAGGCGGTCGCCTTCCTGGCCATGTTCCCCGAGTCGCGTCCCGCCCAGCGCGCCGTCGAAAGCCTCAAGCTGTTGGAGGAAGTCGGGCTGGGCTACCTCCGGCTCGGCCAGCCGATCAATACCTTGTCGGGCGGGGAAAGCCAGCGCCTGAAGCTGGTCCGGCACCTGGCGGAGGCCGCTATCGCAAGCCAGGCACAACCTGCGGGGCCCGGCGCGGCGGCGCCCGGGAACGGCGCGGCGCAAGCAGCCGCCCCAGGCGCGGCGGCGGGCACCCTTTTCCTGTTTGACGAGCCCACCACCGGGCTGCACTTCGACGATGTCCGGGTGCTGCTGAAGGTGTTCCAGCGCCTGGTTGATGCAGGCCATTCAGTGCTCGTGATTGAGCACAACCTGGAGGTTATCAAGTCGGCGGACTGGATCATCGACCTGGGGCCGGATGCGGGCGATGAGGGCGGACAGGTCGTTGCCGCCGGCACACCGGAGCAGGTGGCGGGCTGTGCCCGGAGCTACACCGGCCAGGCCTTGCGCACGGTCTTGAGCACCGTGCCGGGGGTGTGATTATATGTGGGTGAAGATACCACCGAGTCAGCGGGGGGAGGTAGGGCGCGCACTCCGCTGCGCGCCGTCTTTGGGCCTCGCCGGCGCGCCGCGGAGTGCGCGCCCTACCATGAGCTCACCCAGATCTAATCACACCCCGGGCTGAGGCGCGGTGCACGTTTTCTAGCGTTTGGCCAGCCTCCCCGGTGTCTCCCCGGTGTGCCCATTCTGCTTTA
>DATKNZ010000009.1:0-9538 GCA_035541055.1 Candidatus Acidiferrum sp. | reverse complement strand
GAAATGCATCCGCGCCGGCGGCAAACACAACGACCTCGAAGACGTCGGCCTCGACACCTACCACCACACCTTCTTCGAGATGCTCGGCAACTGGTCTTTCGGCGACTACTTCAAGCAGGAAGCCATAGCGTGGGCGTGGGAACTCATCACCGAAGTCTGGAAGTTTCCCAAGGAGCGCCTCTACGCCACCGTCTACTCGCCCGACAAGTCCACGGGCGACCCCGCGGAGTTCGACCAGGAAGCCTACGACGCCTGGGCTCACAAGTTCCGCGCCGCCGGCCTCGACCCCAAGGCGCACGTTCTCAATGGCACCAAGAAAGACAACTTCTGGATGATGGGCGACACCGGCCCCTGCGGCCCGTGCAGCGAACTGCACGTGGACCTAACGCCGAAAGGCGACACCAACGGCAGCCTGGTCAATAAAGGCGACGCCCGCTGCATCGAAATCTGGAACCTCGTCTTCATCCAATTCAACGCCAACCCGGACGGCACGTTCAGTCCCTTGCCCGCCCGGCACGTGGACACCGGCATGGGTTTCGAGCGCGTGACCGGTATCATACAGAATACCCGCAACTTCACTGACTTCAGCCGCACCATCTCCAATTACGAAACGGATATCTTCCGCCCGCTGTTCGACAAGCTGGAGAAGCTAAGCGGGAAGACATACGGATCCACCCTTCCGGGTGCCCACGCCGGGCGCGAAGCGTACGGGGAGCACACGCGCCCTCGCGTGTCGCAATCGGCGCCCTCGCCGATGGTCGCCGGGACATCCGAACCGAAGTATTCGAGGCGCAACCTGCCGCATTTCGAGCGGCCGTGGGCCAAGTACATGGTCTCCTTTTCAACCAGGGCACGCCGCCAACTCAACCCATCCGAGCGGGACATCGTCCTTGCTAGCGTGTTGCATGCTCACCAGCACCATCAGTGCCAACTCTATGCCGCTTGCGTGATGCCTGACCATGTTCACCTTCTCTTCGAACCGCAAATCAAGGCGCGAGGCAACGATGCCCAGCCAGTGTTCTGGTCCGTAAGCGATATCCTGCAAGGCATCAAGTCCGCCAGCGCTCATAACATCAACAAGGCCGCCGGCCAAACCGGAGCGGTCTGGGAAAAGGAATCGATGGACCGCATGATTCGTGGTCAGTCCGATCTGGAAGAGAAGTTCCATTACATCTGCCGCAATCCATGGGAGTCCGGCGTAGTTCCGCTGACAGAGGACTACTCGTGGTTGTGGACCCCGGATCGGAGCGGGGAGCACGCGGGCCCTCGCGTGTCTCAATCCATGGGCTCGCCGATTCGACCCGCCGAGCCGTCTGCGAGGGCGCAGACGGCTGCACGCGAGGGCGCGTGCGCTCCCCATGCACAGATCGAGCAGGAGAAACTCGACGTCGCCTTCCGCGTCATCGCCGACCATATCCGCACCCTCAGCTTCGCCATCGCCGACGGCATCCAGCCCGGAAACACCGACCGTAACTACGTCCTGCGGCGCATCCTTCGCCGGGCCGTCCGCTACGGTCGCACCCTAGGCTTCCACGAACCGTTCTTCTACAAGCTCGTTTCCGTCCTGGCCGACACCATGGGCGACGTCTTCCCTGAAATCCGTGCCAAGCACGACTACATTGAACAGGCCATACAGCGGGAAGAGGAGGCGTTTAATAAGACACTAGACTTCGGCATCAAGAAATTCACCGAGCATGCGGATGCCGCCATTCAGGCGCACGCGTTGCAAGCCGAATGTGAAGGCAAGGCTAACCAAGCCGTCGAGGAATTGAAGGCAATTGAGCATGAGTTGCAAACCCAACTTAAGGATGTCAAACCGTGGAATCCGCCGGCACCAAGCGCCCAAAGCTGGTTTCCTCCACGACTGGTGAAGGCTGCGCTGGTTATGGGCGAATCACTGCGAGCTACACCAAGGCCAGACATTGATGCACGGGACCTCACACCCACCGAAGCCAGCTTAAGAGAGTTTGCTAAACCCATCGGCTTCTATTTCAACCAGTGGCAATACAACCATCATCGCTCTTACCGCATGGATGAATTCCAAACCCTGTATGAGCAGCTGAGCGGTTTGGCGCAGGCGTTATCAGAAGTGCGGTCGCATGTCCCGCGCATCAGAGCATCACAAGCCTTTGAGCTATACGACACCTACGGCTTCCCCCTCGACCTCACCGAGCTGATGGCCCGCGAGCGCGGCCTGACCGTGGATGTCGCCGGCTTCAACAAGCTCATGGAAGAGCAGAAGGCCCGCGCTCGTGCCGCCCAGAAGAAACAAGTCATTGAACTCTCTCAAGTCGAGACCACCACGCCTACCCAGTTCGTCGGCTACGAAAAGCTGGCGGCGCAAGCCAAGGTGCTCGAAGTTGTCGGCGTGAAGGACAAGACCGCCGTCATCCTCGACAGCTCGCCCTTCTACGCCGAAATGGGCGGCCAAGTCGGAGATACGGGTGAGTTGGAACACGGCAGCGAACTCTGGCGCGTCACCAATACCCAGAAGGCCGGCGACGCATGGCTGCACTTTCTCGACCTTGGCGATGGGCGATCGGCTATTGGCGATTCCCCCGAGGCGCCCGCTCCCGGTAGCACTGTTACCCTCTCTGTAGATCGCCCCCGCCGCGAAGCCATCCAGCGCCATCATACTGTTACGCACCTGCTGCACTGGGCCTTGCACGAGGTCGTGAGCAAGGATGCCACGCAGAAGGGCTCCTACGTTGGCCCGGAGAAGCTCACCTTTGATTTCAGCAGTGCGCCGCTCACCCCGCAGCAGGTGGCCGATGTCGAACGCCTCGTCAACGAACGCATCCTGGAGAATGCGCCAGTGACCTGGACCGAGGTCGCTTACAAGGACATCAAAGACCGCAAGGACATCATGCAGTTCTTCGGAGAGAAGTATGGTGATATCGTGCGCGTCGTGCAGATCGGGGGCAAGCCCGGCGCCCTCAACGGCTACTCGATGGAGCTGTGCGGCGGCACGCATACTCACGCTTTGGGTGAGATCGGACTATTCCGCATCGCCGCGGAGTCGGCCATCGCCGCCGGCATTCGGCGCATCGAGGCGGTCTCCGGGCTGGAAGCCTACAAGCGGGCCAACGAAGAATTGCAACTCATTAAGACTCTCTCCGGGAAGGTCAACTCCCCGGTGGGTGAACTGGAGAAGAAGATCGAGTCCTTGCTTGCCCAGCAAAAGGAGCTGGAGAAGCAGCTTAAGGGCATGCAGCAAAAGCAGGCGGGTGAAATCGCCCGAGCCCTCGGCGCCAAAGCCCAGACTCTCGGCTCAGTGCCCGCCATCGTAGAGAACCTTGGCGCTGCCGACGGCGACTTCCTGCAATCCACAGCCGACGCGTTGAAGGGCCAGTTCAAGGGTGTCGTCGTGTTAGGCGGTGTGGCCAACAGCGCCGTGGCCCTGGTGGCGACTGTTTCTCCTGAGCTCACTAAGAAAGTGCAGGCGGGGAAACTCATTCAAGGCATTGCACCCATGGTCGGCGGCAAAGGCGGAGGCCGTCCCGACAACGCGCGGGGCGGGGGTAAGGACGTTGCGAAGCTGGACGAGGCCCTGGCCAAGGCCAAAGCGCTGATAGCCGGGAGTTAACTCGGTGTAGCGGAGGCGCAGTAGCGTAAGCCTCCGGCTTGCAATAGTCCCGACAATCCTCTGGATTGTTCAAGTGGCGCGTCCTGTGCGGCAACCCAGAGAGTTGCCGGGACGCGCGCAAGCCAGAGGCTTACGCTACTACCTGAATAGCTACCCGGGGACGTCATAACCTTTCTCTGAGGGGGCATCCCCAGTTTCTGAGGAGCGCGCACGTCTCCCTAAGGCGCTGTGGCTCCGCGAATTTCATTAACACCCCGCTTCAGCGGGGTGGAGGAGCGGCCCACGCCCGGCAACCGCTTTAGCGGTTTATCGCCTGCGGGTAAGCCGCTAAAGCGGCTGTGGCGCCGTTGCACCCACTTCCACCCCGCTGAAGCGGGGTGTTAATGAGATCAGCCGTGCCGGTGCGCAGAAAGTGAGATGCACCCTTTCTCTGACAAAGTGCAATAATTCACTTGGCCTTTCGTATAAGTTAGAGCACATTGAGCGGACATGAATTCAATCACAATGTTAACACCGGGACAGTTACGGCACGCAGCGGACCTACAGGAAAGAATTCAGTCCCTGCAAAGGGAACTGAGTCAGCTTCTGGGGGGCCAGGCACAGCCAGTCGCAAGGAGAGGCAGGCCGCCAGGGTCGGGCCGCGGCGGACGCAAGCGGCGGCTCAGCGCCCAGGGCCTGGCGAACATCCGCGCGGGCGTTGCCAAGCGAATGGCGGCGCGTGCGGGAGCGCAGGGGAACCATCGCCCGCGGCGGCGCAAGAGAAACTTCACCCCTGAAGGCCGGGCCCGCTTATCGGCGCTGGCCAAAGCCCGCTGGGCCAAGGCCCGCCGGGAAGGTAAGAGCAGGCTGTAGTCGGCGTCCGAGTCTCTTTCAACGAAGGGCGCGACTTCCTCGCGCTCTTCCTTTGCCTCCGCGACGTGCTGTCTTCACTCAACTCGGCCGGCACGCGCTTCAAGCTCCGCCTGGTGGCTGTGGTTATCCTGGTCATAGGTCTCAGCAGCGCTGTCTCTATCTGGGTGGTGCAGGATCGCGTTGACCGCCAGAGAAATGCCGGCGCGCCTAATGCAACCGAACCAGTCTCACCCGACGATTCACGTCGCTACACTCATGACGTGGAGATGTATTACGGCCAGAGCGGCCTTCTGGCGGAGAGGTGGAAGCGATCGCTGCAGAAACTCACACACGGCAAGCCCCTGGCTTATACCATTGCCGGCGCCTCGCTGGCTTCGGCAGGAGCGCTGTTATACGTCGCGGGCCGCCTTTTCAGACCAGGCTAGCCAGATAGTCCCGCCGCCTTGGTCAGCAGTGCGTCCAGGTGCTCCAGGCAGAAGCGAGACCAGGACTCGTAATTCGCGGCGTTCTTAACGGCATCCGCGGTGGGGATGAACTCCGGGCCGACAATGCCGCTGCGCCGGCCTGCGGCCTTTTCCGCTTTCACATGCATGATATGCACGACGCCGAAGTGCACATATCCCACATCCGTGCTGTCGTCATTGATCAACCCCACGGCCTTCTCGTCCACTGCCTCCACGTCCACTTCTTCCTTAAGCTCGCGCCTCATGGCATCCCGGTAGCCGACGTCCTTCGAGAACAAGCCGTCGTCCGTATCGGAGATATGGCCCCCGACCCCGACAGAGTATAGGCCGTGCAGGCGCGTCTCCTGCCCGCCGCGGCCACGGCGATAGCGCAGGACCTTGCCGTCGCAAATGAGCAGGACGTAAGGGATGAGCTGCTTGTAGCGGCGGTTCTGCTCCGCCTCGGTGCGATTTAAATACACGAGCTGCGAGGGCGAGGTCAGAACGGGCAGGTATTTCTCGACCTCGAAGCTTAGCCCCTGGAACAGGCCAAGGTCCTCCAGCAGCTTCCGTTCGAAGCAAAGGACGCGTTCTTCTGCGGGCATATGTCTATCGCGTGTTGAGCATTGTGTCGCGGCAATATTCAGGGCACCGGGCGCGCGGGCGAGCTAATTGTGGCTGGTGTCCACAGGAGTGAGACCACCGCCTCGGGCGTGAGCCGCTCCAGGCATTCGGCGGTTAGCCGGGCGCGGCAGGAATCCCGCAGCTCCTCGGGGCACGCACAGGGTGCCGTCAGGTGCCGGTGCTGCGGGCCGCGGGGCAGCCATTCGTGCAGCCCGGGATAATCACGGAAGATGGACACGGTCGGCACGCCCAAAGCCGCGGCGAGGTGCAGCACGCCGGAGTCGCCCCCAACGTGTTGCGCGCACCGCCCGAGCAAGGCGCCAAGCCGCGCCACGCTAAGGCCCGTGAACGTCTGCAGTCCGGGATTGGCGACGGCCGTCGTGAGTTCCTGCAGCCGCGCCCTCTCCCTTTCGCCGGCGCTGCCGGTCGCCATAATACGCACTTGGGGATCATCCCGCAGCAACCGCCGGGTCAATTCAACCCAATGTCCCAGCGGCCACTCTTTGCGAAACGTGCTGGCGCTTACCGAGAAGTGCAGCGCACCCTCGGGCACGTTGGCCGCCGCCCAGGCTGTGGCCTCATCGGGCAGGCGCAGGTCAAATCGCGCCGGCGCGAGCTCGAAGCCGCAGGCTGCCAGCACCGCCCGGCGCTGCTCGCATACCGGCAGCTCGCTGCTCTGCCGCGGCACCCAGTTCGGGATGAGCCACCGGTTCCACCAGTGCCTGCGCCCCGCCTCGTGTCCGACCTTCCAGCGCGCCCCTGTCAACGCCGTCATCAGGATGGTCCGGTCCGCCCCGCTGAAGTTATAGGCCACGTCGAAGCGCTCCCGGCGCAGGGCGCGCAGCACCTGCCATTGCTCGCCGAGCGTGCGCTTCTCCGGGTAAAGCTCGATCCCCCACGCGCGATCCAGACACGGCGCCAGGCGCAGGGCTTCCGCCCCCACCGTCGAGGTCAGCACGTGCAGGGCGCAGCCGGGGTAGTGCCGCTTGAGTTCCCAAAGCGAAGGCACCAGGTGCACCGTGTCGCCCAGGAAGCCCAGGTCCACCACCAGCACCTTCTGCGCGGCGCGGGTTTGCGCGTAGAAGCTGGTACACGGCGGCGGCAGAGGCATATATGAGGCGCTGACGCAGGGTAACCCACCCGGCGTCCGCAGCCAGCACGAAATTGGCCTGAGATATGCCGCTTAAAGCAGGGCAGGCGTTTCGCCCTGCCAGCAGGTTTCGAACCGGCATATCTCCGCAGCCTCTCCCTATACACGCCGGTACCTCACCGTAGAACCTCTAACTTCAAGTTAGAGGTTCTATGGTGAGCTACCTGCGTGCATAGGGAGGGGGTAGGGACGAACTACGGCACGGAGGCCGCGCGATGGACTGCACAAGTCCCACGGGCACTGGGGGTTACAAGCTTTTGGTAGCGGCGGGCAGCCCTGGATTCCTGGCGAGACTGCGACGAACTTAGCGGCACGCGCGGGTGCCTTGCGCTTCGCAGGGGGGTGTGCCAACCTTGACGGAAAGGCACACTACATCATGCGCTGGCATACCTTGCGCGGGCGGCGACGGCTGAAGAACCCGGCTTCCGACCGGCAGGCCTTCACGCTGGTCGAGCTGCTGGTGGTGATTGCCGTCGTCGCCCTGCTGGCGGCGCTGCTGTTGCCGGCGCTGGCATCAGCGCGGGAGAAGAGCCGGAAGGCGGCGTGCATCTCCAACCTGCGGCAGTTGGGCATCGCCGTGCAAAGCTACGCCTCGGATAACGAGGGCAAGATACCCTACGGGCCCAAGGCGCCGCCGTTCACCAATCCCGCCGATTTTTACCCGTCCACGGGGGCGCCCACTAGCCTGATTTCGTTGCAGAGCGGGGCGCCGGTGGGGTTGGGGCTGATGCTGCCCCAGCAGCTTTGCGGGCAGCCCAAGGTGTTGTTCTGCCCGGGGAGCGACCAGCCGTTGGACGCGAATGCGGAGCTGGCGAAGGTCGGCACGAGCCAGGCCCAGAGCAGCTATTATTATCGCCATGCCGGCAACACGCTGCTGTTCGACCCACCCGGCAGTCTGGCCACGCCGGACCATCTCCAGCTCGATCACCTGGGCCTTAACCGGAACGGAGTCCCTATCCAGGCTTTGGCCATTGATACGATGTTCCTGTGCCCGCCGGACCTGGCGCTCTACGGGATTAAGCCCCGCACCCACCACAGCCAACGGGTTGCTGATATTCTGTTCTCGGATGGGCACGCCCTCTCCCGGCCCAATGGAGACGGGCGGTTTACGGTGGATCTGCAGAACCTCGCGGATATCCGCAGCGCTTTTGATAAGATTCTGGGCGTGCTGGAGCAGGCAGACACGCAGTTCTGAGGCTGGGCAATCATGCAAGCCCAGCCCCGTCGTGTAAGCCGCGCCCAAGCCGCGCTGGTGGTGGTGGACGTGCAGGAGCGCCTGCTGCCGGCGATGTCGGAGCGGGAGCGCGTGGTGCAGAACACGGTGCGGCTGATCAAGGGCGCCGCGGTACTCGGCGTGCCGAGGCTGGCTACAGAGCAGTACCGGAAGGGGCTCGGCGCGACGGTGCCGGAGGTGGCGTCGGCCATCCCCGGCTTTGCGCCGCTCGAGAAAATGGCTTTCAGCGCCTGTGGGGCAGGGGGATTTGCCGAGGCTCTCAAGGCGACCGGCGCCGCGGTTGCGATTCTTTGCGGGATCGAGGCGCATGTGTGCGTGACTCAGACCTGTCTGGACCTGCTGGACAAGGGGATGCGGGTGTTCGTCGCGGCTGATGCGGTGTCGTCGCGCACGTCGGAGAACTGCCGTTTGGGTTTGGAGCGCATGCGCGAGGCTGGGGCGGTGATTGCCTCGACGGAGATGCTGCTGTTTGAATTGCTCGGAGAGGCAGGCACGCCGGAATTCAAGAAGATACTGGATTTGGTGAAGTGAGCGGGCCCGGGCCGTATTCAGGCGGCAGCGGATGCACCTCGATGCTAGCACTGTCCCGAGCAGTGCAAATCCGAAATCCGAAGCCCGAAATCCGAAACAAATCCAAATGCTCCAACGGTAAAAGGCCCCAAACGCTTCGCCCGCGGTGGTTTTGGACATTTCCCCTTGCCTATTTAGTATTGTTTCGGATTTCGGGCTTCGGATTTCGGATTTGGGTGGCTGGCGCGCGGTGGTACTTTCCAGATGCGCTCAGCGGGGGCTACTCGTGGACCTTCTTGCCGCCGGATTGTCCGCATGCTATAAGCTTCACCCAGCTTTTGCAGGCAGAACTATGAAGACGACCAAATCTCTCGCACCCAGACACGTTTACCTCGTTTCCAGCGGCGACCTTCGCCTTGCCGCCAACCAGCAGTGCTGGCCCGAGCAGGCAAAGATGGAGGCGGCGCTGGCCAAAGCGCTGAGGGTCGAGGGCTGGACCGTCGTGCGGGCCCATCCGGTGGACTCGAAGAAGAAGCACGGGTTCATTGATTCGCAGCGGATGGGCATCGAGGTCTTCGGCAAGCTCGACCCGCAGGCGCCGCTGATCGTCGCGGAGTCGGTCTGGCAATACAGCCATCACGTGCTGGCCGGGCTGACGACGCATCGAGGGCCTATCCTGACGGCGGCCAATTGGAGCGGCACCTGGCCGGGGCTGGTCGGCATGCTGAACCTGAACGGCTCGCTCACCAAGGCGGGCGTGCGCTACAGTACGCTCTGGAGTGAGGACTTCCGGGACGAGTTTTTCAAGAGCGGGCTGCGCCAATGGCTGGAGGAAGGCGTGGTCACGCATGACCAGAGCCACGTGCGGGACTTGCGGCTGCTGAAACTGCCGCTGGCCGACGAGCAGTTCGGCAGGCGGATCGCGCGCCAGTTCCGCCAACGGAAGGCCGTCATGGGTGTCTTTGACGAAGGCTGCATGGGCATGTTCAACGCCATTGTTCCCGACGATTTGCTCCACGCGACAGGCGTGTTCAAGGAGCGGCTGAGCCAGTCCACGCTCTATGCGGCGATGCAGCAGGTCACCGATACTGAAGCGCGCGGGGTGCTCGATTGGCTGCTCAAGAAAGGCATGGTCTTCC
>DATKNZ010000008.1:0-2146 GCA_035541055.1 Candidatus Acidiferrum sp. | reverse complement strand
CCCAAACCAACGTGGCGCCCCAGGCGGAAAGGATCCTGGCCAGCGCTTGTCAATACCTGCAGGAAATGCCGTACTTCGGCCTGACGGCCGAGATCTGGCGCGAGCATGTGACGTCCTCCGGGCAGAAGCTCCAGTTCGCTCGGACGGTCAACATGGAGGTCAAGCGGCCTAACCGGTTCCACATGGACATCGCCTCGCCGCACAGCCAGCGCGGCTTCTGGTATGACGGCAAGTCCCTGACCGTCCTGGACAAGCAGCCCGGCGTCTTCAGCATGGCGCCCATGCCCGGCACGCTCGATGCCGCCATAGACAAAGCGCATGACGAGCTGGGCATTGACCTGCCGCTGATTGACCTGGCCGTGAGCGACCCTTACAAGAACGCGACGGCCAAAGTGGTGACGGGCGCTTACTACGGCCTCTCGCCGGTGCTGGGCGTGGACTGCCATCACCTGGCGTTCACCCAGGATAATGTGGACTGGCAGGTGTGGATCCAGGACGGCCCGCAGCCCCTGATACGGAAGTTCGTTATCACCCACAAGACCGAGGAAGGGGCGCCCGAGTTCACCGCCCTGATCACGGTATGGAATATAACCGAGCGCATTTCCGATTCCGACTTCGAGTTCGAGGCGCCGCGTGGAGCGATGCAAGTCGAGATGCGCTCAGCACAGACCCGAATGAACGAGGGCGGGTCCGGCAAAGCGCTGGCTGCCCCAAAATCAAAGTAGTTGTATGAAAACCAGACTCTCACCCTATCATCGGCTCGCTACCTTGGCCGCACTGGCCGCCGTCGGCGCTCTTGCGCCCGCCGCGCGCGCGGATTGGGGCAGCTTGCGGGGCAATAATCACGCAGTGCGGGAACCCGAGGTCGCCCACCACGAGGTGGAGCATGGCCGGCCCGTGGTCGAGCCCAACCGGGCCGTTGTGGCCCATCCTGTCGAACATGCGCGCGTGGAACCCTATCATGCGGCTGCCCCGAGGACTTGGGACTACGAAGCGGAGCGCCGCCACGGCTTTTACTGGGATAGCTTCCACCCCGGTGTAAGGCTGGGCGTGCTGCCGGCCGGCTACGTCCAGGTCTCGGCTGGGGGCGTAGGCTATGACTACTACGGCGGCGTTTATTTCCAGCCCACCCCGGTTGGGGGCTATGTGGCCGTTCAGCCGCCCATAGGCGCCATTGTGCCCGTGCTGCCGCCGGGAGCGGAGCCCATCACCGTGGGTGGATCGCACTACTTCTATGCGGGTGGAGCGTTCTACCTGGAAGTGGCGGGCGGATTCGCGGTTGTGCCGCCGCCTATGGGCGCGGTGGTCAACGGACTGCCGCCCGGGGCTGCGCCGGTCACCATCAACGGACAAGTGTTCTACCAAAGCGGCCCGGCGTATTTCCTGCCCCAAATACTGGGCGGCATCACCGCCTACGTCGTAGCGCACCCCTAGGAACTCGCTGCGGCTGTAGCCGCGACCGCCCCCGCGCTCGCGGCTTGCTCGTCCCGGCGGCGCTTCTCCTCCAGCACAGGGGCGCTGGACGAGCCGGCGGCGCCTTCGGCGGCGATGGTCGCCAAGCCGGTGCCAAACCCCTTCAATGGGTTGTGCCACTTGAGCACACCCGTGAGCGGGTCCAGGCAGAACACTTCTCCACGGCACGTCGCCAGGATGCTGCCGTCGAGCAAGACGACATTCACGAAGTCTGAGCCCTTCAGGTGGGTAGCCCAAACCTGCTGGCCCGTGGCTCGGTTGAGCGCGACTACCGACCCCTTGATGCCGATGAACACGAGTTGTGCAGTTTTCATACAGGTGTAGTCTTTCCGGCCCCGACCAGCCTGCCGTTTTGGACGAGCATCGGGGCGTGTGAGGCTATGGTCGCCGAACCCCGGCGTGCTCGCCACTGTAAAGCTGCCTCCGGATTGTAACCCGTCCGGGCTCGGCCGGGCGGCTATCTCGTAAGCAATTGATTTGGAGGCTCTTCCGGCGCGTGGGCCTGCCGAGACTCTGGAGAGTGCCGCGTGTATCTCCCATGTGGGTCGACCCCACGGCTGTCCGGTTGTTGTGAGGGTCGGACGCAGTTTCATGCAGTAATGATGGGCCTGAACTGCCCCTTAGGGGGTGTGAGCGATTTGAACTGCGTCCGATCCCCAATCCGGGGTTGGCC
>DATKNZ010000007.1:0-2660 GCA_035541055.1 Candidatus Acidiferrum sp. | reverse complement strand
CACGGGGTGGTCGTTCATGATCCAATTGCAGACGTCGAGATTGTGGACGTGCTGCTCGCAGATGTGGTCGCCGCAGAGCCAGATGTAGTGATACCAGTTGCGGATCTGGCGCTCCAACTCGGTGTCGCCCTGGTCGCCGCGGTGCCAGATGGGGCCGCCGTTGACCCAGTAGGCGCGCAAGGCAACCACGTCGCCGATGTCGCCGCCCTGGATGTGCTTGATGGTCTCGATATATGCGGCCTGGTGACGCCGCTGGGTGCCGGCGGCTACCTTGAGCCCTTTCTGCTTAGCCAGGTCCCCGGCCTCGTAAATGATGCGGCAGCCGGGCCCATCCACCGCGACGGGCTTTTCCATGAAGACATTCTTGCCCGCATCAATGGCCGCTTTGAAATGGGAGGCGCGGAAGCCAGGCGGGGTGGCGAGAATGACGTAATTCACGTCGGGCAGGGCGAGGACCTTTTGGTAGGCGTCAAAGCCGCTGAAGGCCTTGTCCTCGGGCAGGCCGAAGGTCTCTGCTCCCTTGCGGGCAGCTTCCGGGAAGAGGTCCGCGACGGCGACGATCTTGCCGTCCACTCCGGCGGCTTTGACGGCCTCATTAAAGTTGCTTCCAGCCCCACTGCCGCGACCGCCGACGCCGATGACGACGGCATTCATGCTTTGCTTGGCCTGGGCGTGAGCGATGGCGGGGGCCGCCACCGCCGCAGCCGTGGCCGCTGTGGTTTGCTTGTGCCGGGCACAGCCGGCGAGCAGGCCGGTCCCCGCGGCGGAAGCGGCTATGGTTGAGTTCTTGAGGAATTGACGGCGGGTGATCGCCGAGGACGGACTTTGGTTCGAAGCGTCTTGCATAGGGCCTTTCTATTGTTGTGGTTTGTGACTCAGTCTTTTTCCACGCCGCTGGTCCAATACTTCTGCATCATTTCCGGCGGGGGCACTTTGAGCGGCCGGATGATGCGGAAGCCGATCCATTGGGCGTCGGAGAAATACCAGATGCTCTTGGGCAACTGCGGGTCCTGCTGTTTCCAGGAGCGATCGGAGCCGCGGCGGGCGGCGCTGCGGCACATCGTGGCCTCGTCGTCCCATGAGCCGCCGCGGACCGAGTGCGGGTAAGGCTTGGTGGCTTTGTTCCAGGGCTCGGTCACTTCGCTGGAGGCGGAGCAGGACTTGTAGTAATCGGGGTCATATTGGTCCAGGCACCATTCGACGACGTTGCCGTAGATGTCGTAAAGGCCCCAGGGGTTGGGCTTCTTCTTGCCGACCTTCTGGTACTTGAAGTCGCTATTCTGCTCGAACCAGGCGTATTCGGGGAGCTTGGAGGCGTCGTCGCCGAAGAAGTAAGTGGTCGTTGTGCCGGCACGAGCGGCGTATTCCCACTCGGCCTCGGTGGGCAGGCGATAGAACTGGCCGGTTTTGGCGCTGAGCCATTGGCAATACTTGTTCGCGGCGTGCTGGGTCATGGCGATGGCGGGGTAGCCGTCCTTCCCCATGCCGAAGCTCATTTCGACGTAAGGCTTGGAGGGGTGGGTCACGACATCGGCCAGCTTGTCGCCGGCGGCATCGGTCGGCAAGGTCCCCCGCATGCGGTGCTCCTCGTCCGGATACATGAAGAGCTCATACTCGTTCCACGTGATCTCATATTGTCCCATCCAGAAAGGCTCGATTTTCACCTTGTGCTGCGGGCCTTCGTCGGGCTTGCGGCCCTTTTCGGAATCGGGGCTGCCCATGACGAAGTCGCCGCCCGGAATCGGGACCATGGAGTAGGCGACCTGCGTGCCGGGGATGGTGTTGGTGTAGGGCTTCATCTCGCTCTCCTCTTTCACCTTGGTATTGGCCACGATGCGGGCGTGGATGTCCGGGATAGTGATGTTGTCATTGTCGGCGAGTGAAGGAAGGCTGCCGAATGTCCCGGCTGTGTAGGTGTTGCCGGCAGCTTTGTAAACCTGGTAGCGGGTGGAGAACTTGCCGTCCGCAGGCTGGGAGAACGCTACGAAACCGCCCGGCAGGCTGGCGGCAAAGGTAAACAGGGAGTTTGTGGCCGTGAACGCCTGGGTTTGGACGGGTGCTCTGACGCCGTCGAAGCTGTACAGCGCCGCGGTCTTGCCTTCTCCGAAGATGACAAACAGGCTTTGCCCGGCGGGTTGGTCGAGCGTCACGGCACGGAGAATCGGCTGGCCTAAGTCAAAGCTGTCGCCTTTCCCAATCTCGAACTTGCCGGGCGTGGATTCCTCGACAGGCCGCACGTTGAGGCTATTGGCGCCCGGCTTGTAGAAGAGGAACTCGGGCAGCGGCAGGCCGCGGAAGTTCCCTACGGCGTAATCCGACCCGGAAGGCAGGCCCGGGACGGTGGCGACCTCGACCGATTTGCCGCTGGCCAAATCCTGCACGCGCAGTGTATCGGCGCCCTGGTCGCGGACGAGCACACAGAGCATCTCGGACGCGCCGGCTTTCAGAGCCAGGCGATTTCCGCGCGCGCTGGCCCCGGTCAAGGGCAGGTCTGTGATTTTGGGAAGCTCGGCGCCGTCGTTGCGCAGGAGGGTGGCCTGGTTCGGGTCGGGCGAGTTGTAGATGCTCGCGACGTATAGATCGTCCAGCGGCGTCTTGCCGTTGCCGCCGATGGGCAGAGCCACGATCGTGTTCGGCCCCAGGGCCGCGCTGAAATCCAC
>DATKNZ010000006.1:0-7031 GCA_035541055.1 Candidatus Acidiferrum sp. | reverse complement strand
ACGGACCAGATCAGCCGCGTGGGCTTGCCGTGCCCGCCTTCGGGGAACTCGATCTGCACATCCGTCGTCTTCGCAAAGAACTTTGTGGGCGACTCGGCAAATAGCAGGAACCGCACGCCGCCCACCGTCGCCACCAACTGGTCGCCGTCGCGGGCAATCTCGATAGCGCCGTATTGGCCGGTGTACGTGTCGAGCAGGCTGCCGGCCAGCGTGAACTCCTTCTTGCCCGGCTTGCCCAGCTCGCGCACCCAGATATTGCGGAAGCGCACCGGGTTGCCGTGGTCCTGCAGCGAGATGGGCTGCTTCTCGGGGTGGGGCTGATAGGGCGCGCGTTCGAGCCAGCCCGTGGGGCCGGTCAGCGTGACATTGTTCTGAATGAGCACGCCGTTCTGGAAGACGGTCATCCGCGCGGGCGCGATCAGCTTTCGCTCGGCATTGAAACGCGGGGCGGTGTAGATGATGTCGTAGATCTGCCATTCGCCGGGAGGCAGGCAGGCGTTCACCAGCGGCGGGTATTGCCCGTAAATCGCGCCCGCGCTCCCATCGGCGTAAGTCTTGCTCTGGTATGAATCCAGCACCTGCACCTCGTAGCGATCCAGGCCGAAGAAGACGCCGCTGTTGCCGCGGCCTTGTCCCTCGCCGTGCGCGGGCACCGGCGTGGCCCACTCCACATGGAGCTGGCAGTCGCCGAAGTTCTGCCTGGTGCGGGCGTAGCCGCTGCCTTTCACGCATTCCATGTAGCCGTCTCCCATAATCCATTTGGTCGGGCTGCCGTCCATGCTGCACCAGTTCGAGAGGTCAGTGCCGTCGAACAGGACTGTGGCATCGGACGGCGGCTTGCCGGGCTGCGCTTGCGAGCCGGGAGTGGCCGGCACGATCACGCGCGGCTGCGGGCGGTCACGGTCGTGGTCCAGCCAATTGGGGTCGGGCTGGTCCGAGGACGAGACCTGGCTCGCCGGCCATTGCGGGGTCGAGTGGGCGTGCCGGGGGGCCGCGCAGCCGCTGGCCAGGGCGAGGAGCAGACTGCCGGAAACCAGCAGGACCGAGGTGTTGCTGAAGGAGAGCTTTGTCGTCTTCATAAATTCTGGGCAGACCGGGTCACGGGCAATCCGTGATCGTGGGATTGCATCCACGCGGCAAGGCTATTGGATTGCCGGGCGCGAGAACAAGCGTTGTTTTGGAACGGCCGGCCTGCAGCCCCCCGCTTCGCGGCAATTCGTGCGATCCGTGTCTGCTTCAGCCCGCCGGTTGCACGAAGCCCAGGCCTGTGGAAGGGTCTTTTGCTACCACCATACGCAAGCCAGCCGATGGCATTGGCCTCGGCGCATTTGGATCGAGACATGATGAACTTGAAAGCTTGCGGGCTATTGGCGGCAGCCGCCTGCCTGGTCTTGGACCCACTCTCCAGCCGCGGCCAGGGCACCGCCTTCACCTACCAGGGCCAGCTTGCCTCCGGCGGAGAACCCGCCAGCGGCACGTATGACTTCCGGACCACCATTTACGATTCTGCGAGTCTGCCCACCAACGTCATCGCCGGGCCGCTCACCAACTCTGCCATCGCCGTCAGCAACGGCCTGTTTACCATCACGCCGGACTTCGGCGGCGGAGTCTTCACCGGCGCCCCCCGGTGGCTGGAGATCGCCGTGCGCACCAATGGCGCGGCGGGCTTCGTCACGCTGTCCGCCCGCCAACTGCTCACGCCCACGCCTTATGCGATCACTGCGGGCGGCGTGGTCACCGGCGGGCTTTCCGCCGGCGCCTACGGCAACGCGCTGAGCTTCAACAATCCGGCCAACCGGTTCACCGGCGCGTTCTCCGGCAGCGGTGCCGGATTGACCAACTTGGCCGGCGCCCTGACATGGCAGGTGGTCTCCGGCCTGGCCGCGCAGGCGGCTCCGAATACCGCCTATCTCGTGACGAACACCTCGCAAGCGGTGACGGTTACTCTCCCGGCGGCGCCAAATATTGGCGACCGCATGGCCGTCGGCTGCTCCGGCTATGGGTGGCAACTGGCCCAGAACGCCGGGCAATTAGTCCTGGCGAACAACGTGTTGGGGCCGCTGGCCCCCTGGACGCAGAGCCTCGCCCCCGCATCGCCGTCAGCCAATTGGGTGTCCGCGGTCTCTTCCCCTGACGGTCTCCATTTGGCGATATCAGGCAAACGCGGGATTGACGTTTCGGCGGATGGGGGCGCTACGTGGACCTCGCTCCCGGGCGGCCAGCCCGATGCTTACCTTTGCGAATCCGCCGATGGCAGCCGCCTGGCGCTGGCCGCGCCAGCCGGCGGCGGCATCTACTTGTCCACGGACTTCGGCACAAACTTTACCGAAGTCTTTACCAACTCCCTTATCTGGTCGGGCATGACCTGCTCGAGCGATGCTTCGCACTTCGCCGCGGTGGCCAACACCGGCGGGATCTACGCTTCCCTGAGCTACGGCTCCAATTGGTTCCAGTCCGCAACCGCCCCCGTCACCAACTGGACCGGCCTCGCCTCCTCCACGGACGGCTCGCACCTGGTCGCGGTGGCCCTCGGGGGCGCGATCTACTTGTCGAGTGATTTCGGCTCGAATTGGACCCCCTCTGCCGGCGCCCCTACAAACTCCTGGACCGCGGCGGCCTCGTCTGCGGACGGGAGCCGCCTGCTCGCCGCCGGCGGAGCGCAGGTCTATGTGTCCAACGACTCGGGCGCCACGTGGCTGCTGGCCGGCGCCCCGAGCAATGGCTGGCTCTCGGCAGCGTCCTCCGCCGACGGCACGCACCTGGCTGTCGGTTCGGACCAGGGCCAAGGGCTCTGGCTTTCCACCGATGCCGGGGCAACCTGGGGGCGCGCGGCGACGCCCTATTTGACCAGCACTATCTGGAGGGCGACGGCTTGCTCCGCCGCCGGCACGTTCGTGGCGGGCGAATACTCCCGCGGCGGTGTCTATGTCCTGAAGAGCACCACGACGGCGGGTCCGGCAGGCTACCTGAGCGGCGGCGCCGATAGCGCCGTCGAGCTGGAATACGTCGGCGGCGGTCAGTTCCTGCCCCTTAGCCACGAGGGAACGCTGCTGGTGCATTAGAAATCGGGCGGGCGGCCGAGAGAGTTCTTCGCCCTGCGCAGCCGGTGTGGGCCGTGCGAGGCCCCGGTTAGTGCCCGGTGTGTCTCCCATGGGGCCCGGACCACATGGGAGACACACCGGGCACTCGCAAGGGCCATAACGGGCGCACACAAGGCCCTCTCCATTCGAAAAGCCCCGAAAACCCGCTTGCTTTCCTCGCGGGGTCGAGTATCCAAGTCGCCCGACCCCAGCACTATGAATGATTGGGTTGCCAGACTATTCGAGAACCCGGAACTGCTCCGTATGGGACACGGCCAGCGGCGCGAGGATTTGAACCTCGGCCTCGGCTGGCTCTACTACGGGCTGGCGCGTGTGCTGCGCCCGCAGACAGCCGTCGTGATTGGTTCCTACCGCGGCTTCGTCCCGCTGCTCCTGGGCAAAGCGCTGGCGGACAACGTGGAAAAGGGAACGGTCTATTTCATTGACCCATCGCTGGTGGACGACTTCTGGAAGGCTCCCAAAGCCGTGGCGGAGCATTTCGAAGGGCTGGGAATCAGCAACGTGCGGCACTTCTGCATGACCACGCAGCAGTTCGTCCAGACCGATACTTACCGTTCGCTGCCGCCCGTGGGCCTGCTGTTCGTGGATGGCTATCATTCCGAAGAGCAGGCGCGCTTCGATTACGAGGCCTTCGCCGGCCGACTGGCGCCCAATGGCATCGCGCTCTTTCATGACAGCGTGCGCGTGCGCCCATCGCGGGTTTACGGCCCGGGCTGCGTTTACGAGCACCGGGTGAAGTGCTTCATGGACACGCTCAAGCGCGACCCGGGCCTGCAGGTGTTCGACCTCCCCTTCTTCGACGGCCTTACGCTGGTCCGCAAGGCCGAGGCGCCCGCCGATGGAGCGCGAGCATGAGCGCCGCCGCACTGCCGGACGCGCCTCTCTGGGCCATCACCAGCTATTTCAACCCACAGCGGTATCACCGCCGGCTGCAAAACTACCACGTGTTTCGGGGGCGAATGATCGCGCCGTTGATCACGGTCGAACTAACCTTCGACGGCCAGTTCGAGCTGCGCCAGGGCGACGCGGACGTGCTGCTGCAGTTGCAGGCCCGTGACGTGATGTGGCAAAAGGAGCGGCTGCTCAACCTCGCCTTGAACGCCTTGCCCCCCGCCTGCCGCAACGTCGCCTGGGTGGACTGCGACGTCGTCTTCCAGCGCGCGGACTGGGCGCAGGCCACTAGCGAGCTGCTTGAGCAGTGCGTGCTGGCCCAGCCGTTCCAGGATGTTTGCGAGCTGGGGCGGGACGCGGCGCCCGAAGACCTGGACCATCCCCAGAACTGCTTCCCGGGCTACTCGCTGGCGCACGGCCTGGCCACCGGGGCTGTGGACGCCGGTGTCCTGGACCAGAACATGCGTTTGCAGGGCTGGAACTCCGGGCTGGCATGGGCCGGACGCCGCGACGTTCTCCAAGCGCATGGCTTTTACGACGCCTGCATCATGGGCAGCGGCAATCGGGCCATTGTAAGCGCCGCGCTCGGGCGTTTCGGTTACGGCTGCAAATACCTGCAGATGAACCCCCGCTGGGCCGAGCACTACCTTGCCTGGGCCAAGCCGCTCTTCCAGAGCGTGCGCGGCAGCGTCGGCGGCCTGGAAGGAACGCTGGTGCACTTGTGGCATGGCGACCTGAAGGACCGCAAATACGCCTCCCGGCACGAGGAGTTCAAAAGGTTCGAGTTCGACCCCGGCGCCGACATCGCGCTGGATGACCACGGCGCCTGGCGCTGGAACTCCGCCAAGCCCCTCATGCATCAATACGTACGGGACTACTTCGCCACACGACATGAGGATGGGTAGGCCGCGGTGCTGGAGGAGCGCAGCCCCTTCAGCCGTAACAATGAGTCGGAATTCAACGCAAAGGCGCAAAGGAGCAAAGACGCAAAGGGGAGAAGGCCCCTTTCTACGTCCCCGGTGATGCCAGACAAACAGTGCCGTTCGAGGTCATGGATTGAGAAGTCCAAGACCTTTGCGCCTTCGCGCCTTTGCGTCTTTGCGTTAAAAGTCTTCCGCATAGACACGTGCTGAAGGCTGCGCTCCACCCACGCGTCCCCATGTGCTATGGTTCTTCATGAACCGGGTGAGAACAACGAACTGTCTGGCCGCGGCTGCCGCGCTGGCGGCCTTGCTGCTGGCCGGTTGCTCCCCCGCGCAATCGCAGACGACCGCCAGCAATCCGCCGGCGGCTTTGCCCGCATCTACCAACGCCGTTATGGACAAATACTCCAAGCCCTCCGCGCAGGAGCTGAAGCAGAAGCTGACTCCCATGCAGTTCGCCGTGACGCAACACGCCGCCACCGAGCCCGCCTTCCGCAACGAGTTCTGGGATAACAAGAAGCCGGGCATCTACGTGGATGTGGTGTCCGGCACGCCCCTGTTCAGCTCGCTTGACAAGTTCGACTCCGGCTGCGGCTGGCCCAGCTTCACCCAGCCCCTGAAGAGCCAGGAAGTGGTCGAGCGGCCTGATCATACCTTCGGCATGGACCGCACCGAGGTCAGGTCCCGCACGGCGGATTCGCACCTGGGCCACGTGTTCAACGACGGGCCGGGGCCGACCGGCCTGCGGTATTGCATCAACTCGGCTTCGCTGCGCTTTATCCCCGTCGAGGACATGCAGAAGGAGGGCTACGGGGCCTACCTCGAGCCGTTCATCAAAGCGGGCCTCTATAAACCCACCGGTGCCACCAATGCCGAGGCAATGAAGCGGTAGCCGGTAGGGACGCCTCGCCGAGGTGTCCGCGTGCGCCAGAGACGGACGCCTCGGCGAGGCGTCCCTGCGAAACCAAGTGAGAAGGATGGGCGATCAAAAGAGTTGAAGCGGGCTGGCGGCTTGCTCATTCTCGGGTCGAACAGTTCGAAGCCTTTAGCAGGTTGACACGCCATGAGTATGCTGATCGTTCATGTCCATGTTCACGTAAAGCCCGAATGCGTCGAGGCCTTCAAGCAGGTCACGCTGGCCAACGCCCGGGAGAGCATCAAGGAGCCGGGCATCGCGCGGTTCGACGTCGCCCAGCAGCAGGACGACCCCACCCGCTTCGTGCTGGTGGAGGTCTATCGCGATGCGCAGGCCCCGGGTGCCCATAAGGAAACGCGCCACTACCAGGCCTGGCGGGACGCCGTCGCTTCCATGATGACGGAGCCGCGCTCGAGCGTGAAGTTCAGCAACCTCTTTCCCGATGACCAGGGCTGGTGAGGCAAGCCTTGAATTCCAACGCAAAGGCGCAAAGGGGCAAAGGCGCAAAGCCTGCGAGGCATTATTCCGTTGAGACCACCAGGCCGCTGCATGCTCCGGAACCTAATGCTACGACAATGTGAACCAAGACCTTCCACACCTTTGCGTCTTTGCGTTAACCGTCTTTCCTCTATCTACGGCTAAAGCTTGAACCCCAAAGTGACCTTCGAGTTCGCCACCGCCGCGCGCATCATCTTCGGCGCCGGCACGCTGCGCACGCTCCCCTCGCTGGCGAAGGACCTGGGCCGTGCCGCGCTGGTCGTCACCGGCCGCACGCCTGGCCGCGCCCAGTCATTGCTTGCCCTGCTGCGTGAAGCCGGCATCACCCCGACCGTGTTCTCAGTGCCCGGCGAGCCGGAGATCGAGACGGTGCAGGAGGGCGTCGCCACCGCCAGAAAGGAACACTGCGATCTCGTAATCAGCTTCGGCGGCGGCAGCGCGCTCGATGCCGGCAAGGCCATCGCCGCCATGCTCACCAATGAAGGCGACCTGCTTGATTACCTGGAGGTCATTGGCCGCGGCAAAGGGCTGACCCGCGCTCCCGCCCCGTTCATAGCCATCCCGACAACCGCCGGCACCGGCTCCGAGGTCACCCGCAATGCCGTGCTCGCCTCGCCGCCGCACCGCGTCAAAGTCAGCCTGCGCAGCCCGCTGCTCCTGGCGAAGATCGCGCTCGTGGACCCGGAGTTGACCTACGACCTC
>DATKNZ010000005.1:0-9222 GCA_035541055.1 Candidatus Acidiferrum sp. | reverse complement strand
GCCCTTCACCGAAGACCAGCCGGCAATCAAGTGGGACGGCGAATGGCACATCACCATCGAGGTCTTCCGCGACCTCGGCTCGGCGTTCGCCGCGGTGTTGGTGCTGATCTTCATCCTCATGGTCGGCTGGTTCCGCTCGTTCCTGACTCCGTTGGTGGTGATGGCGGCCATACCCTTCTCGCTGGTGGGCATCCTGCCGGCCCACGGGGCCATGGGCGCGTTCTTCACCGCCACTTCGATGATCGGCTTCATGGCCGGCGCGGGCATTGTCGTGCGCAACTCCATCATCCTGGTGGATTTCATCGAACTGCGCCTGGCCCAGGGCATGGCGCTGGACAAGGCGGTCGTGGACGCCGGGGCGGTGCGCTTCCGGCCCATGCTCCTGACCGCGCTCGCGGTGGTCGTCGGCGCGAGCGTCATCCTGGCCGACCCGATCTTCCAGGGCCTCGCCATCTCGCTCATGGCGGGGGAAATCGCCTCGCTGCTCATCAGCCGCATGGCCGTGCCGGTGCTCTACTACATGGTCCGCCGGAAGTAACCGCAGTAGTCCGTGTTGCGTGTTCCGAGTTGCGTGGTGCATGAAGTCGCCCCACGCGCAACACGCAATACGCAGCACGGCCGTTACAACTCCGGCCCCCCTTTATACTGGCGGCGGGCGTCTGCTCGGCGCTATTGTCCCCCAAACAAAAGCCCATGCCCCCGGATTCAGCATCCCCTGCGCCCGCCCGCTTCCGGTCACGCCGGCAGGCCACGCTCATGCCGGGCGAGCTCGGCGAAATCCTTTGGGTCTCCGCGAAGGAAGCCCTCCTGATGGCGTTCATGGTAGGCATCCTCGGCAGCGTGGCGATCGGCATTCTCAGTGGCATCTGTGGCGACATGGTCCCCTCCCTGCCCCCGGGCCTGGACGGCCACCCGGCGCTGAGCAGTGCCCCAGCCCACTGGTGGCACGCCTCCAGAAACGCCATTCATCGGCACTCGTTCGCCGTGCTGTTCTTCGTGCTGGCGGCCCTCAAAGCGGCCCTGCGCCTGGCGCACTATGCGACCGACCCCTTTCTGCGCACCGCCGCTGCCCGCACGCTGCGCGTCACCCGCCGCTTCTTGCGGCATTGGTTCAGCCTCCTGATCAAGAACGCCCTGGCCGCCTTCGTGGGCGTTTTAGTGCTCCAATGGTCTCAGAACTTCACCCTGACTCATTGGCTCTGGCAAGCCCTCGGGAACGGGATTGAACAGGTCATCGAGGCCGTAGCCGGGCAGGTCGGCGGCGGCTTCGGAGAACTGGTCCAACGCTGGTTCTCCTGGTTCGGAGACAACCAGACCAAGTTCGGCTTCTGGCTGCTCTTCAGCGCCGGCCTCTGCGACGACCTCGGCTTGCCCAATTACAAAGCCCTGGCGCGTTGGGGCTGGAGACGCTGCCGCCATCGGCTCCTGCCCCGGATCTCCCCCGCCCAGCCGTAGCCCTTTCCGGCCTCTGCCAAGGATTGCCCGGCCCTTTTAGGCTACGAGATTTCGTAGGTGCCCGGTTTGGCCGGCCTATGCCATCTCCCGGAAGTATAGATCCGGCCAACCCGCCTGGTATTTCTCAGTTCTGAGAAAATGCAGGGATTGGGCTGCCTCTTCCCCCTTATCCCTCCGTCACCACCCCGTATCATCGCCGTTACCTCGCCGTTGAACCTCTGGAAAGTTTGCAGAGGTTCAACGGCGAGGTAACGGCGATGATACGGGGTGGTCACGGGGGAGTGATGGAGCGCCCACTGACACAGGGTGAACCGCACGACACGGGACCTAACCGACGGGTTTAGTACAAACGTTCAATGGCCACGGGGCACCCGCTGGCCTAGCTTGGCGGGTCGAAGCCTCGCGCGATGAATTATCGCAGTTTGCCGCCCGTGCTCCATGCCCGAAAGGGGGTGGGAGCAGCCGTCACCTGGCCGGGAATACTCTTTGCGGCGGCGCTTTTTGCTTTCACCGCCCAAGCCACGCTCTTGTGGGATGGCAACGCGACCAACGGCCTCAGCGTGTTCAAGCTGATCAATATTGAGGGGACCAACGGCTCCTCGGTTACCGCGGTGAGCGACCCGATCTATGGCACGGTCTGGCAGTTCTACAAGGCGCTCAATGACCATCGTTGTGAGGCGCACGGCGCGGCCGGGATCAATCCCGCCGTCGGCCAGACGTATTACATCGGCTGGCGCACCCGGTTCGTCATGCCGACCGCCGCGAGCCTGAATGCCATCTTCCAGTGGAAGGCGTACGGCGAGCCGATGTTGCAGAATTACCCGATTACCATCGCTCCGGGTGGCGGCGTTTTGAGCTTGAATCAATTCAATCCCAGCGACGCGGGCGGCCAGACGACGCTCTGGTCCACGCCGGTGGTGACCAACGCCTGGGTCTCACATGTGCTGGCTATCAATGTGTCCACCCAGGACTACGGCGGCTACATCGAGTATTGGTATAACGGCGCGCAGCAGACCTTCTCGACGGGCACCAACCGCTTCTACTGCCGCACGTTCGACGGCACATCGGTGGACCCGAAATGGGGCGTTTACGGCGGGGACATCTATACGGTGATTGATTACGTCAGCGGCCTCAGGATCGGCACGGCGTACGCCGACGTTGTGGATACCTTGTACGCGACGTCCGCCAGCCCCGCTTCGCAGATAACGGGCCTGACTGGCACGAACATCACTTACACGGTCAACGTGGTCACCAACTCCGGGTTCAGCGGCAGCATAACCCTGAGCGTGAGTGGGTTGCCCGCCAACACTAGCTTCCGGCTCAGCCCGACGTCCTTCACCGGCCCGGGCGCTGCGACGTTGAGCGTGACTACGTCCAACACTACGCCGCAGGGGACCTATACGTTGCTCTTCAGGGCCATTGATGGAGCGCAGACGAACTACACGACTGTGGAAATGATCGTGAGCAAGGTGCCGGGGACTTACGTCTGGAACGGGCCGGGTGCGGGCGCGAACAACTGGTCCAGCGCCGGAAACTGGTCGCCTGCGGGCCCGCCGGGGACGATTGATTCCGTCGAGTTCTTCAACCAGGGCGCGACGGGGGTTTCCAACATCAACAATGTGGTGGAGGCAGGCTTCAGCGGCGCCATCGCAGCGCTGCAATACGGGAATACCAATAACAACCACACGACGCTGATCGCCACCGGGCAGACGCTCAACGTCGGCGGCGGACTGACCGTGGGCACCGAGACGGACAACGGCAGCTCGCAAACGGTCTTCGCCACCCTGACCGGTCCGGGCGGCACCCTGGCGATCAATAACGCCGGCGTGGACTGGGTGATCCGGCAGGGCGCGGCCACGAGCGGCGGATCACAGCGGGCGACGCTGGAGATGTCGGGGCTGGGGATGGTGAATGCCGTGATGGGCCGGCTGTTGGTGGGAGTAGCAGGGCCGGTTGCCCGTGCGACGGGCACAGTGTATCTGGGAAAAACGAACACGCTCTACGCGTTTGGCGCGACGCCCCAGATTTGCGTCGGGGACAATCACGGCAACGGTGGAGGGGCGAACTACCTGTATCTCGGGCAGGCCAACACCATCTTCGCCGATTCGATTACGGTCGGCGGCGAAAAGGCCACCGGCACGATGCTTTTCAACAGCCGGCTGAGCAACCCGATGGCCACGTTCCGGGCCTCGGATGGAGCGAGTCCGGTGAATACGTGGACCATTGGGGATAATTCGGCCCAAAGCACCAGCTCCAGTTCGAGCTCCGGCACGAACGATTTCAGTCTCGGGCATGTGGACGCGCTGGTGAACACCATGAGCGTGGGCGTGGGCCAGACTTCGACCGGCGCTAATGGGTCCGGGCTACTGACGTTCTCCTCGGGCACCATCAACGTGAACACGCTGAACATCGGGGTCCAGTCCGCCAGCGGCGCAACCAGCGCGGGCATCGGACGCGTCAATGTCAACGGGACGAACGCCCTGCTGGTGGTGAACTCGAGCCTGACGCTCGGCTTCACCAGCGGCGGTGGCGGGACGTCCAATACTTACGGCGTGTTGAACATCAATGGGGGCACCGTGCTCGCCAACACGATTGCCGCCGGCAGCGGCAGCGGCGCGGACGCGATCCTGATCAACTCCGGCAAGCTGGCCGTGACGAACACCGTCGGCACGCCCGGCCTTGGCATCAACAGCGTCTCGCTGACCAACGCCACACTGCAGGTCTCTGTCGCGAACGGCCAGGCCTGTATGTCGGTCAGCAACCTGGTCACCGGCGGCGCCACCAGCGTGATCAACATCGCAGCGTTGCCCGCTGTGGGCAGTGTTCCGGCCCAATTCCAGCTTCTCCAATATGCGGGAAGCATTGGCGGCGCGGGTTACCATTTCAACCTCGGCAGCCTGCCTGCCGGAGGCCTGATCTATGGCGGTTACCTTTCGAACAACGCCGCCGCTCATTCGGTGGACCTGGTGATCACCAACGCCACGGCGCCTGTCCCGCCCACGATTGGAACCATTCGGCTGTCCGGCAGTAACCTCGTCATCAGCGGGAGCGGCGGGACGCACGGGGCGGGGTATTATGTGCTGTGCTCGACGAACGTGGCTTTGCCTCGCACGGCCTGGACGCCATTGCTGACCAACTCCTTCGCGCCCGACGGCAGTTTCACTTTCACCACGCCGGTCGCGCCGGGAGCCTCGCGGCAATTCTACCTGTTGCAGGTTCAATAATCGCCTTGCGGCAGATAGAACAAATGTTCGATTGCATTTTAACAGGCGTCTCGTCAGGCTTCCTACTTGCAGCAGCGATGCCGCCGTGAGAGCGGGACGGAGCGCGCGCTTACGCCAACTCCCGGGGGGCAAAGCTGGTCAACGAGCGAGTATTTTTAGCAGAGATACGCTGTTTGTTTATGAACATGAACCCGACCCGATTGCCTACCCTCGCCCTCCTCACCGCCACCCTCGTGGCCACCGACCTCACCTTCGCCGCTACGACCGGGACGACCTGGAGCGGCGGCGGGGGCGCTAACCAGAACTGGTCAGCGTCCGCCAATTGGAGCGCCGGCGTGCCTGGCACGACCAGCGACGTGAAGTTTTACAACGGCGGCAGCGCGGCCACCGCCTCCAATATCAACAACATCGTGGATGCCAGTTTCCCCGGAACGATCGCCTCGCTCCAATACGGCAACAGCAACGGCTTCCACACGACCCTGATTGCGGCAGGCAAGACGTTGACGATTACCAACGGGCTGTCGGCGGGAACCGGCACGAGCAACGGCAACAGCTTCCAACTCGTGGCGACGATCACCGGGCCTGGCGGCGCCATCATCCTAACCAATGGCAACCTGACTGCCGGCCAAGGTAATGGTGCTAATGGCTCGCACTGGGCTACACTGGATTTGTCCGGGCTGGATACTTTGAGCGGGACGCTGGGCCGGGTGCTGGTCGGGGCGGGCAGCACTAGCCTGAGATATTGCGCGGGCAACCTGAACTTGGCCAGGACCAACCTCCTCACCCTCACGGGCGCCTCGCCGCAAATGCTGATCGGCGATAATAGCGGCAATGCGACCGGGCCCAGCAGCATCGTGCTTGGCCAGACGAACGCGTTCTTTGCCGATGCAGTCACGGTGGGCGGCCAGAAACAACCCGCGAGCATGAGCTTTACCAACGCGTTCTCTGCGCCCGTGCTTTACCTCCACGGGACCAACGCCACCACGGGCCGTGTCACCACGCTCGCGATCGCGGACAATTCGGGGCAGTCAACGAGTGGCAACACGACTACAGGCACCCTGGACCTGAGTGCCGGGACCTGCGATGTCATGGCCGGCACGGTTTACCTGGGCCGAGGGCAGACTTCGAGCGGAACAGGCGGAGCTACCGGCACCCTGACGATTGGTGCCGGGACGTTCAACGTCAATACGATGGAACTCGGCTACCAGAATTCCAGCGGCGCTGCGGGGACGGTCGCCGGCACGGTGAATGTGAACACGAATGGCTTCCTGCTGGTCAACACCAGCCTGCGCCTGGGCCGCAATGCCGGCTCCAGCGCCGCCGCCCAAGGCACGCTGAACGTCAACGGCGGGACCGTCATGGTGGCCACCAATATTGTGGATGGGGGCGGCTCGACCACCGCTGTCAACGTGAACAGCGGCACGCTGGACCTCAACCCGGCGGGCGCCCCGACGCCGAATAACCTCACGTGCAAAACGCTGACGCTGGGCTCAGTCGGCCCCGCGGTCATTACCAACGCCGGCATCATCACGGTATCCAACTCACTGACCATCTCCGCCGACGGTGTGATCGCCGGCACCAATGCGACGATTGACCTGCCCAGCGGGGCAACGATGGATGTCACGGCCTTCGGCAGCGGGTTCACCCTGGGCACGGGACAGACGCTCCAGGACGCCGGCTCGGTTAGTGGCAGCTTTATTGAAGGAACGGGGGCCAGCCTGAGTCCGGGCGGCAGGGGGGTGGCCGGCACGTTGACCTTCAACAGCGATCTGACCCTCAGCGCAGGCGGCAATCTGCTGTTCGATCTGTCCAACGACCCCAGCCAGATTGGCAACGCCAACGACTTGCTCCAGGTGAGCGGCAATCTCTACCTCTCCGGCACAAACAGCGTTTTGCTCTCCGCGTTGAACAGCGATTTTGCCAACGGCGCCTATCGGCTGATCAACTGCGGAAGCATCGCCAGTGGCGACGCCACGTATTTCCAGGTGGTTGGCCCGGTGGCCCAAAGCCGCCGGCTGTTCCAGTTCGATACCAGCGCCGCCGGCGAGGTGAACCTGAACGTGAGCGGCACCCCGGCCGCCAGCCTGCTCTGGGTGGGCGACGGGGTGAACAATAACTGGGACTTGATCGGCACGGCGGATTGGAACAACGCCGGCAGCGCGGACGAGTTTTACAACCTTGACTCCGTTACGTTCGACGACACCGGCTCGGCTTCGCCAGCCGTCAATCTGAGCGGCACGCTGGTGCCTGGATCGTTGACGGTGAGCAATAATGCCGAGGATTACACGTTCAGCGGCAGCGGCGTCATTGCCGGCAACACCGGGCTGAACAAGCAGGGAACGCGCACTTTGACGCTGGCGGGGACAGGCGTCCATGCGTTCGCCGGGCCGATCACCATCGGTGGCGGGACGCTCGCCTACAACCGCGCCGATAATGTTACCGTAGCCAACACGATCGGCGGCACCGGCACCCTGGCTAAGCTCGGCGCCGGAATCCTGACCCTAGCGCCCGCCACATCCGTGGGCTTTGATTCCCCAATCGTCGTGAGCGGCGGGACGCTGAAAGCGGGCAATACCAACGCCCTTGGCTCGACCGCGGCCGGCACCACGATTTCCGGCGGCGGCACGCTGGACCTGAACGGGTTAAACCTGACTCCCGAGGCGATTACGGTTTCCGGCCTTGGCGTGGGGGGCAACGGTGCGATCATCAACAGCGGCGGCAGCGACTTTCCTGCGCTGACACACGTGACGTTGGCTGGTGACACAGCGATTGGCGGCCCTGGCGCCCAGGCGCAGGGCGGCAGCGTCCAGGGCCGTTGGGACATCCGCCTTACCGGCAGCGGCGCGACCGACCCCGCCCTGTCCACGCTCAGTACGTCCGGCCAGCCCTATAACCTGTACAAGGTCGGGTCCAATTACGTCGGCATCTGCAATGTCACCGTGGACCCAAGCCTGGCGAATATTGATATCCAGGGCGGCACGCTCAGTTTCCAATACAACACCACTTCGCTGGGCGACCCGAGCAAGACCGTGACCGTTGAGGCCGGCGCGGACCTGGATTTCTACAACATCACGAATCTGGTTAGTAAGCCGATCGTGCTCAACGGCGACGGGGTCAGCACCAACCTCAGCAACTCATCCGGCACCAACACGCTGCTTTCGCCCATCACCCTCAATGGCGGCAACGTCGTCAACGTGGCCGGCACCTCCCTGACGCTGGACGGCCCCATCAGCGGCGGAGGCAAGCTGACCAAGACCGGCGGCAGCCCGTTGGTGCTCGCGGGCGCCAATTCCTACAGCGGCGGCACGGTGATCGCCGCCGGCACGCTCCAGATCGGCACCAACACCACCTCCGGCACCCTGCCAGCCTCGCCCACCGGCATCCTGACCAACAACGGCACGCTGGTGTTTAACCGGAGCGACTCGTTCTCCTACGGCGACCAGATCGTGGGCAGCGGCGGTGTGCAGCAGATCGGCAGCGGCATCGTCACGCTGACCGCGGCGAACACCTATTCAAATCAGACCGTCATCAACAGCACCAACTACGGCGCGCTGCGCATCACCAACCCCAATGCGCTGGGTGATCCCTCCGGCAATACCGCCATCGTTGGCAACACCAACGGGCTGGGCCGGCTCGAACTGGCGGGCAACATCACCGTCGCCGAACCGCTGCTGGTAGATTGCCGCCAGGATATCTCAGCCAACGTCCCTGCCGTGCTGAATGTCAGCGATAACAATACTCTGAGCGGCACCATCTCCGGCAATACCGGTGGCGGCCTGTGGAACTTCCGTTCCGACAGCGGCAAGCTGACGATCTCCGGCAACTTCTCCAACACCACAACCTCCGCCACGCGCATCATTCAGCTCATGGGCACGGGGACCGGGGAATGGAGCGGCGCTATCTTCAACAACTCCTCCAACACCTCGCTGACGGGCGTGACCAAGACCAACTCCGGCACCTGGACGCTGTCGGGCGCCAACCAATACACCGGGCCGACGACCGTCAGCACCGGCACGCTGATCGTCAGCGGCAGCATCGCCTCCGGCGGAAGTGTCGCCGTAAACAACGGCATCCTGACCGGCACAGGCACGATCAATTCTCCGGTGACGGTTAACCCGGCGGGCACGTTGGAGCCCGGCGGAGCGCCCGTCGGCACCCTCACGATCTTAAGCAGCGTGGTGCTCAACGGGACGACTGCCATGCGGCTGAACAAGAGCGGCAGTACGTTGAGCAGCGACCTGATCCAGGGCGTGAGCAGCCTCACCTATGGTGGCACCCTCCAGTTGACGATGTCCGGCGACCCGTTGGCCAAGGGCGATTCGTTCACGCTGTTTGCGGCGGGACTGCACAGCGGAGCCTTCACGACGTTGGTGCCGCCCGCGCCGGGACCGCAGTTGGCGTGGGACACCACTCATTTAGCTACCGACGGGAGCCTGCGGGTCATCGCGAGCGTGAATTCCAGCCCGACCAACATCACGGCGGTAGTCCTCGGCGGCACGAACCTCAGCCTGTCCTGGCCGTCAGACCATACGGGTTGGTACCT
>DATKNZ010000004.1:0-8312 GCA_035541055.1 Candidatus Acidiferrum sp. | reverse complement strand
GCCCTCGCCGGCCGGAGCCGGGCTGGCATCGGTCACTAAACGGTTAGCCGCGTAAGCCCTGCCTGTTTTCCGCGGGGGCGCGGAAAACCGCACGCGGCGGCGCGTGCGCTCCCCTTCACCAACTGCATCGTTACGGCTTAGCACGCCTGGGAGACTTGCGCTGCTGCGAGTTCGGACGCATCCTGTCCCTGATGCTGCGTGACGAGCAAAGCAGTCCTGAGCAGGTTCAGATTTATCGCGCCATGACGGGGGAGCGGCGGCTGCAGCTTGCGGAGCAGCTCTACCGGACCGCTCGCAAGCTGAAGCTGGCTGGGCTGCGCGCGCAGCATCCGGACTGGACGGAAGAGCAGGTGGCCGCCGAGGCGCGGCGCATTTTCCTCCATGCCAGAACCTGAGCTGGTCCTCCTGTTCGTGCGCCCGCTCAACCGCGCGGGCATCCGCTATATTACCAGCGGCAGCGTAGCCGCTATCATTTACGGAGAACCACGACTTACGCACGATGTGGACTTTGTCGTTTTCCTGGATGACGCTGACATCCGTCGGTTGGCTGAGGCCTTTCCCGCCGCTGATTACTACCTGCCGCCCCTGGAAACCATCTGTGCGGAGGTTCGCCGGGAGCAACGCGGACACTTCAACATTATCCACCTCGAAACCGGCTTCAAAGCCGACTGCTATCTGAGCGGCAGGGAGGAATTGCACGCCTGGGCATTTCCTTTGCGGCGGCCAATCCAATTCGAGGGAGAAACCGTAATGCTTGCCCCTCCGGAGTACGTGATTCTCCGCAAGCTCGAGTACTATCGGGAAGGCGGGTCGGAAAAGCACCTGCGCGATATCCGGTCCATGCTCGCTATCTCCGGAGGGCAAATAGATCGTGTCTCTCTCGACCAATGGATTGAGCGGCGTGGCCTCCAGAACGAGTGGCGGCTGGCTTCCGGTTGAGCCGGACACTCTGCGCGGAGCTATCGCGACGTTGCGCGGCTAAACCTGCCAGGGCCCGCGCTTGGGCCTGTCCAGCCACTGGTTGGCTTCCTCGTCGCGGAGGAAGCGCTCCTTGGCCGGGTCCCAGTACAGGTGCCGGTGGTGCCAATAGGCGAGATTGCCCAGGTGGCACACGGTGACCGAGCGGCAGCCGATCTCCACGTCGCAGATGGGCTTCTTGCGGCTGCGCATGCAGTCCAGGAAGTTCTTCGTATGGCTGTAGCTGTTGTAAAGCCGGATGGCGTTGCTCGGCAGGGGCGTCTCACCGAGCGAGGCCGGCGTCGCCTCGAACTTGCCGCGGTTCACCAGAATTCTGCCTTTGGTGCCGATGAAGAGCACGCCGCCGCTGTCGCCGTGGACCACCTCCACGCCATTAGCATACAGGTAGCGCAGGCCGCGCACGGCTGTTGGGTCGTCGGGCGGGATGATCTCCACTGGCCCGCTGTCGTCCATGCCGAGGCCCCATTGGGCGATGTCGAAGTGGTGGGCGCCCCAATCGGTCATCATGCCGCCCGAGTACTCGCGGTAATTGCGCCAGTTGGGAAAGAAGTTATTGATGCCCCGGGGGCTGAGGATCGAGTTGTAAGGCCGCAGCGGCGCCGGGCCCAGCCACAGGTCCCAGTTCAGGCCCGGCTCCATCCGCTCCGCCGGCAAATCGCACGGCACCGAGGGCGGGCCGACATCCACGATGACCTGCTTGATCGTGCCGAGCCGGCCATTGCGCACCAGCTCGCAGGCCTTGCGGAATTCGCTCATCGAACGCTGCATCGAGCCGGTTTGGAAAACCCGGTCATACTGGCGCGCCGCGTTCACCATCGCGCGCGCCTCGTGAATCGTCAGCGACAGCGGCTTCTCGCAATACACGTCCTTGCCTGCCTTGCACGCCGCGATGGCGACGAACGCGTGCCAATGGTCGGGCACGGCGATCACCACCGCGTCAATGTCCTGCCGCGCCAGCAAGTCGCCGAATTCCTTGTAGGCCGCACAGCCCTTGTAATCCTTGTTGCCCTTGATCCTGTAGAACTCGTCCACCCGCTTGCGCGTAAACTCGCGCCGCGTGGTATCCACGTCGCAGACCGCCACTACCTGCGTGTCCGGCGTCGCCAGGAAATTATCTGTCAGGCCGCGCCCCTGGATGCCGGTGCCGATGACGCCCAGCGTGATTCGGTCATTCGGCCCGATGGCCTTTGCCGCCCCGCGAGCGGAGTGAAGCAGGAACGGAGTGGAAAGGGCCGCCGTCGAGACGGCGCCCAGGAATTGCCGGCGGTTGAACTGTCGTTGCATAACTTGGAAATGAACTGTAGTGCTAACTCGTGTTGAATCTACTCTGGAAGCTGACGCAGCCGCTCGCTGAACCTTGCCTCGTCAAAGGAGTGGCGGCCCTTCATGATTGCGAACTCTTCTGCATTGATCACCGCCGCTACCAGTCGCCTCGCTTCATCTGGCGATTGGCCCTCTCGCCGGAGCCGCTCAACGGTCTCGCGGGCGAGAAGCGTTGCCCGAGAATACTGATTGGAGTCGTCCATAAGCTCTCCGGGCCGAAGAGGCGCAGCTAGATCTTCACCTTGAACTCCTCGCCCTTCTTGAGCGAGGCGGCGAAAGCGGCGAGCAGTTGGGGAATCATCTCCAGGTCCTTCAGGCTCACCACTTCCACCGGGGAATGCATGTAGCGGTTAGGCAGGCTGACCAGCGCGCTGGCAATGCCGCCGCGCGTCCAGAAAATAGCGTCCGTGTCCGTGCCGCTCGTCGAAGACATGGCCTCGTGCTGGAGCGGGATCTTCTTGACCTTGGCCACGGCCTCGAGCCGGGCCACTACCTCGGGATGGTTGCACCCGCCGTGAGTAATCGTCGGCCCCCGGCCCACCCGGGTATCGCCATGCTGCGCCTTGCTGACGGTGGGGTAGTCGGTGGCATGGGTCACATCCACGACCAGCGCCACGTCCGGCTTGAGCGCGTAAGCGATCTGCCGCGCGCCCAGCAACCCAACCTCCTCCTGCACGTTCGAAACCGCGCACACCTCCGCCTGCAACTTGGCCTTGGATTCCTTCAGCAGCCGCAGCGTCTCGGCCACGGCGAACGTCCCGATGCGGTTGTCGAAGGCGCGGGCGACCGCCAGGTCGTTGCGCAGCAGGTCGAACTCGTCCGCCAGCGTGATCGGGTCGCCGGTGCGGACCAACTGCTCCGCTTCCTTGCGGCTGCCCACGCCGATGTCCAGGAACAAGTCGTGCATCTTGGGTGGCTTGGCGTCCTTATCCTCTTTCATCAGATGGGGCGCGACGTTGCCGACCACACCCTTCACCGGGCCGCGCCGCGTGTGAATGACGACGCGCTGCGCCTTCGTGATCGCTGCGTCCACGCCGCCCATCCTCCGAACATAAATATAGCCCTGGTCATCAATGTAATTGACCGCCATGGCGATCTCGTCCGCGTGACCGGCGAGCATCAGGCGCGGCGAACCGCCCTTGTTGAGCACCGCCACGCAATTGCCGTACGCGTCCGAGAAGGTCTCGTCGGCAAAGCCCTTGGCGTAATCCAGCCACACGCGTTGCCCGCGGACCTCGTGCCCAACCGGGCTGGGCGTATTGACCAGGGTCCTCAGGAACTGGAGTGATTCTTCGCGCATGGAGCGATTAAAGGCAAACCCACGCGCACTGGGAAGCGGAAAAGGCGATCATTCCCTTTGGGGCGACTGGAAACCCGGTCGCGTGGCACGAATCTATTTCAATTGACTCTGTTCATTCAACGGTCGTGTGAGGCTAACGGTTATTCCCGCGTATGTGTTCGGCAAATGGGGCAAATCTGCCGAGAATCCGGGGAGCATTCGGCGCGGCCCCGGTGTGCCTCCCATGTGGGTCGACCCACATGGGGGACACACCGGGGCATCACCGGATGCTGAGCGGTTCCACACGGCGTGCTCAGCGCCGACAATCTCTGGATACAATCAGCACGTAACCGGCTACAGAGCCGTTACTTACGCCAAGTGCAGCCCAGAAGGCGCATGTCTGTGCCAAACGGTACATCCCATAGGCGCAACCCACGGCGACCCGTTGGCCGGTATTGTATTTGAAGCGAAGCCCGCAGCAATCTTGAATCGATTTCGATTGACGTCAATCTTGGCTGGACAAGTGTCTCGCTGGCCAGTTCCTCGACCTCCATGGCGAGCCGCTGCGCCTGCTTATCCAACTCGGCGCTCTCCGGTTCGAGGTGGCTGGCCCGCTCGGCGGCAAGCTCGTCGAGGACTGCGCGCCCGCTGCTCGCGCGGCGATGAGATGCGCACACCGTCCTCAGCCCGCCGGTTAGACTTGGCTAGGACGTCGGCATGACCACGCCTCGCCGGGAGCGCGCCCGGTAGAAAAAGTAGATCGGCGCGCCGATCAGCGTCAGCACCGTCCCAAAGGCGCAGTTTATCAAGGCTGGTTTCCCCGCAGCCACCGCCGCGCGGTATCCAGCCACATCGTTATAAATGGTGAGGACGAGGTAGAGCACCGCGAAGATAATGAACGCCGCCGGCACAACCGGGTAGCCGGGGACCCGGTAAGGCCGGGGCGCATCCGGCTCCCTGCGGCGCAGGACGAAGAGTCCGAACGCGCCGACTGCGTAGAAGCCCCAGCTCACGAAGATCAACGTGTCGGTGAGCGTGTCAAAAGTGCCGCTGAGCAGGAGCAGCACGCTCCATACGCCCTGCACGACCAACGCCGCGGCGGGGGTGTGAAATCTCGGATGGGCCCTGCCGAGCGGGCGCGGGCAGTAGTCCATGCGCGCCATGGAGAAATAGAGCCGCGCCGTGGCGAGGATTGTGGCGTTGGCCGTGCCAAAGGTGGAGATCATGACGGCCAGGGCGATCCAGCGTCCCCCGCCCGAGAAGCAGCGATCGGCCACATCAGCAGCCACGAGTTTGGATTGCGCCATCTGGTCTATGGGCAGCACGTAGGCGTAGGCCACGTTCACGAGGATGTAAATGCCCGTCACCGCCAGCATCCCCCAGAGCAGGCCGAGCGGGATTGTGCGCTGCGGCTGTTTCACTTCGCCCGCGATGTAGGTGAGTTTGTTCCAGCCATCGTAGGCCCAAAAGGCGCCCTGCAGTGCGGCGGCCATGCCCGCCACGAGCGCCCAGCCGCCGACATGCAGGCGGGCGCTGGGCGTCGTGAGGTTCGCCGCCGAGCCGCCTGCCGGAAGACAGAATGCGCCCACCACCAGCAACAGCATGGCCGCCACCTTCGCCACCGTGAAGATGTTCTGCACCAGGCCGCCGAACCGGACGCCGACATAGTTGATCGCGGTGAGCAGCATGATCAGGCCCGCGGCCAGCGCCTTGGTTCCAATCTCCTTGAGCGGCGAGACGTCGCCCACGAACGGCACGTGAAACGACCAGGCGGCCAGGGTGTGCGGCAGCTCAGGTAGCTTTATCAGTTCACCGGCGTACTCGGCGAACACGTACGTAATGGCGGCAATCGAGCCGCTTTGCATTACGGCGAAGGTGGCCCAGCCATAAAGGAACGCGAAGAACGGGCCATACATGCGCTCGAAATATACGTACTGCCCTCCGGTCTCCGGAATGAGGCTGGCCACCTCGGCGTTGGTGAGCGCGCCGAATAGCGTGAGCACACCCGCCAGCACCCACACGCCCAGGAGCAGTTCGGGCGAGCCGACTTGCGCCGCCATCACGCCGGGCTTCCGGAAAATCCCCGAGCCGATCACGCCGCCCACGACCATCATCACGGTCGTGAACAGGCCCAACGTGGGCACCAGGCCGGCGCTCAGGGGGCGGGAGGTCTTGGGAAGGGGCATCGGAAGAAATCCGAAGTCCGAAGGCCGAAGGCCGAAGGAAGCCGGACACCCGAAGTCAGAAGGCGAGAGGACTCGTGTGGTATGGGCGGGAGCCCGCGAAGGAGTCCCGCCTCGGAGACCTCGAAACCGGCTGTAGCGGAGCCCTGCGCCGCCAGCTTCATTCGGGCTTAAGCTGTTTCAGGAGCTGGACCGCCGCGTCCACAAGCATCTCGCCCGCGCCCGGCTTCACGCGGGCGTTCGTCACCTCGTAGCTGCCCTCGGTGAAGGCCTTGCGAGTCGGCACGTAGCTTGGCCGGTCATTGCAAATCTCGATCACGATGGTGCGGGAGAACGGGGACGCCCGTTTAATCGCCAAGCCCAGCTCGACAAAGATTTCGCAGGGCAGGCAGACGATGGCCGTATCGCGGTCGAGCCGGAAGACCTGCACCTCCATGGGGTAGAGCGGGCCGTGGCCGGACAGGTCGAGCGTGCGCACAGCCGCCACCTTCTCCAGGAAAGACACGTTGGTGGTATAGAACTGCTCCATGACTTTGTTGGCGCCGGCCACCTGCTCGGGCGTGACCTCCCGGAACGGCACTTGCACGGTCGTGCTGCGCGCGTCCAGTAACGGCCGCCGGATGACCGGGAGGTCCCTGGCATGCTCGATCACGACCTTCCCCAACGTGCTGCCGATGTGTTCGGCCATGTAAAATTTCTGCCGCTGGACGGCTTTCTCGTGCACGTTGATATGGTTGAGATCGCCGCATGTGCCGAGGCCGAATAGGGAGATAAAGCCGCTGCCGAATGCGCCGCGCAGCGTTTGCTGCAGGAAATACTCGTAATCGGCACTGTATTCGGTCCCGCCCACGGTATCGGAGTGCACCGCGAACGTGGTCACGCCTGCGAACGGCTCCTTCCCGTCCGCCGCCGTCGCGAGCAACATGCCCACATCAGGATCGGTGGGGCCGGCCGGGCGAACGATGTCAGGATTGAGCACGCCCGGGTTGAACACGACCTTGCCGTTTTTCATCCAGTAACGTCGGTTGAACGAGAGCCCTTCCTGTTTGGCGATGCCGGCCTGGAGCCGGGCGGGCCGAAGGTTCGCCTGGGCGGCAACGATGACGTCCACCACGTGCTTCGTTAGGAAAGCGGAGTAATCCAGCGCCTCGTGCGGGTCCGAACCCTGCTTCTGGATTGCGGCCTCGTGGAAGTAGCGCCGCAGCGCGCCTTCGTACAGCGGCCCCGTATGGGTGTGCGTGGCGCAGATGACGATATGCGAGACGGGGATGCCCGTGCGCTTGCTCGCCTGGGCCCGCGCCGCGGTTGTATCGCTCAACTGGACTCCCAGCAGGTCGCACGCGACGAGCGCCAGCTCCGCTGTGCCCTGCTGCAGCACCATCGCCTTGGCGTGCAGCGGGTCGTGAACGCCCGTCGAGATGCGCTCGTTGAAGTACCCGGCCATGCGGTAACCTACCGGCGGAGTGATGTCCACCTCGGCCGCACCGACGAGCAGGCCCGGCGCGGCAGAGCCTTGCAGGCCAGGACCTCGGCAGCCGAGCAGCAGGCCCGCGCAGAAGAGCGCGGCCAGGACTAATATAGAAGCGGCGCGTTTCATATGTCTAAGCGAGAACTATGCTCCCGGGCGTCGCTTAGGCAAATGCCTTCGGCATCACGTCCGGCGGCCCCACCCGGCGGGCGTAATCAAGAATGACGCTGACCGCCTGCTGAGGCTCATCTGTGACGGTCAGGAGATCCAGGTCGCCGGGGCTGATGAACCTGTGCTCCTGCTCGGTGCGCGCCTTTATCCAGGCGAGCAGGCCCTTCCAGTAGTTCCGGCCAAATAGAATGAGCGGGAAGGCCGGGATGCGCTGCGTCTGCACGAGGGTGAGGACTTCAAACAACTCGTCCATCGTGCCGAACCCGCCTGGCATGAAGACGAAGCCGAGGCTGTACTTCACAAAGCAGACTTTGCGCGAGAAGAAGTAGTGGAAGTGAATGGGGATGTTCGTGTAGCGGTTGCCCTTTTGCTCGCGCGGCAACTCGATATTCAACCCGACGGATTTGCCCTTGGCGGCCCGGGCGCCCTTATTGGCCGCCTCCATGATCCCCGGCCCGCCGCCGGTGATGACGGTAAGTTTGTGCTTGGCCAGCCCCCGCGCCAGTTCCACCGCCGCGCGGTAGTAGGGGTCGCTCGGCCTCGTGCGTGCCGAGCCGAAGACCGTGACGCTTGGACCCAACTGCGACAGGGCCTCAAAGGAGTCCACAAACTCGGCCATGATGCGGAAGATGCGCCAGGGATCTTCTTTGATGAACGCCACGTTGGTGCTGCTCATTGCGGCGAGAGTAGCAGGCTGGTTGTAGCGTTGAAGCGTTAAAAGCGTTGAAACGTGTTGCGTCCGGCGTGCTGCGTGTTGCGTTTCGGGCACGGAACACGCAATACGCAACACGTCCCCGCGCTGCGACGCTTCAACCCTTCAACGCTCCGCCATCCCCGGCTTCGCAGCGGCCTCTCCCGCCTGCGCAGGCTTTGCTCGGACCAGTCGCACGGCGGCAGCCGTGCCCCAATC
>DATKNZ010000003.1:0-9722 GCA_035541055.1 Candidatus Acidiferrum sp. | reverse complement strand
GTGTAGTCGCCCTCGGCCTCGAACTGCCGCAGCTTCTCGATCGGCGTCACCAGGGCCAGCAGCAGCGCCTTGAGCATGTTGCGCGCGCCGATCACCCAGGCCGCCACACGGTTGATGCTGGCGTCGAAATAGTCCAGCCCGATGCGCACCCGGCCTGCGTAGCCGCCCCACACGATCTCCTGCGCGATGGACTGCAAGTCGTCCGTGAGCGTGACGACGTGGTCGCTGTCCCACCGCACGCCGCGGCTGACGTGCAGCGCCATCTCCGGCAGGTAACACAGCACGGAGGATATCTTGTCCGCAATGCCCTCCGTGGGATGGTAATGCCCGGCGTCCAGCGTGAGCAGGATTTGGCGGCTCACGGCATAGCCGATGTAGAACTCGGAAGAGCCCGGCGTGTAGCTCTCAGCTCCTATGCCGAAGAGCTTGGGCTCGACCGAATCCACGTTGAGCTTGCGGTCAATCTTCTTCTTGAACACGGCGTCCAGCGACTCGGCCAGGCGCTCACGCGGGCCGCGGCGGTCGGCGGGCGTGTCCTTCATGCCGTCCGGAATCCAGAGGTTCGTCAGGCAGGTGCTGCCGAGGGCCTTGCCGATGGCCGCGCCGATCTCGCGACACCGGATGCCATGCTCGACCCAGAACTTGCGTATGCCCGCCTCGGGGCTGGTCAGGGTCAAGCCGCCCACGACCTTGGGATGGGCGAAGTAGGTTTGGTTGAAGTCCAGGCCGATCCGGATGGACTTGGCCCACGCGATCCAGTTCCTGAACTGGTCCGCGCTCAGCTCATCCCGCTCCACCCGGCGGCCATCCATCTCCGCGTAGCAGGCATGCAGGTTGAACCGATGCCGCCCCGGGATGACCGACAGCGCCTTCTCGAAGTCGGCCCGCAGTTCGCCCGGCGTCCGCGCCTTGCCGGGATAGTTGCCCGTCACCGCCAGCCCACCGCCCAGCTCCTGGCCGGCGTGCTCGAAGCCGCCGACATCGTCGCCCTGCCAGCAATGGATCGAGATGGGGATGCGCGCAAGCTGCTTGAGGGCCTTGCTGGTGTCCACGCCCAGCGCCGCGTAACGTTCGCCGGCCAGGCGGTAGGCCTGCTCCAGGGATTTGGTGGTGCTCATGTGTGCTTGGTTGGTTGTGCCAGTTGCCAGTTCGTTGCGCGCGATAGTATCGGCCCGCGGGCGGGGGGGCAAGGGCGGCGACTACGCCGGGCGACGGAGCGCACCACCGGACCGCGAGCCGTCTTGCGTGTTCCGTGTCCACGCAACACGCAGTCGTCTCGCGGTCCGTTGCCCCTGCGCGAGATAAGCCTCTATGATCCTCTCTGTTAGAAAGCGACTTGCCAGCCGCAGCCGCCTCGTTTAGAATCTTCAGAAGCAGCGGTTGCAACAGATGACGCGCGATGAGTGGGATGGGGAAAATCGAAAGCTGCGGGCTGGGGTTGAGGTGCGTCGATGTATCAGCACACCCAGAGGAGCATTATGAGCAGCTTGGATTTCGCGGTCGCCATCGGCGGCGAGAACGGTCAAGGCATCGCCTCAACGGGCGACATCCTCGCCCGCATCTTTGCGCGGCGGGGACTTCACCTTAACGCCTACAACGCCTACCAATCCATCATCCGGGGCGGGCATACGTTCCTGACCATCCGCGCCGGCGACCGGCCGGTGACCAATATGGGGGACAAGATTGATGTCTTCATCCCGCTAAACCAGGACACGATGGACCGCCACCTGCACCTGCTGAAGGCCGGCGCGTGCGCCATCTACGAGCAGGAGAAGATCAAGCCCGGCCAGCCCGCCTCCGGCGTGCAACTCTGCCCGATGCCGATGAAGGAGCTGACCCGCGGCAACAAGCTGGCCGCCAATACCGCCGCCCTCGGCGCAACCCTGCAACTGCTCGGCATCGAGTCCGAGCCGCTCGAAGCCGTCGTCTCGCGGCAGTTCCGCAAAAAGGGAGACGCCGTCGTAGCCGAGAATATTGCCGTGGCCCGCGCCGGCTACGAATACGCGGCTCAGCATTTTACTCCCTTCCCCTGGAACGCGCCGCGCGGCCTCAAGCCGCTGGGCGTCATCACCGGAAACCAAGCCACCGCCATGGGCGGCGCCGCGGCAGGCGTGAAATTCTACGCCGCCTATCCCATGAGCCCATCCACCGGCGTGTTGATGTGGATGGCCGCCCATGCCCGGCAACTCGGCATCATGGTTCGGCAGGTCGAGGATGAGATCGGGGTGATGAACATGGTCATCGGCGCGGCGCACGCGGGCTGCCGGTCCATGTGTGCCACCAGCGGCGGCGGTTTCGCGCTGATGACGGAAGCCGTCGGCATGGCCGGCATGCTCGAAACGCCCCTCGTCTGCGTGGACGTGCAGCGCGGCGGCCCGGCCACGGGCATCCCGACCAAGACCGAGCAGGGCGATCTCTGGCAGGTGCTGGGCGCGGGGCAAGGAGATTACCCGCGCATCGTCGTCGCGCCGTCCAGCCAGCTCGACTTGTTCCACACCGTCCCGGAGCTGTTCAACCTTTGCGACAAATACCAGTGCCCGGGCCTGGTCCTGTCCGACCTGCTCATCGCCGAAGGCACGACAAGCATTGACCCTGCCGACCTGGAATTTGAAAAGCGCATTGACCGGGGCGAGCTGATTCTCCCCAACGGCCACGGCTGCGCCAATCCTTCCGGCGGCTTTAACGACGGCTCCTACCTTCGCTACAAGGACACGGACAGCGGCATCTCGCCCCGCGCCGTGCCCGGGCTTCCCGGCCACATCTTCGTTGCGGCCAGCGATGAGCACGACCAGGACGGCACTCTCATCAGCGACGAGTTCACCAACCCGCATAAGCGGCGCCTGATGGTCGAGAAGCGCGGGCGCAAGCTGCAAGCCCTGACCCGGGTGCTCCCGCCGCCGCGGCTCGTCGGGCCCGAAAACGCCGCCGTGACACTGGTAGGCTGGGGCTCGACACAAGGCGTGGTCCGCGAGGCCGTCGAAAAGCTCGCCGCCGAAGAGGGCATCGTGGCCAATCACCTCCACAACAAGTGGCTTGTGCCATTCCACGCCGCCGAGGTCGGCCGCATACTTTCGCGCAGTCAGAAGGTCATCATTGTCGAGAACAACTACAGCGGCCAATTCGCCCGCTACCTGCGCAGCGAAACCGGGTTCGACGCGCATGGTCATATCCGCAAATACGACGGCGAACCCTTCATGCCGCACCACATCGTCGAGGCCGTCAAAGGCCAGCTTGCGGGCAGTAACCGGCTATCGGTGCCTGTCCACGAAATCATTGCCTGAAATTACGTAATTATGACTACCATTGTTGCTCCTCCCGAACCCGCCACCGCTCCGGCTGCCGCGCGTGCAAAAGACGCCTTCAAGGGCCGCGTGCACCCCGACTGGTGTCCGGGCTGCGGCGATTTCTCCGTCCTGTCCGCGCTGCAAACGGCGCTGCATGAATTGGGGCTCCAGCCTCACCAGGTGTGCGTCGTCAGCGGCATCGGCTGCTCGTCGAACCTGCCCGGGTTCATGAACACCTACGGCATGCACACCCTCCACGGGCGCTCGCTGGCCGTGGCCACGGGCCTCAAGCTGGCCAACCACGAGCTGAAGGTTATCTGCACCGGGGGCGACGGCGATGGCTATGGCATCGGCGGCAACCACTTCCTCCACACCATGCGCCGGAATGTGGACCTCACCTACTTGGTCATGGACAACCAAATCTACGGCCTCACCACCGGCCAGGTTTCGCCCACCAGCGTGAAGGGCATGAAGACGAAAAGCACTCCATTCGGCAGCGTCGAGAACCCCATCAATCCCCTTCCCATGGCCATGGTCGGCGGTGCCACCTACGTAGCCCGCGCCTTCAGCGGCAAACAGAAGCACATGGTCGAGATGATGAAAGGCGCCATCCAGCACAAAGGTTTCGCCCTCGTGGACGTTTTCAGCCCCTGCGTTACCTATAACAAGGACAACACCTATCAATGGTTCAACCCCCGCGTCCGCATCCTGGAGGAACAAGGGCACGACCCGACTAACTTCCACCAGGCCCTCGACCGCGCGTACCAATGGGGCGACGAAATCCCCATCGGCCTGTTCTGGCGCCGCACGGACCTGCCGACGCTGGAGGAGTTGGAACCCGTCTTGCACACCGGCGAGGGCCCGCTGGCCTGGCGCAAACTGGGCATCTCGGCGGAGCACGCCCAGTCCCTCGTCCAGGAGCTACTCTAGCCCCTGGTAGCCGTCCGGGTTGTAGTCGGTCGCGGCAAGCCCGCCGGACCTATTTGTCCGGCGGGCGTGCTTGGCTTGCAAATAGCTTTTGGCTGTTACTGCCGGCCAGCCATGGCCGGCGACGCGGCTTCCGGCTTCTTCGGCGCCGCCGGACGGCTCTCAGTTTCAACGCTTTCCTCCTCCGGGATGCGCATGGAGTAGAAGGAGCGATACACGAAGACTAGCGCCACGAGGAAGAAGAACGCGCCAATGCAGGTCTTGGCTGTCTGGTTCTTCATCGTGACCGCGATCTCGGTAGCGAGCAGGCCGAACAGCGTGGTGAACTTGATCACCGGGTTGAGCGAGACCGAGGAGGTATCCTTGAACGGATCGCCTACCGTGTCGCCCACGACGGTGGCGGCGTGCAGGTCGGTGCCTTTCTGGCGGAGGTCCACTTCCACGATCTTCTTGGCATTGTCCCAGGCGCCGCCGGCGTTCGCCATGAAGATGGCCTGGAACAGGCCGAAGAACGCAATGGCTACGAGGTAGCCGATGAAGAAGTAGGGATTGAAGAACGACAGCGCCAGGGCGAGGCAGAAGATGACGATGAAGATGTTCCACATGCCCTTTTGCGCATAAACCGTGCAGATGCGCACCACTTCCTTGCTGTCGGCCACGGAAGCCTTGGCGGCATCGAGCTTGATGTGCTCTTTAATATAGACCACCGCCCGGTAGGCGCCGGTGACGACCGCCTGGCAGGACGCGCCGGTGAACCAGTAAATCACCGCGCCGCCCATGAGCAGGCCGAGGATGACCTCGGGTTGCACGAGGCTCAGCTTGCTGACCACCCCGCCGAACAGGTTTTCCAGCAGGATGATGATGCCGAACACCATCGTCGTGGCGCCAACGACGGCCGTGCCGATCAGCACCGGCTTGGCCGTGGCCTTGAAGGTGTTGCCCGCGCCGTCGCCCTTTTCGAGCTGGTATTTGCCATTCTCGAAGTCGGCGTCGAAGCCGAAGTCACGCCGGATTTCTTCTTTGACGCCCTTGATGCCCTCGATCTGGCTTAGCTCATAGACCGACTGGGCGTTATCGGTGACCGGCCCGTAGCTGTCCACGGCGATCGTGACGGGTCCCATGCCCAGGAAGCCAAAGGCCACCAGGCCGAAGGCGAAGATCGGCGCGGCGAAGCTGAACTTGGCGGGCATCAGCCCCACGATGGGCGAGCCCGAGTAGGTGGCCAGCAGCACGCTAATGAGCATGAGGACGAGGATGCACAACCCCATCCAGAAGGCGCTGAAGTTGCCGGCCACGAACCCCGACAGGATGTTGAGGGAGGCGCCGCCGTGCTTCGAGCAGTTGGTCACTTCGCGGACGTGGCGCGAGTTGGTGCTGACAAAGACTTTGGTGAACTCAGGAATCAGCGCGCCCGCGATTGTGCCGCAGGAGATGATGGCTGAAAGCACCCACCACAGGCTTGCGTTGACGCCCGTCTGATTGGCCAGCAGGAAGTAGCTGGCGACAAAGGTAATGATGATGGACACCGCCGAGGTGATCCAGACCAGGTGGGTGAGCGGCGCTTCAAAGTCAAAGTCCTTCTTGCCGCCGTATTTGGCTTTGCTGAAGGCCTGGTTGACGAAGTAGGACAGCAGCGAGGTCACGATCATCAGCGCGCGCATGGTGAAGATCCAGATGATCAACGTGGCGCACAGCACCGACTGCTTCTGCGCGACGGCCTGCTTGGCCGCGTCCGCCGAGTTCAGGTCGGCCACAAAGGGGCTGAACAGCGCGAGCGCCAGGAAGGCGATCAGCGCCACGCCCGTCACCCCGTAGGTCTCGAAGCCGTCCGCCGTCGGGCCGACCGAGTCGCCCGCGTTGTCGCCCGTGCAGTCGGCGATGACGCCCGGGTTCTTCGGGTCATCTTCCGGCAGCTTGAACACGATCTTCATCAGGTCGGACCCGATGTCGGCGATCTTGGTGAAGATGCCGCCGCAGATGCGCAGCGCGCTGGCGCCCAGGGATTCGCCGATGGCGAAGCCGATGAAGGACGGGCCGACCAGCGAGCGCGGCAGGAAGACCAGGATGCAAATCATGAAGAACAGCTCGACGCAGACCAGCAGCAGGCCGACGCTCATCCCCGAGCGCAGGGGGATGCCCAGCGTGGCCAGCGGGTTGCCGCGCAGCGCGGAGAACGAGGTGCGGGAGTTGGAGACCGTGTTAATCCGGATGCCGAACCAGGCCACACCGTAGGAGCCTAGGATGCCCAGGACGGAGCAGAACAGAATGACGATGACGTTGCGGATGAGTTCGCCGTGATTGTCGGCGTAGGCGGGCTCGTTCCAGGGCAGCCCGACAAAGTAATAGACGATGCAGGCCCCGATCAGGACCCAGAGGATGGCCAGGAATTTGCCCTGCTGGAACAGGTAGGTCTTGCAGGTCTCCCAGATGATCTCCGAGACGCTGCGCATGGAGCTATGCACCGGGAGCGCTTTGGTTTGGAGGTATTGCACCAGCCCGAAGACAGCGCCGATCACGCACATGCCGATGCCGAAATACATGAGGGCGAGGCCGCTGACGCCGCCCAGGCCGTCGAATTTCACCTGCTCCAAAGGCGGGATTTTGATGTCGGCTTCGCTTGCATAGGCGCCCGTCGTCGCCAGGAGGGTCATGAACGCGAGCGCGATCCAGAACCAATATTTGTTAGTTTTCATAAATTCAAGCTGCGGACTATTGCAGAAACAGCCCTCGGTGCGCCACTACTTTTTTGAGAGTAAACGCCCCTTGCGCCCCCGGAGCGTGCCCGTCCTCGGGCACCGCAACGCCAGAGTGGCTGGGCGCGCTGCCAGTATCGGAGGTTGCTGCGCCCGAGGACGGGCGCGCTCCGGGTCTGGCATGCTTGCCTGATGTGAACCGCCTCTGAGGTCGCCTCCGGCGCGCCCGCTGAACTGTCTCTGCTGCAACCTGAATCTACTTTCGCACGCTGGTCCGTTCCCGCAACCAGTAGATGTCCCGGTTGTTGGGAGAGAGGTCTTGGTGCGCATGGTAGTCCGTGGAAAAGGCGGCTAAGGTGCGCGGGTCGTGCCAGCGGTGGTACTCCGTATGCCCGTCGGCGAACGAGAGGACTCCGCCCTGGCTGTGCGACACTTCCGGGAAGTTGAAGAAGGAGTCCTGGGCCATCTGCACCCCGAAATAGGGCCAGCAGATGCTGTTGGGGTTGACGTCCTGGAATAAGAACATGGCGCTGGGCATGGCCGATGCGAGATCGGAGTGCTTGCGGAAAACCCTGTAGAGGGGATTGCCGCTCCCGTCCAGCGGGCCGAGGCGGCTGTCCCATTCGCCGACCCAGCCCAGGTAAGCGTTGAGCGCATAGCTGCGGAGCCTGGGGGAGGGCTGGCCGCTCACCGTGATCGTGGCTGGGTCCGCCGGGCACACGTAGGACTTGAGGCTACGAAGATCTTTGGCGAAGAGCGCATACTTGGGGTCCAGGAGGTAGGCGGCGTTGGTCCGTTCATCGGCGTAGTAGAAGGCACCCTGGACCCAGAGCTTTACGGTGGTGCTGGGCGGGTAGAACTCGCCATTGGCCGGCAGCCAGTCGTTGTTGTCGCCGGCATACATGAGCCAGACGGAGGCTAGCTGGCGCTGATTATTGGTGCATTGGATGGTCTTGCCGGCGGCAGTGCCGCGGTTGAGCGCCGGCAAGAGCAGGGCCGCCAGCAGGGCGATGATGGCAATCACCACCAGCAACTCTACCATCGTAAACGCCCGACGGCCTTTCCCGAAAGCACACATAAGGTGTTCTGGCAAGGTATGGATGTAAATCGCACCGACCCGCGCGAATGGCAAGCAGAAATTCCAGGCAATCCAGGCTTGCGCCGCCTGCCTCCTCCGCCATGCTTGGCCCAATGGCTGAACGCATGATTTCCGGAGCACTGACCAAGCCGGATGTGGCTCTGGAAATGACGCTGCGCCCGTCGCTGTTCTCGGAGTTCACGGGCCAGGCCAAAGTGAAGGAGCGCCTCGAGATCACCGTCGAGGCCGCCCGGAAGCGTGGCGAGCCCATAGACCACCTCCTGCTCAGCGGGCCGCCCGGATTGGGCAAGACCACGCTGGCGCACATCCTGGCCAAAGCCATGGGGGCCAACCTCAAGAGCACCAGCGGGCCGACCATCGAGAAGGCGGGCGACCTGGCCGGCTTGCTGACCAACCTGGAGGCTGGCGACGTCCTGTTCATAGACGAGATTCACCGGCTGCAGAAGACGATCGAGGAATACCTCTACCCGGCGATGGAGGACTTCAAGCTGGACATCATCATTGACCAGGGGCCGAATGCGCGCAGCGTCCGACTGAGCTTACCCCGGTTCACGCTCATCGGCGCGACCACCCGCAGCGGCTTGCTCACGGCGCCCCTGCTCACCCGCTTTCCGATCCGCGAGCGGCTGGACTATTACCAGGCCGACCAACTCCAGACCATCGTGATCCGCTCGGCCCGCCTGCTCAACGTCGAGATCGACCAGAAGGGCGCACATGAGATCGCCCGCCGCAGTCGTGGCACGCCGCGTATCGCCAATAACCTCTTGCGCCGGGTGCGCGATTACGCCCAGGTCAAGCACCAGGGGCGCATCACGGCGGACGTGGCCGACCAGGCCCTGGCCATGCTGGAGATTGACGAGAACGGCCTGGACGAGATGGACAAGCGCATCCTGGAGACCGTCATTGTGAAATTCGGTGGCGGCCCTGTTGGTCTCGGCTCGATGGCGGTAGCCGTCGGCGAGGAACCCGACACGCTCGAGGAGGTCTATGAGCCGTATCTCATTATGGAAGGCTATCTTAAGCGCACCTCGCAGGGCCGCGTCGCGACCGAGCTGAGCTACAAGAAGCTGGGGCTGAAGGCGGGTCAGGGGAGCCAGCCGGGGTTGTTTTAGACAAAAGGGCGCAGCGTTCGCCTGAGCCACTCTTTAGCATCCATCGTATTCCCAACGTCTTACCGGGGAGGAGCCGGTGATTACCCGGTGTATCTCCCATGTGGGTCGACCCACATGGGAGACACACCGGGGAATCAGCAGCCACTCGCCGAAGAGACTACAGCGGCCAAAGCTCGTAATCCAAGCCATCGGCGCAAGAAGCTGCGGATGAGGGGCTTATGGGCTGTCCAACCGCCATCCTGGTCCGGCCTTCTTCCAGGGACTCTCCGCAGGGTGAGGGCACGCGGCCTACAGTCGCAAACGCCCGTACTTGGAGGCCGCGTGCCCTCACGCGGCGGCAGGCGTGAAGTGTGCGGCCCAGGTCAGTTTAAGTGCTGCCCCTGCAAGCGGTTAAGCCGTATGAATGCCTCCAGGGATGGGGTAGGGCGGGCTGCGGCTTCGTCCAGCAGCAGGGCGTTGCGGAAGCGACCCAGGTCGCGGTAGGCGGACGGCATGCTTCCGTGCAGAACGGCCTGATTATTCGCCACTTCGTACATGGCCCAGGGCTTTGTAGGGACGGGAGCACTGGCGAGTTGGGCCAACATGGCGCGCTGTTGAGGGGTGACCA
>DATKNZ010000002.1:0-27163 GCA_035541055.1 Candidatus Acidiferrum sp. | reverse complement strand
TACGAAGAAGGGCTCCACAAATCCACCTCAGCTCTACGCCCTCACCTCTCCGTCACCACACCGTATAATCCCCGTATAATCCCCGTATATTCAATTTGAATACACGGGGATTATACGGGGAGTATACGGCGATTATACGGTGTGGTGGTATGTGTGTCGTCAACGGGGCGGCCTGGAACACTCAGGACGCAGTTGCAGGACGGGCGGAAACGGTGTCACCATAAGGACCTGTTGGTTAGCTAAACCGCAGGTGGGCTTACGGAAGATGCTCGACGTCACCAATTGGAGTCACTCTCCGCTTCGGTGTGAATGAGCACCGGCGCAAAGCACCTACATGGGGACCGCCCCGTATACCTGAGTGCCTGTACGCGCCTGAGCCGTTTCCGTCCGCCTGCATAACCGTTAGGACATACAATGAATGATAAAGCAAAGGCTGTCGAGCGGGTGATTGGCTTTGATGCTCACCCGGACAGCTTCACCGCGGCAATGCTGCGCGGCCCCACGCCCGCCGCCGCTGTGGTGGAGAAAGTATTCAACAAAGTGCCGATGGCCCAGCTCACCAGTTGGGCCCAGAAGCATACCACGGACCAGGATCTGATCGTGCTGGAGGCCTCCGGCAACAGCTTCCAGGTGGTGCGCACCCTGGCCGCCATCGGGCGTATGGCCAAGGTCCTGGAGAGTTGCCAGATGGGCAAGCTCAAGGAGGCCCACGCCAACAACGACAAGATCAGTGCCGTGCGCATCGGCAAGGCGTATCTGGCCGGCACCGCCAAAGAGGTTTGGGTGCCCGATCCCAAGACCCAGGAATGGCGGGACTGGTTTCACGCCTACCACAAGGCCACCAAACGCACCACCCAGATGCGCGCGCGCCTGCGCTCCTATCTGAGTGACAACGGGGTGCGGCTCAAAGAGGGCACCCGCCTGACGCAAGGCTCAGAAGCCCAAGAGCCGATTCGCCAAGCCCGCTCCTGGTCCCGGCGTCAGTGGCAGGTTATCGAGATCTTCCTGGCGGACCTGCACCATGCCGACCAGCAGCGTCAGCACTGGCACAGCCTCATTGCCCAGGAGGTCCTGGCCGAGCCACAACTGCTGGCGCTGGCCCGCCTGTGCGGCGTGCGCGAAATCATCGCCTTTGCCTTGGCCGCTTTCATCGGGGATATCAAGCGCTTTGCCTCGCCCAAAAAGCTGGTCAAGTACGTCGGACTCAACCCGGCCTTTGACGACAGTGGCAAGGGGCAATGGAGCGGCGGCATCGGCGGTCACGGCCACAAGATACTGCGCTCCCTGCTCATCGAGGGCGCCCAAGCCATCTTGCGCTCCAGCAAAACCGCCCTGGGCCGTTGGGGCCGCAAGCTCTTGGCCGCCAAGGGCAGCGTCAACCTGGCCGTCGCCGCCCTCGCGCGCAAGCTCACTGTGGCCATCTGGTACCTGATGATGGGCCGCTGGACGGCCCTGGAGGAATTAGATGTCCGCCTGCTCCGTAAGGTCAGCTCCATGATCAGCGCCGTCGGTCAGCCCGCCCTCAAAACCCTGGGCAAAAGCCGCAAGCTCTATACCGAGGAAATCCGCCAACGCCTCAAAAACGGCTTCACCTATGTCTTGGACCCAAACAAAACCTATGCCCCGCTCGCCGCGGCCAATCCGGCAAAAGTATGAGCTACCATGAGTTTATCGCTTTAGGCCCTGGCTTGCTAAGGCATCCCTTGGAAATCAGTTCCCGGCGCCACCGCCAGGCAGCACCGAGAACGGATGCATACCCAATCCAGGGACGGCTGAGCGCTCAGGTTGCACTCCTGCAGAGCCCTATCCTCCCAGCCGCACAGCCAGCTTACCCCCACCAGACAAAATTTAGCAACGTTCCCGTTGACGACACACATACCTGGTGACGGTGTTATCAGGGGTAGCCTCTGTGGTGCGCAGTAAGTGCCTTTAGGGCAGTGACTTACGACGTGGCTATCCGGTTGGTCGTCCTACCGTGATTTGACGTATGGCAATCCCCTTTAATCTGCCCACGCTTGGGCTCTGCGAACCGTGGTAACGACAAGGAACCGGATAGGCATGTTTGCTTCTGTTAGTGGCGCTTCAGGTGCTTCGGCTTTGCCTTCGCGGTGCGGCTCGGTTAAACAGGAGGCGTGGACCTGACGAAGCAGGGGCGGCGCACGATCGTGATGTGTGTGGCCTTGAGCGCGGTGACCCTGGCCGCCTACTGGCCGGTGACCGGAGCGGGCTTCATCAACTTCGACGACCAGGACTACGTCGTCAACAACCCCCACGTGACCGGGGGGCTGCGTTGGAGCAACGTGGCCTGGGCGTTCGAGACGGGGCACGTGGCGAACTGGCATCCGTTGACGTGGCTGTCGCATATCGTGGACTGCCAGCTCTACGGGTTGCGGGCGCGGGGGCACCACGTGACGAGCCTGGTGTTGCACGTCGTGAACACGCTGCTGCTGTTCGGGCTGCTCAGGGGGATGTGGAAGTCTCGAGTCCCGGGTCTTGAGTCTAAAGTCTCGGCGCAGGTGACCTGGCGGTGCTTCTTCGTGGCGGCGCTGTTTGCCGTGCATCCGCTGCACGTGGAATCGGTGGCCTGGGTGGCGGAGCGGAAGGACGTGCTGAGCGGGATGTTCTTCCTGCTGACGCTGTGGGCGTATTGCCGGTACGTGGAAATCCGAACGCCGAAATCCGAAGGCCGAAAGGGAAAGGCGCAGGGCGGAGGTGGGGAATATCCAACCGAGGAGAGGGGGGAACATCCAACATCCAACATCCAACATCCAACATCCAATGAGGAGCCGCGCGCACCACGCACCACGTCTTACCTGCTGTCGCTGCTGTTCTTCGCCCTGGGCCTGATGAGCAAGCCGATGCTGGTCACCGTGCCCTTCATTCTGCTCCTGCTCGACTACTGGCCGCTCGCGCGGCTGCGCTGGCACAGTCTTGAGTCTAAAGTCTCAAGTCCTGAGTCCACGGAGGCTGCAACACGCACCACGCACCACGCACCACGCACCACGGGCGACGCTCGTAAATCGCAAATCGTAGATCGTATATTGGAAAAGCTTCCGTTCTTCGCCCTGTCCGCCGCCTCGTGCCTGGTGACGTTCCTGGTGCAGCGCGGGGCGGGGGCGGTGGTGAACATCGGGGACTGGCCGTTCGATTACCGGATCTGCAATGCGCTGGTTTCGTACGTGCGCTACCTGTCGAGGACCGCTTGGCCGGCCGGGCTGGCGGTGTTTTATCCGCCGCCGGTGGAGTGGCCGCTGGAGTGGGTTGTCGGGTCCGGGGCGGCCCTGGCGGTGGGGTCGGCGCTCGCGGTGTGGCTGGCGCGCCGGGCGCCGTGGTTTACGGTTGGCTGGTTCTGGTATTTGGGAATGCTGGTGCCGGTGATCGGGCTGGTGCAGGTGGGCAGCCAGTCTATGGCGGACCGTTACACCTACCTGCCGCTGATCGGCATCTTCATCATCGTCGTGTGGGGCGCGGAAAGTCTTGGGTCTTGGGTCTTGGGTCTTGAGTCTCAAGTCTCGAGTCTCAAGTCCCGGGTCTCAAGAGTCGAGTCGCAGGGCTTTAGACTCAAGACTTTAGACTTTGGACTAAAGACTGTGCTCGCTTCCGCCGCGGTGCTGGCCTGCGGCTGGCTCACCCACCGGCAGGCGGAGTTCTGGACCAGCAGCCAGCGCCTGTTCGAGCACGCGCTAGCGGTCACGAGCGACAACTTTGTGGCGCACGACGCCCTGGGCGCGGTGTTCATGACCCGGGGCGACGCGGCCACAGCCGAGCCGCATTTCGCCGAGGCGGTTCGGCTGCGGCCCTACGACGCCGAGGCCCGCGCCAGCCTGGCCGCCGCCCTGACCGCCCTGCATCGGGCGCCGGAAGCGGTAGAGCAATACGAGGAAGCCCTTAAGCTGCGGGCAGACATGGCCGACGCGCTGAACAACCTGGCTTGGATACTGGCGGCCAATCCCGATCCCGGGGTGCGCAATGGGCCAAAGGCGGTCGAGTTGGCGGAGCGGGCGTGCAAGCTGACAGACTACAAGCGGCCGATGCTGGTGGGGACGCTGGCGGCGGCTTACGCCGAGGCCGGACGGTTCAACGAGGCGGTAAGGATGGCGCAGAGGGCGGAGAAGCTGGCCGAACAGGATCGGCAGCCGGAGATTGCGGCGCGGAACCGGGAGCTGCTGGAGCTGTATCGCGCCGGGAAGGCCTATCGTGAGGAGCGGTGAGGGGGATTACACCAAGGGCGAAACCAAGCCGCGACGAGGATGGAGGACAGAAGATAGAGGATGGAAATCTGCCCGGTCCAGGCGACACGCGGGCCCAGCAGTGTGTTGGGACTGAGGTGCGCGGCTATGCCGGCGGTGCGCTGGTGCTGGTTGTTTGGGCAGTGACGGTAGGGGCGGCGGCCTCCGGGTTGTCGTTAGCCGCTGCCGGGGTTAGTTCTTTGAAGCGCCCTTGACCAGACGGGCCTCGTGCGCCTTCAGGTAGCTCTCCATCGTATCAATGCCGCTGGTCTGCGTCCGGCGCATCTGGCCGAGGTGGCGGACCATGCGATAGTGGATCAGGCGCTTGCCGAGGTCCACGATCTCGATATAGGCGTCTTTGGTCTTCCACCGCTGGCCGGAAGCCAATGGCTGCAAGCCCTTCTTGCCGTTAGTCTTTCTATTCATGAAAATTAGACGCTTCGGAGGCGTATTATGTTCAATGCGTGAGACTTGGGCGGCGGCGGGCTGCCGGCGGGAGCGCGGACATTCCTGGCCGCCAGCAGGCGAATTGGCGGAAGTGGCGGACAGTAATGACCGCGCTCCTGCCTGCGGTTACGCCGAATGTTTACGGCAGGGACGCCTCCGCGAGGGGTGCCTACCCGGGTGAGGTATTCGGGTTAGACCCTACCGTAGAAGCGTTCGACGACCTCGCGGAAGTTGTTCTCGCCGACGTTGACGATGCCGATCTCGCGGCGGGCGTTCTGCTCGGAGTCGCTGGCGTGGGCGGCGTTGACCATGATGGTCTGGCCGAACTCGCGGCGGATGGAGCCGGGAGGCGCCTTCGAAGGGTCGGTGGGGCCGAGCACGTCGCGAATCTTGCGCACGGCCTCCACGCCTTCATAAACCAGGGCGATGCATTTCTCCGTGCCGGGCTTGTTCATTTCGCCGACGGTGCATTCGGCGGGCGTGCGGCCGGACATGAACTTGACGATGTTGTCGAACTGGTTGTCGCCGTAAGGCACCCCGAGGATGTCGCCAAATTGGCGCTCCATCTCGGGCGCAATCTTGAAGCCCAGTTCTTTCTCGATGGCCGCCCTGGCCTTGGCGGCGACCACGTCCTTGAGCTTGGTGCGCAGCGTCTCGCGGACCGGGCCATAGAACTCCATGGCCTGCGCCACGCTCATGCGGTGGACTTTGACGCCGACGATGTAAAGGCCGGTGCGGGAGAAGAAGTCAATCATGTTGCCGGGCCGGCCCGTGGGGAAGCGGAAGTTCTCGGGCTTGATCAGCACCAGGGTACGCTGGGCCTGTTCGCCGGGCTGGTAGGCGATGACGTTCTCCAGCACCCCGCCGTCGGCGTCCGAATAATGCGCCCAAATGCGCAGCTTGGCTTCGGCCTCGTCGGCGGTGGGGGACGCCAGCACCGCCGGCTCGAAGTATCGCAGGCTGTCGTTCTCGTCTATGATGAGGTCGCCGTAGGTGTCGCGAATGGTCTCGCCGACGCGGCGGTCGGGGCCGATGTTGCCGACGACCGAGCGGGTGCGGCGCACGGCATCCTCCCCCTGGAACAATAGCATCATGATGCGCCGCCGCCGGCCCGTTTTGGGGTCCGGGGAGAGGTTGCGCACGATGTAATCGTAGATGAGCTGCTGGATGCGACGATCCTGGGGGTCATTGGCCGAGATGGTCTTCTCGGCATACTTCTTCACCAGCTCCTCGCTGGGGGCGAACATCCGGGCGGCCACCAGCTCGCAGCCGGTGCGCGTGATCAGGCGGCTCAGGATCCCGCCCGTGCGGGATTTGTGCAGCGAGTAAGGGGTGATGATGACATAGGCGAGTTGTTGGGCCATAGTTTAGCTGCCGGGAGAGGGCTTGGAGGCGTCGGGAGCGGCAGGAGCCGGCGTTCCAGGCTCAGGAGCGGGGGAAGAGCTGGCTTTGCCGCCGAGTATCTTGAACATGACTGTGCCGCACGTAGGGCATTTGCCTTTGATGGCCTTGCGCCCGTTTTTCATGGTTTCCTCGACCGCACCGACGATTTCCTTCCTGGCCTTACATTTGACGCAGTATCCTTCGGGCATAGAAAATTCGCCGCCCCGGGGCTTCATGCGCCGAGGCAGTTATAGGGAATAACTTAGAGGCAGGCTGCGGCTACGGTCAACAGCGAAAGGGAGCAGTGTAACCTGCTGACAGTGTGGCACTTATATGTTCGGCGCGGGACGCGACGCTGCGAAGCCAGGCGATGGCTGGGGGAGTCCGACGGCAGGGACAGCGTTGGGTAGGTGCGCCTCGCCAAGGCGTGCGTTATACGCGGGAGGGCGAGCCGTCCCTACCCTGCAGCCGGCATAGGCAACTCTCGCAGGGCGGTCTTGAGGATCTTACCCGTGGCGTTTCGCGGCAGGGCAGGCATGACCAGCACTTTCCGGGGCACTTTATAATCCGCCAGTTTACGCCGCACGAAATGCTGGAGGGCTTTCTCTTCCAGCATGGCCCCTTCAATGGGCGCTACGTAGGCAATGGGCTGCTCGCCCCGGCGCGAATCGGGCACGCCAATGACCGCCGCCTCCTTAATGCCGGGGAACTGGTACAGCACTTCCTCAATCTCGCGCGGATAGACGTTGATGCCGTTCACCAGCAGCATGTCCTTCTTGCGGTCGGTAATGAAGTAGTAGCCCTGCTCGTCGCGGTAGCCGATGTCGCCGGTCAGCAGCCAGCCATTGCGCATCACCTTGGCGGTCTCGGCGGGTTGCTGCCAATAGCCGAGCATGACGTTGCCGCCGCGTACGCAGACCTCGCCGATGTCGCGCGGCCCCAGCTCGCGCCCGGCGTCGTCCTGGATGCTGACTTCCACGTTGGGGATCGGCAGGCCGATGGAGCCCGGCTTGCGCGTGCTGTCCAGCGGGTTCTTGGTGACCACCGGGCTGGCCTCGCTCAGGCCGTAGCCTTCGATGAGGGGGATGTGGAACTTGGCCTCGAATTCGAGGAGCACCTGGGCAGGCAGGGGCGCGGCCCCGCTAATGCAGATGCGCAGAGGCAGCGGCGGCTGAATCGGCGCATTGACCATGCTGCGATAGAACTGGGGGATGGCCGGCAGGACTGTCGCCCGCCGCTGCAGGATCTCCTGCAACACGTTGCGCACGGGGTGCAGGGACTTGACCAGCACCAGCGACCCGCCCACCAGCAACGGCAGCAGCAGCCCGACTGTCAGCATGTAACTGTGGAACAACGGGAGCAGGACGCCGAAACGGTCGCTGGCTACGGTGCGCAGCACGATGCGGCAGCTCTCGACATTATGCAGTAGGTTGCCGTGCGAGAGCATGGCGCCTTTGGGGCGGCCCGTAGTGCCCGAGGTGTAGATAATGACGGCGAGATGGGACTCGTTCACGTGGGGCGCGCCCACGACCTGTGGTCCTGCATTTTCAGCATGGATCAACCCCTCACCCGGCCTGCGGCCACCCTCTCCCCATCCGATGGGGAGAAGGAAGGGGTGAGGGGCTTGTGCGCCAGGCTTCGGTTCATGGATAGTGCCGATGGCCGTTGCCTCCGACGGGAGCTGCGCCTCGCCGAGTGCTGCGATGTCGAGGAGTCGCAATCCGGACCGAGCCGCCTCGAGCGCCCGGTGATGGCTGCCCAGCTCGCTATCGGTAATAAGCACGTCAACGCCCGCGTCGCCGAGGATGTAGTTCACCTCGTCAGGCTTAAGGAAGTTGTTGATCGGCACGGCAACGGCGCCGACCTGCAGGATGCCGAACAAGGAGGGGATGAACTCAGGACAGTTCTTGAGCCAGAGCCCGACGCGGTCACCAGGCCGAATGCCAAACTGGGAACGCAGCCGCTCGGCCATGTAAAGCGTTTGCTGCCACAGCTCGGCGTAGGCGTACTCGCGTTCGCCCCAGAACAGGGCCGTCTTCCGGGGTTGCCTGCGGACAGAGTCCGCGAAGGCGGCGGCTAGATTCATGCTGAACTGATTTTACCTAGAACCCTGACGAATGGGCAAGATTTAGCGTTTGGCCCTTGCCGCCGCGGCTAATATATTGCCGGGGTGATAGATACGGAACACGGGCTGGCGGCCTTCCTGCCCGTCCTGCGCGCCGCAACGTGGGTAGCGGTGGACACCGAAGCCGACAGCCTTCATGCCTACCCCGAAAAGGTTTGCCTGGTTCAGATCAGCACCGCCGCCGGGGACCGTCTGATCGACCCGCTCGCCGGGTTCAACCTGGACCCTTTGCTCGACGCCCTCTCCGGCCACGAACTCATCATGCACGGCGCGGACTATGACCTGCGCCTGCTGCGCAAGCACCACGAATTCGTGCCGGGCGCCATCTTCGACACGATGCTCGCAGCTCGCCTGCTGGGGGTGCGACAATTCGGGCTGGGGGCCCTGGTGCAGCGGTATCTCGGCGTGAAGCTGGAGAAGGGGCCGCAGAAGGCCAACTGGGCCCTGCGCCCATTGACGGCGCGGATGGAACTTTACGCGCGCAACGACACACATTATCTCAAGCCGCTCTCCGACCGCCTCAAGGCCGAACTCGGAGCCTGCGGCCGCCTGGCCTGGCAGCAGGAATCCTGTGTCCGGCTGATCGCCGACTGTGCCCGGCAGGAGCAGACAGACCTGGATGCCGTCTGGCGCGTGAAGGGCAGCCACTCGCTGGGACGCTCCGGCCTGGCCATCTTGCGCGAGCTATGGCGTTGGCGCGAATCGGAGGCCATTGCCGCAAATAAGCCCCCGTTCTTCGTGCTGAGCCACGAAGCGCTGGTGGGCATTGCCGGCGCGGCGGCGACCTCGCAACCCATTGAGGCATTCCTGCCGCGGTACATCTCTGACCGCCGGCGCAACAGCCTTGCAAAGGCGGTCGAGCATGGGCTGGCTCTTTCGGCAGACCGTCACCCAAGACCGCTGCGGAGATTCAGCCGCCGCACCACCGAGGGGGAGCGCCGCCGCTTTCTCGAATTGCAGAAGCGGCGCGACGCTCATGCCGCCAGGCTCGGCATTGACCCAACGCTCATCGCCAGCCGCGGGATGCTCTCCGACCTCGCCTATAACTGGGAGAAGCACGTCGGCGACCTGATGAGCTGGCAGCGGGAGTTGCTCGAAGAGGTGCCGGCGCCGACTGTTTAGCGCATCACTTCGTAGGCAAAGCCCTTCAGGTATTCCGTCTCCGGTATCATTGGTATAATGGGATGGTCCGGCGACTGGGAGTAGGCGGCCACACGCCGCAGGACCCGGCGGGCGTCGAAGGCGGCGGAGAGCACCGTGTCCTGGAACAGGCCGGCGTTCACATGATGCGAGCAGCAGAACGTTGCCAGGGTGCCGCCGACCTTCAGCAGCTTCAGCGCGCGCAGGTGAATCTCTTTGTAGCCGCGCAAAGCATCCGGCACTGAGGCGCGGTTGCGCGTAAAGGAGGGTGGATCGAGCACGATCAAGTCCCAGCGTGGCACGACCTTCTCGTGGGGCTGAGTTGCCGTGTGGGCCTTGAGCCAGTCAAACACGTTCACCGCCTCAGCGGAGCATTTCTCAGCCACGCCGTTATTGGCCGCATTTCGCAAGGAAGCCGCCACCGCCTCGGCGCTCTGGTCCAGCAGATGCACGTGCGCCGCGCCGGCCCGGGCCGCGTGCAGTCCGAAGCCTCCCGTGAAGCTGAAGCAGTCCAGCACCTGTCCGCCGCGAGCCAGGTCCGCGACCTGCCTATAATTCACCTGCTGGTCCAGGTACAGGCCTGTTTTATGCCCGCCCAGCACGTCCGCCTCGAACCTCAGGCCGTTGAGCGTGATCGGCACCGCGCCTTCCAGGCTTCCTGCGAGGCGCCCGTTCGCGTCGGGCAAGCCCTCGAATTTGCGGGCGGCAGCCTCATTCCGCTCAACCACGGCGCGCGGGGTGAACAGCGCTTGCAGGGCTGCGACAATCATAGGTTTTCGCCGGTCCATCCCCAGCGATGAGGTCTGCACGACCAGCACGTCCTCGTACTTGTCCACGATCAGGCCGCTCAAGGAATCGCTCTCGGCGTTGGCCACGCGAAAGGAGGTGGCGCTCGGCAGATGCCTTTGCCGCACGGCCAGGGCGGCGCGAAGGCGCCCCTCGAAGAAGTGTTGGTCCACCTCGACCCGCTCCGGCGACAGCACACGGACGGCAATCCTGGATTGGGAGTTGTAGAATCCTACTCCGAGGAAGCGCTGGCGATGGTCTTTGACCTGGACCAACTCACCATCCGCCGCGGGTTGGGTGAGCCGCAGCACTGAGCTGGTGTAAATCCAAGGGTGCCCTGCCACGATGCGGTCGGCTTCGCCGGGCTTCAATAGAACGGTGGAAAGTGCAGGCATAGCTTGTAAACAGCAACTGCCGGGTCCGCCGGCGCATTCGAACATAGAGCGGGCCTGGGCTTGCGGAAAGGCCAGAGTCAGGGAGCCCGAACGTTTCGCGCTGGTAAGGACGCCTCGGCGAGGCGTCCCTACCCTGAGAGGCCTGATTCAGGTTGACCCACTTGGGTTCGGGACTAGGTTCTCGCGCATGGGCCACCCGGCAATCGAACCGAATCCATGGATGATTCTGCCTTTTGGTCTGCTGCTGGCGACCATTGCCCTGGGGCCGGTGGTGATGCCCAAGTGGTGGAGCCGGCACTATTCCAAAGTCGCCTACGCTCTGGGCGCGATCACCCTCGCCTACTACCTGCTCGGCCTGCAGGCGTGGGCGCGGGTCCTTGATGCCGGCCACGAATACGTGAGCTTCATTGCGCTGGTTGGGTCCCTTTACATCGTGTCGGGCGGCATCCACATCGGCGTCAGCGGCGAGGCGACGCCGCGCATCAACACCTTGTTCCTGCTCGTCGGGGCCATTCTGGCCAATTTCCTCGGGACCACCGGCGCCTCGATGCTGCTCATCCGGCCCTGGATTCGGATGAACAAATACCGCATCACCGCGCATCACATTGTGTTCTTCATCTTTGTGGTCTCGAACGTCGGCGGGTGCCTCACGCCGGTGGGCGACCCGCCCTTGTTTCTGGGATACCTGAAGGGCATTCCCTTCTGGTGGGTGGCCGAGCATTGCTGGCCCATGTGGGCCCTGGGCATAAGCTACCTCCTCGCCCTATTCTATGTTCTCGAGACACTCAACTATCGCCGCGCGCCCAAGGCCATTCGCGGGCAGGTGGCCGAACCGCGCGAGCAATGGCGCGTTGACGGCCTGTGGAACCTCGCCTTCCTTCTGATCATCCTCGCGGCTGTTTTCGTGGACCGCCCCCTGTTCCTGCGCGAAGGCATCATGGTGGCCGCCGCGCTCGGTTCCTGGTTCACCACCCGCAAGCAGGTCCACGAGGCGAACCGGTTTGATTTCCACCCCATCCAGGAGGTCGCGATTCTTTTCATCGGCATCTTCGCCACGATGATGCCCGCGCTGGATTGGCTGGAACATCACGGGGACGGGCTGGGCATCCCCAGCCCGGCCACGTTCTACTGGGGCAGCGGCGTGCTTTCGAGCCTGCTGGACAACGCGCCCACCTACCTGAGCTTCCTCAGCGCGGCGTTCGGCTTGTTTGTCCAACCGGACACCGTGCAGAAGGTGCAATCGCTCCTGCAGACCCACGGCCCGGGCCTGGCCAGCTATGCCGATACCCACTCCGACGCTGTCGCGCAGACAATTGCGTCCCTGCAAAAATACCACTCGGCGGCCCTGGCCAGCGGCAGCGTCAACACCGACCAGATCGAAACTGCCTTTCTGCTGGGGAACGGCAGCCTTAACCGGTTCATCATCGCCATCAGCATCGGCGCGGTCTTCTTCGGCGCGGCCACCTACATCGGCAATGGCCCCAACTTCATGGTCAAGTCCATAGCGGACCGGCAGAATGTCCCTACGCCCGGGTTCCTGGGCCTGGTCTTCAAATACACGGTGCCCTGCCTGCTCCCGATGCTGGTGATCGTGTGGCTGCTGTTCTTCAGGACGTAGCATCCAACGCCGACTCAGAGGGGGATGGGCTGTTGCTCACGCTCCCGACCCGCTCGCACCTGTGGTGAGCATACGGCTTTGCACCGGTGTGTTTCCCATGGGGAGCGATCCCCATGGGAGACACGCGGGAGTATCGCCGTAGGCTCGGCACGGATGCGTGCGGGAATCGCGCGGTCTGAAGCGCTCACAGGTTGGCTTGGACAGGCGCAATCACAGAATAACCCATTGATCACAAGGCATTTACGATGCCACGGGGCGGGGCGTCGCAGGCGAACTCCGAGGTGTTCCGTGCCTGCAGGGTGCACAGAACGCACGGTGTGCCCCCCGGCAGCGGGGCAGTTTTGGTTTGCCAGACGCCGGGCATTCTCCCAAAGTAAGCTGCGATAGCTTTTCGTGCGGACGCTTTACAATATCCTGTTCACGGTCTTCTTTGTGCTGTCGTCGCCCTATTACTTCGTACGGATGCGGCGCCGCGGTAACTGGCGGACGGGATTCGCCGAGCGTTTCGGCAAATACAGCACCAAGCTCAAGCAGGCGATCACCAACCGCCATGTCCTGTGGATACACGCCGTCAGCGTCGGCGAGGTCAACGTTTGCACCCAACTCATTCGCGCCCTCGAATTACGCCTGCCCAACCTCAAGATTGTCGTCTCCACCACGACCACGACCGGGATGGCCGAGTTGCAGCGGAAACTGCCCACCCACGTCAGCAAGATTTACTATCCCATTGACCAGCGCGCGTGCGTGGTCCGCGCACTGAACACGATTCGCCCCGAGGCCATTGTGCTGGTCGAGGCTGAGATTTGGCCCAATTTCCTTTGGCGCGCGCACGCCTACGGCTGGCCGGTGTTCCTGGTCAACGCCCGCCTCTCCGAGCGCTCGTATCGCGGCTACAAGCGTTTTGCGTTCCTGTTCCGGCCCATCTTCGCGTTGTTCGCCGGCGTGGGGGCGCAGAACGAAGCTGATGCCGTCAGGCTGCGGGAACTGGGTTGCCGTCCCGAGGCCATTCATATCGTCGGCAGCCTCAAGTTCGACGCTGCGAAGCTCGATGAGATCCGCCTGCTCAACGTGCCGGCCATGCTGCGCCAACTGGCGGTCCCGCCCGGCGCCCCGATCCTGGTCGGCGGCAGCACGCATGCAGGCGAAGAGGCCATTCTCGCCGAACAGTTCCTGCGGCTCCGCAAACGCTTCCCCGACTTGTTCCTGATCCTGGTGCCGCGGCACTTTGAACGCGGCCACGAGGTGGGCTCCGAACTGGAGGCCCGCGGCGTGAAATTCGTGTTCCGAAGCGAGATCACCTCCCGCTCTCAGTATCAGCCCGGCGAGGTCGAGTGCCTGCTCGTCAATACCACGGGCGAGCTGAAGTACTTCTACGAATACGCCACGGTCATCTTCGTCGGCAAAAGCCTTGCCGGACAGGGCGGGCAGAACCCGGTCGAACCCGGCATCCTGGGCAAGCCCATGGTCTTCGGGCCCAACATGCAGAACTTCGCCGACATTGCGCGCAACTTCGTGTCGGGAGATGGCGCCGTCCAAGTGCGCGACGCGGCTGAGCTGGAGAAGGTGCTGGGAGACCTCCTGGCCGATGAGTCGCGCCGTGAAGACTTGGGCCGTAACGCCGTCAGAGTCGTGCACGAGAACCTGGGCGCCATCGATCGCACCGTTGACATGATCGTGAAGCGCCTGGACAACGGCGAACTCTATATCGCGCCCGCCGCCGCCGACCTGCCCGTGCTGGAATACTAGGCTCCCCGCCTACGTGAGGATGCGGCGTCCCTCGTCGAGGAAGATGCCCTTGAAGTTCATCTCCAGCGCCTGCGGGTTCGACGCCTTGCCCAGCGCTTCCTGCTCGCTGATCTTGCCCTCCTTGACCAGGTTAAACAGCGCCTGGTTGAAGTTGATCATGCCGTCGTCGCCGCCGGTCTCGATGGCGGCGGGGAGCTTGTCCAACCGGTTCTCCTCGATGAGCTTACGCACGGTCGGAGTGTTAATCATGATCTCCAAGGCCGGGGTCATTGAGCCGGCCAGCGTGGCAACCATGCGCTGGCAGACCACCGCCTGCATCGTGCCCGCGAGCTGACGCCGAATCTGCTCCCGCTCGTCGGCCTTGAAGAAATCCAGGATGCGGCTGATGGATTGCGCGGCGTTCGTGGTGTGCAACGTCGAGAGCACCAGGTGCCCGGTATCCGCCGCGCTCATTGCCGAGGTGAAGCTGACTGAGTCGCGCATTTCCCCAATCATAATGATATCCGGATCCTGCCGCAGGACGTGCTTGAGCGCATGGTGGAAAGAGAGAGTGTCCAGCCCGACCTCGCGCTGCTCGACTACGCACTGGTTGTCCTCGAACACGTATTCGATCGGGTCTTCCAACGTGATGATGTGCTTTTTGAAATTGGCATTGATGTGCTCGATCATCGCCGCCAGCGTTGTGGACTTGCCGCACCCGGTGGATCCGGCCAGCAGCACGATCCCGCGCGGCGCTTCGGCGATCTTCTTGACCTGCTCCAGCAGCCCGAGTTCCTCGAAGCTGGGCACGTGCGTCTTCACATAGCGCATCGCCAGGCACCACTGGCCGCGCTGCTGAAACAGGTTCGTCCGAAAACGCCCAATACCGGGAACGAAATACGAAAAGTCCGCCTCGCGCTCCTGCTCAATGCGCTTCTTCAGGTGGGCGGGTGTGATTTGCTGCACCACGTTGTTCATCCAATCATCGGTCGGGTACGGGCACTCGATGGCGATGAGCTGGCGGTTGATGCGGAAAATGACCGGGGTGCCGATCTTCACGTGCACGTCGGAGGCGCCGCCTTCCACGGCGGTTTTCAAAACCCGATGAAAGAGTTCCATAGTCGCCCGCAGGGTACCGCATCCTGTGCTCGAACCAAGGACGAAAACAGGCAGGCGCTGAGCAGATACCTCTGGTTCCAGCAATTTCGGACTTGACGAAGCCCATGATGCTACCTATGATTTAATGTCGGTTCCGCATCGCGGCCTCGCGTCGAACGAACCTGGGCGCAAGGCGCCGAAGCAGCGGACTTGTGCGGGTTGGATGAACCGTGCAGGTAGACATAAGCAGGTTCGGGAAAGGACACTGGTGTATGGCAAAAAAGCTTGAGACAGCCAGGAAGCAAACCTTCCGTTTTTCGGCACCAACAGCGACAAGTGTCCTGTTGGCGGGCGACTTCACGCATTGGCAGCAGAATGCCATTCCGATGCAAAAGGCCAGGGACGGCCTCTGGACTGCCACGGTCGCGCTCCCCGCTGGCAAGTATCATTACCGGTTCATCGTGGACAGCGAGTGGCACGATGATCCTGAATGCACCTTGCGATCCCCCAACCCTTACGGGGGAGAGAATATGGTTAGGCAAGTGGCCTAGCCTCGGCGCGAGGCGTCCCTTCCGCCACCGGGCCACAAGCCCTGCCCCGGCTCACGGTCAGTTGCCCCGCCTCTGGCCCTTCGCGAGTAAACATTCGGGGAACCCGCGTTCGGGTAGGGACGCGTTCCTCCACGTCCATGCTATAAGCCGGACGCGGTGCAACGGGTCCCTACCCGAACGCGGGTTCTCCGAATGTTTGCTTTCGCGATGCCGACCGCCTGTGCTACTCTCTTGGCCGAACGTGTGACAGCGTCGGCACGGCAAGTTGGGATTGCGCGCCCGGGTGATTGGCCCGGAAACCAGCGCTGCCTTGCACCCATTACATCACGATAACGTTAATGGCACTCCTGTTGAGCAGAGGCGGGTTGATATCGAACCAGTTAGTCCTCTAGCTAGTATCGGCCACAACACGCATGTTTACCTATCCAAAGGTATACGACGTTATCGTTATCGGAGCCGGACACGCTGGCATCGAGGCCGCACTAGCTGCAGGGAGGATGGGCTCCAAGACGCTCTTGCTGACTATTAACGCGGACACCGTCGGCCAGATGTCCTGCAACCCCGCCATTGGAGGTCTTGCCAAAGGACATCTTGCAAGGGAAGTTGATGCGTTGGGCGGCGAGATGGCCAAGACCACGGACCTGACCGGCCTGCAGTTTCGGATGCTGAACACGAAAAAGGGCCCGGCGGTCTGGGCACCGCGCGCACAATGTGACAAGAAGGCTTACCAGTTCAGGATGAAGTGGGTCTGCGAGCGCGAGCCAAACCTTGATCTCCGTCAAGCCCAAGTCTCCAGGCTGATCCACCAGGACGGTCAGGCTACGGGCGTCGAGACCACCCTGGAGGTGGGTTACCGAGGGAAGGCGGTCGTGGTAACAACCGGAACGTTCCTAAAGGGCCTGATGCACATAGGCCAGAATCAGCAGCCGGGTGGCCGGGCCGGCGAGGCGGCCGCCTTGGGCGTGTCTGCCTCTCTTCGGGCAATCGGCTTGGAACTAGGGCGGCTTAAGACAGGAACTCCGCCGCGCCTGCTTCGGCGGTCTATTGATTTCTCCAGGACAGAAGTCCAGCCCGGAGACGAACCGGTGCCTTACTTCACCCACTGGAAGGACGAGTTGTTCCACGTGGAACATTCTCCCCATGGAACAGCAGAGTTGTTCCACGTGGAACATTCCGGCCCACAGGCCGCAATCCCCGGCAGTCGGATGAGCATATACCCGCCCGGCTCCATTCTGGACCGCATTAACGGCCAGTTGCCCTGCTACATCACATCCACCACTGAACGGACGGCTCGCATTATCCGCGACAACCTGCACCGCTCACCGCTATACTCCGGGACCATCCAAGGCGTAGGACCACGTTATTGTCCCTCCATCGAGGACAAGATCGTCCGCTTCGCCCACAAGCCCACTCACCAGATATTCCTGGAACCTGAGGGCATTGCCACGGACGAAATATACGTCAACGGGTTCTCGACCTCGCTGCCGTTCGAAGTGCAACTGGAAATGGTGAGGACCATTGTTGGCTGTGAGAGCGCCGAGATACTCCGTCCCGCATACGCGGTCGAATACGACTTCGCATTCCCGACCCAGTTATATCCGTCTCTGGAAACCAAGGCTTGTCGCAACCTCTACCTGGCGGGCCAGATCAACGGCACCTCAGGCTACGAGGAGGCCGCTGCGCAAGGACTCATGGCGGGCATCAACGCGGCCCGACGTATCAAAAACCTCGACCCTATTATCTTGCGGCGAGACCAGGCCTATATCGGGGTGCTCATTGACGACCTCGTCACAAAGGGCACCACCGAGCCTTACCGCATGTTCACCTCACGGGCGGAGTACCGCCTCCTCCTGCGGCAGGACAATGCCGACAGTCGTCTCTGCCAGATCGGGTACGACATCGGTCTGCTGCCGCTGAAGCACTACGAACAGTGGAAGCGAAAAGAGCACGCCATCGCGGAGGAGGTCGCCCGCCTCGAAAGCACTCGCTGCGGCCCGAACACCCTTGCCCAACTGCTGCGGCGGCCTGAAATAAGATACTCTGATATTAATGGCGTTATGCCACACATATCAGATGATATTATTCACGAGGTAGAGGTGTCCATCAAGTACGCCGGCTACATCGCGCGCCAAGCAGACGAGGTTTCCAAGGCCCAGGGCCTCGAGAACAAGCAAATCCCGCTGGGCTTCGACTACACGCTGGTTCCGAGCCTGCGGTTGGAGGCGCGGCAGAAGCTGACGCAGATTCGGCCGGCCACTTTGGGCCAGGCCTCGCGCATCTCGGGCGTCTCGCCCGCGGACATCAGCATCCTCATGGTCTGGCTCAAGCGCAGTGCGGCAGGGACGGAAGTCCGGGCTTGAAGTGCCTGAGCGGTTGAATTCCGGCTGCTCCTGGGCGCGTTTGCGGTTTCCTTGCGCCGGCGCCTGTTTTAGCATCGGGAATGGACTTACGCGTGCGCCAGGCCGTGTCGGCGGATCGGCAGACCCTTGCCGACTTCAACGTGCTCCTCGCCGCCGAGAGTGAAGGGCTGCGCCTGGAGCCCGCCTCGGTGCTGGCCGGCGTGGACGCTCTGCTGAAGGATCCAACCAAGGGCACCTATTTCGTTGCCGAGATAAACGGCGCGGCAGCGGGCCAGACGATGCTCACCTACGAATGGAGCGACTGGCGTAATGGCAACCTGTGGTGGATTCAGAGCGTTTACGTCAAACCGGAGTTCAGGGGACGGGGTGTCTTCCGCCGGCTATTCGAGCACGTGCACGCGTTGGCGGCCCAGCAGAGGGATGTGCCAGCCCTCCGTCTCTATGTGCACCGCGGCAACACCCGCGCCCAACGTTCCTACGAGAAGCTCGGCATGAGCCGCACGCAGTACGAGATCTTCGAGTTGGATTTGCAAGGGCACCCGGGAGGGGCGGGTTGAAGCGCCCGTCCCAATCATGCGCCCGCTGTGTAGGGACGCACCGAGCCGTCTGACCGTTCGTCTTATGAAACCACCCCTTCTCTCCGCTCTGCAACTCGGCCTCGCCGCTCTCTTGCCGCTTTGCTGTAACGCCCAGAGTCCATCGTCCGCGCAGGAACAGGTCCGGGCGCATCTCGAGCAGGAGTATCCCAGCTTGTTCGCGCTCTACAAGCACCTGCACGCCCATCCCGAGCTGTCGCTCCACGAAGAGCAAAGCGCCGCGCGGGTCGCCGAGGAACTGCACCAGGCGGGATACGACGTGACGACAGGCGTCGGCAAGCACGGCGTAGTCGGCGTGCTCCGGAATGGCCCCGGCCCGACCGTGCTGGTGCGCGCGGACATGGACGCCCTGCCCGTCAAGGAGCAGACCGGCCTGCCTTATGCCAGCACCGTGATGACGAAAGATGCCCTCGGCAACGAGGTTCCGGTGATGCACGCCTGCGGGCATGACATGCACATGACCTGCCTGGTGGGCACGGCGCGCCTGCTCTCGCAGCTCCGTGACTTGTGGCATGGGACGGTAGTGTTGATCGGGCAGCCGGCCGAGGAGGCGGGAGGCGGGGCCGCCGCGATGCTGGCCGACGGTCTGTTCCGGCGATTCCCGAGACCCGATTTCTGCGTGGCCATCCACGACGATGCCGAACTGGCCGTGGGCACGGTAGGCTACACGTCCGGGTTTTCCGGCGCCAACGTGGACTCCGTGGACATCATCGTCCGCGGCATCGGCGGCCACGGTGCATATCCGCACAAGACAAAAGACCCGATCGTCCTGGCGGCGCAGATCGTCCTCGGGCTGCAGACCATTGTCAGCCGCGAGGTGCGGCCCGGCGAGCCGGCCGTGGTCACGATTGGCTCCATTCACGGGGGCAGCAAGCGCAACGTCATCCCCGACCAGGTCGTCCTCCAGCTTACCGTGCGCTCCTACAGCGAGGCCGTGCGAAAGCAAACCCTGGAAGCAATCAAGCGCGTCGCTCTTGGCCAGGCCCTGGCCGCTGGCATCCCCGAGGACCGTCTGCCCGAGGTGAAGGTAGCCGATGACCCGACACCCGCCCTCTACAACGACCCCGCCCTGACCGAACGCCTGACCACCGCTCTGAAAGGCTGGTTCGGCGCGACGAATCTCGTCCCCAAGCCGCCCTCGATGGGAGGGGAAGACTTCTCCGAATTCGGTCGCGTGCAGCCGGCAATCCCCATTTGCATGTTCAACGTCGGTGGAGTCAGCCCCGAGGCGCTCAAGGAAAGCCAGCGCACGGGCCGGCCCCTGCCGTCTTTGCACTCCTCCCTATGGGCGCCGGTCCCCGAGCCGTCCATCAAGGCGGGCGTGACGACGCTCACGGCCTGCGTGCTGGAGTTGGCAGGGACAGCCGGAAGCAGCGCCAAATGAGCTGGGCCTGAATATTCTACGCCCCGTCTCCCCTCCGTAGTCCCTCCAGAGTCTCACCGGATACTCGCCGGACACACACCGGAGGTTCAAATTGAACCTGCGGTGCGTGTCCGGCACGTATCCGGTGAGTATCCGGCGAGACTCCGGGCTACAAGCGGAACGTTGTGCCCGGCCAGGTGGTCCTCCAGCTTACCGTGCGCTCCGAGGGCCGCGATGGGGTCCGGCTACTGCTTGGCCGCGAGGCGATGGCCCAAGCGCACGATGGCGTTGTCCAGAAAGTCGTCAATCTTGCCCTGGAACTGCTTCACTTGCGCACGCTGCTCTGAGGTCAGGACGGGGTTGATCTTGCCATAAAGCTTGAAGCGTTCGACCGCGAGGTCCGCTTCGACACCGGCGACTTTGGCAGCCGCAGCGCGCACCGAGCTTTCGGTGGCGGTCGAGCTTTGGATGGCTTCGCGCAGCGCCATGCGCGCGTCATGCAGTTTCAGGACCAGGGCCTTTGCGGTCTCCCGCTCGGCGTCGAGCGCCGCCTGGAGGTCCGCCATCTGTTGATCGGTCAGGCCAAGCTTCTCCTTCGCGCGCTCCAGCCACTGGTGTGGCCCCTGGCCCTGCGGGGCTGCGGATTCAGCGGCACCGGAGTTGAAGGAGATTAACGCGGCGGTAATGATCGCCGCAGCGAGTAAGAGCACAAAGGGTCTGCTAGAGTTCATATTTGATGCAATGAAAAGGGACGGCGTCAGGCCGTCCCAGTAAAGACTTAGGATGCGGAAAGAGGATTATTGGTCGGCCTTCTTCTTGCGGCCACCCTTCTTCATGTTTTCCATCATCTTGGTGTACTTCTCGTACTGGTCGGGCGTCAGGATGTCCTTCATCTTCTTGGCTTCGTCCTGGCGGATGGATTGCATCTTCTCGCGGCGCTCGTCCTGCGGGACCTCGCGGAGGCCCTGCATGCTCTTTTGGGTCTCCTCGAGCACGGCTTTGACCTTGGGCTTCTGGTCATCGGTCAGGCTGAGTTGGTTGCTATACATGTCCATCCGCTGCTCGATGCTGAACCGGGGGCCCTTGCCTTCCTTTTTCGGGGCGGCGTTGGTGTCCTGGGCTCGGGCAGTGGTGCAAGCCAACAGGCCGCCCAGGGCCAAGGCTGCAACTAAACTAAGTTTCTTCATTCTCGTTTGTCCTCTGTTATTTAATTGTTTGTCTATAGGCCGCCGCCTGGATGGCTGGCGACCCATTCACGATTACACAACCACCAGACGCCGCACAAGACGATTGGTTACAGCTAATCCAACCCGGTCTGAGGCCAAGGCTTTTAACGCAAAGGCGCAAAGGTTTCGGACTCAGAGCCCATGACCTCAGATGTCAGGTTCCGTTGGCATTGCCTGGGGTAGGAGCGGGGCGGTCTCCTCCGCTTCGCGTCTTTGCCCCTTTGCGCCTTTGCGTTAAATTCTGTCTGCCGGCGTTGGCGCTTGTCGCTCCGGCAGGCTATCTTACCCTCACATGGCCGAGGCGACCCATCCCAAGCGCGCGTGCCAGCCAAGCAAATGCCTGGCGCGTTCGGTCGCGGACGCGCTCGCCGAAGACCCGACCCTCGAGGCGGTGACGGTGGACCGCGTCCATCGCACCATCTCGGTCGCCACGCTCGGGCGGGCGAACGTGCCCCGGCTCACCGAGCGCATTGGCGCCACGGTCGAGCGCGCCCACCACGCCCAGGCCACGGAGCCCTGCACGCTGCTGGAAGGCGAGACCACCTGCGCCACGTGCGGCCAGCCACTGGCCGACTTCGAGCGGCGCAAGATCACCATCACGCAGGACGCGGACACCACGACCATTTCCCGGGTGACCTGCCCCACGGCGCCGCGCTTCTGGCGCTGGCGCGATATCCCCTGGCCGAAAGTCGTCCAGCGCGACTTCGAGTTCATGGAGCATGCCGCCGAGCTGGACGAGTGGAAGGGGCAGTTGGCGGCGGCCATCCTGTGCGGCCTGTTCGGGCTGGGGGCGCACCTGTTCCGCGCGCCGCCAGTTTCGCTGGCCTGCTACGCGCTGGCGTACCTGGCCGGCAGTTGGTTCACCGTGCAGGAGGTCTGGGAACGCCTGCAGAAACGGGCGGTGGACGTTCACTTTCTCATGCTGGCGGTCGCCGCGGGCAGCGCCAGCATCGGCGCGTGGAGCGAGGGGGCGATTCTGCTGTTCCTGTTTTCGCTCTCCGGCGCGCTCGAGCACTTCGCCTTGAGCCGCACCCAGCGCGAGATTCGGTCGCTCTTCCACGAAGCGCCCAAGTCCGCCACGCTCATTGACGAAGCGGGCCGCGAACGCGAGGTGCCGGTCGAGCGGCTGCGTCCGGGGATGCGCCTGCTCATCAAGCCGGGCGCCCAGTTCCCCGCGGACGCGGAGTTGGCCAAAGGCCAGACGGCTTGCGACGAGGCCAATCTCACCGGCGAGGCGACCCCGGTCCCGAAGGCGGTCGGCGACGGCGTGCTGGCCGGCACGCTCAACCTGTGGGGCGCGGTCGAGGTGCTGGTGCTGCGGCCGGCGGCGGAGAGCGCCTTGCAGAAGATCATTCGGCTGATCCGCGAGGCGCAGCGGCAGAAGGCGCCCGCGCAGCGGTTCACTGACCTGTTCGGCACCTACTACACCTATATCGTGCTCGGGCTGTCGCTGGTGATGTTCTTTGTGTGGTGGTTGGGGAAGGGGCAGGCGCCGTTCGCGCTCCAGAGCACGGGGCACAGCGCCTTTTACCACGCCATGACACTGCTGGTCGTGGCCTCGCCCTGCGCGCTGGTGCTCTCGATTCCCTCGGCGGTGCTGGCGGCGATTGCCTGGGGCGCCCGGCACGGCATCCTTTTCCGCGGCGGAGCGGCGGTCGAGAAGCTGGCGGAGGTGACGACGGTGGCGCTGGACAAGACGGGCACCCTGACGACCGGCGAGCTGCGGGTCGAGACCGTGCAGAGCTTCCCGCCGGGCCGCGACGCCGAGGTGGCGCAGCTTGCGTATTCTCTGACGCGGCTCTCGACGCATCCCCTGGCCCGGGCCATTACGCGGCACGGCAAGCGCCTGCGACTGCAGCCCTTGGAGCTGTCCCAGTTTGAATCAGTCACCGGGCAGGGCTTGCGCGCCCGCCGGGACGGCGGACCGTGCGTTCTGGGCCGCCGCGAGTGGCTGGCTGATGGCCCGCACGGAACGGTGATCGCGGGCGTGGCCGCTACCGAGGCCGGCTATTCGGAGATCTGGCTGGCGGAAGGCGCCCTGCTGGGGCGGCTCGTCCTGCGGGACGACATCCGGCCCGAGGCGCGCCGGGTCCTCGAGGACTTGCGGGACGAGGGCCTGCGCACGCTCGTGCTCACCGGCGACCGCCAGGCCACGGCCGAACACCTGCGAACGGAGCTGCGCTTTGACGACCTGCGGGCCGAGCTAAGGCCCGAGGCAAAGCTCTCGGAGATACGCGCCCTGAGCAACCGGGGCGAGCGCGTTGCAATGGTAGGCGACGGCGTGAATGACGCGCCGAGCCTGGCTGCCGCGCACATCGGCGTGGCGATGGGCGCCCGCGGCTCGGACGCCGCGCTGGAGCAGGCCGACGTGGTGCTGATGCACGACCGCCTGGAGAACTTCCTGGCCGCCTTCCGGCTCAGCCAGCGGGCGCGGAGCGTCATTCGGCAGAACCTCTTCATCTCACTCGGCACGGTCGTGGTGCTGGTGGTGTTCGCGCTGGCGGAGCATATCTCCCTCACCAAGGGCGTGATCGGCCATGAGGGGAGCACGGTCGTGGTGGTAATGAACAGCCTGCGGCTGCTGCTGGGAAAGCGGTCTTGAGTCTAAGGTCGCCTAGGCTGACGACTCAAGGCCTTAGACTTGAGACTCAAGCGGGACCATTCAAGGTGGTAGCGTAACGTTTGCGCCCGTCCGGGCAACCCTCTGGGTTGCCGCCGTCCAGAGCTATGGCGCGCCGGAGGCTTGGGCCACCTGAATAGTGACCGCGGAGCAAGGGGAGGGAGTGCGCGCGTCAGCCCAGCCGACAGCCCGCGCAGCCAGTGCCCTTCAGCATCAGGGCGCCGGTGGGACAGACCTCGGCGGCGCGGCGGCCGGACTTCGGCACCGCCTCGGCCATGTTCCTGCCGAACGGCGCGGCTACCGCAACCTGGAACCCCCGGCCCACGAACGAGAGCCCCAGCTCCTCGCCCGCCTCCGCCGCCACCTTGATGCAGGCGCCGCAGATAATGCACTTGCCCGGCTCGTAGATAACATCGGGATGCGACGTGTCCCGCGCGAAATGCCGCCGCTCGCCCGCGAAGCGCTGCGGGTCCACTCCGTATTCAGTCGCAAACTGCCGGAGCCGGCAAGGGATGGCCTTGCCGCAGCCGCAGCCAAGGCACCGGCGCGATTCCCGGGCGGCTGCCGCGGGCGAGAAACCGAGTTCCACCTCCTCGAATGTGGTGCGCCGCTTGTCCATAGCCAGTTGCGGCATCTGCGCGCGTGGGGCCTGCTCAATGCCTCGCAGGAACACGGCCAACTCTTCCTCGCTCAGCTTGCCCATCACCACATTCACTGCCTGTGGAGTGCCAATGACCTTCTGGCCGGCGAGATACTGATCCAGAGAGGCGGCAGCGAGCTTGCCGGCGGCCACCGCGCGCACCGCCAGGTCGGGGCCGGTGACGGCGTCGCCCCCGGCAAAGACGCCTGGCAGGTTCGTAGCCAGCGTCCTGGCGTCCACAGCAATGCCCCACTTGGAGAGCGAGAGCGCAGGAGCGTTAAGCGTGTCCGCTTCGACGTTCTGGCCGATGGCCGCGATCACCAGGGCCGCTTCGGTGGTGAACTCCGAGCCGGGAACAGCCATGGGCCGGGCGCGTCCACTTTCGTCCGGAGCACCCAGTTGCATCCGTTGGCACGTCAGGCGCAGCTTGCCATCCTTTCGCTCAAGGCGCACCGGCGCGACCAGGAACTCGATGCTTACGCCCTCAGCCTCAGCCTCTTCAACCTCCTCCATCAGGCAGGGCATCTCCTTCCGCGTGCGGCGATAGAGCACGCGGACTGAACGGGCGCCAAGCCGCACGGCCGAGCGGGCGGCATCCATGGCGGTATTGCCGCCGCCCACGATAATGACCTCTCCGCTCAACGCGGGCGCTGGGCCGTCAGCAAGCCGCTCCAGGAAATCCAATGCGGGCGTGGCATATTCCTCCCCTGGGCAACCCAGGCCCTTTGACCCCTGCGCCCCGATTGCCAGGAAGACGCCGTCAAAATCGCGCCGCAGCTCGTCGAGAGTGAAATCGCGGCCTAACTTCTTGCCGAGGCGGAACTCGGCCCCGAACTGCCGGATCACACTGATCTCGGCATCCAACACCGCGCGCGGCAGCCGGTAGGCCGGAATGCCGTAGCGCAGCATGCCGCCTGCTTTTGGATGCGCGTCAAAGAGCGCCACACCATGCCCGCGCCGCAGCAGATGATGCGCCGCGGCCAGGCCTGCGGGCCCGGCGCCCACGATGGCGACGCGCTTGGAACGTCGGGCCGGCGCCTCGCCTGCCCCTTGTGCCGCAGTCGGCATCAGGACGGGCGAGACGCTCCGTCCTGCGTCCGCCGCGAACCGGTGCAAGTTGCGAATCGAGAGTGCCTCGGTGACATCGCACTGTCGGCAGCGCTGTTCACATAAACGCGGACAAACCCGTCCCAGCGATGCCGGCAGCGTGAGGTCGTCAGTAACAATGCCAGCCGCCCTGGGCTGATCACCGGCCGCGATGCCCGAAATAAACCCTGGAATGTCCAATCCCGCCGGGCAGCCCGTGCGGCATGGACCGACGCAATCGCCCGCATGGTCCGAGACCAGCAGCTCGAGCGAGGTCTTGCGCGCAGCGCGCACTTCGTCCGAGGCGGTGATCACCTTCATGCCTTCCGCCACGGGCGTCGCGCAGGAAGGCCAGAGGTTGGGCCGCCCTTCGAGCTTCACTGCGCACAGGAAGCAGGAAGCGGAATGCTCGAAGCCTTCTACGTAACACAGCGTGGGGATGTTTATGCCCAGCTTGCGAGCTGCGCCGAGGATTGTCGTGCCGGGAGGGACGGATGTCGGGTGCCCGTCTATGGATAGCGTAACGGGGTTCATCGCGGCACCAAATCCGAAGGCCGAAGCCCGAAGGCCGAAAGAAGGCCGAAACCCGAAACCCGAAATCCGAAGTGGCGCTGGAGCAGGGGCGATGTCATTTGCGCCAGATTGCGCCAAAGATGAGGTTGAGTTCCTTGGCCTCACGCCAGAGCAAGCGCGCTTCGGCAGCCAGGTCTTCTTCAGCAGCGGCAATCATGCGCAGGAAGAACATCGTCTCCTTCGATTCCTTCCGGCACGTGCCGATCTTCTGCTTGAACTCCTTGCCTGACACCGAATCGTCCGCCTCGCAGTAATTTGCGCCTACGCTGGTGCCCGCGCCTACGAGCTGGCCGATGAGCCTGTCATTACCCGGATTGCGAGGAATCTTCTTGGCAAAACGGACGATAGCTTCGCCAAACCGGGCGGTGCGCTCCATCAAGTCTTCCGGGACCGGCAGATCTGCCGGTCCGTCTCGTAATGCTAACGGCTCTCCGCCATCTTCCTCCCCCCAGGCCCAATACGCCGAGCGCACACCCACACTCCCACAGCCCCGTTCGGATTTCGGGTTTCGGCCTTCCCTCGGCCTTCGGTCTTCGGGCTTCGGATTTGGCATCGCGTATTTCACATCACCTCCACTGCGGGGCGTTTCGACACCTCTCGTCGCAAACCACCGCCCGCCCGCCCCATTCGGGCTTCGGATTTCGGCCTTCTTTCGGCCTTCGGCCTTCGGATTTCGGGCTTCATCATACAACCTCCACGGCTCCATACGGACACACCTGCCGGCACGAATCGCAGCGCGTGCACTTATGCAAATCAATCACGTGCCGGACATAGGGCGTCATCGGGATTGCATTCACCGGACAGCGCTGGGCGCAAATGGTGCAGCCGGTGCAGTTCTCCCGGACGCGGTATTTGATGAGCGCCGTGCACTTGCCCGCCGGGCAACGGCCTGCGAGATGCGCCTCATACTCGTCGCGGAAGTAGCGCAGTGTGGTCAGCACGGGGTTGGGCGCCGTCTTGCCCAGTCCGCAGAGGCTGCCCTCGGCCACCTGGGGCGCGAGTTGCTCCAATTCCTGCAGATGCTTGCGCGTGGCCGTGCCGCCGCACAGGCGATTGAGCAACTCCAGCATCCGCTTGGTGCCGATGCGGCAGAAGGTGCATTTGCCGCAAGACTGGTTCTGCGTGAACTGCAGGAAATAGCGGGCGATATCCACCATGCAGGCGGTGTCGTCCAGCACCACCATGCCGCCGGAGCCCATGAT
>DATKNZ010000001.1:0-11032 GCA_035541055.1 Candidatus Acidiferrum sp. | reverse complement strand
GCGTCGTCCCGGCTACCTCAGGCTCTGGGGTTGACGTAGCGCCTGCCTGCCTGAGACTGGGGCTGTGGCATCTGGCGGAATCGTGTATCTCGTCGGCGCCGGGCCGGGCGACCCGGGACTGTTTACGTTGCGCGGGATGGAACTGCTCCGTAGCGCCGAGGCGGTGATCTATGACGGCCTGGTCAACCCGGAGTTGCTCCGGTTCGCGCCCCAGGCGGCGGAGGTCATTTACGGCGGCAAACACGACCGCACGCGCGCGGTCTCGCAGGACGAGATTAATGCGCTGTTGCTGGCCAAGGCGCGCGAGGGCAAGCGCGTGGTGCGCCTCAAAGGCGGGGACCCTTACGTTTTCGGGCGCGGGGGAGAGGAGGCCGAAGTGCTGGCTGAAGCGGGCATCCCCTTTGAAGTCGTGCCCGGCGTCTCCTCCTTCCACGCCGTGCCGGCGTCTGCCGGGATTCCGCTAACCTGGGGCGGCGTCTCCAGGGTCACGATTGTTACCGGGCACGATGATCCGCAGTCCCCGTCTAACAAGCTGGATTGGGCGCAACTGGCCGGGACGCCCGGCACGTTGGTGGTGATGATGGGCCTGGCGCACATCCCGCAAATTGCGGCTGCCCTCGTGGCGCACGGGCGTTCGGCGGACACCCCGGTCGCGGTCGTCAGCCGCGGGACGACTCGCCGGCAGTCGGTCGTGGCCGGGACGCTGGGCACGATCGCGAGCCAGCTCCAGCAGGCGCAGCTTGCGCCGCCCGCCGTTACCGTGATCGGCGAAGTCGCCAGGATGCGGGAGCGGATCGGCCCGGGGTTGGGCTAAACCCAAAGAGCCTCGAACGGTTCTGGCCACGCATAGCGCCCCATGAACGAGGCCGGCGCGGGAACATCCAACATCCAACATCGAACATCCAACATCCAATGACTGGCCCCGCGGCGCTCATTGGAGGTCGGAGGTTGGATGTTGGTTGTTGGATGTTGCCCCGGTTCAGGGAGGGGCTCAAAGCGTTGTGTCCGGCGCGGCGGGAACCGGGGCGAGGGGTCGCACGGGCGGCCGCGGAGGAAGCGGCGGCGCAGGGCGCTGGCCCACGGAGTCCTCCTCGGCCTTGGGCGCCAGCTTGTCCAGCATGGGCTCGACCTTCTGCCATACCTCCGGCGGTACCTTGGCGCGCTGCTCAGGCGTATCAATCTCTCCGTCGAATAGGAGCTTGCCGTCCTTGTCGTGAGCCGTCAGCCGGGGCTTGGGATTGCTCACGATGACGTAAGTGCCGGACTCATCGGCTTTCACGACGCTGCGCACCTTGTCGCCCGAGCTGCGCACCGTTACAGAGGCATTGTTGTCCGGCATCAGGCCGGAGTGCTGGAGTTCCTTGAGCACGCTGGCCACGGCCGACGAGGCGGCGTTGGTCGAATAGCGCAAGGCGATCTCGGCCGCGGCTCGCGCCTGCTCCATGCTGCGGCGCACCTCCTCCTCCACTTTGCTCCGGTCAATCTTCATGTGCCCCATCTGATCGCGGTAGGCGTTCATGGCGTCACGCCAGGCGTCGCCCATAGGCCAGGCCCGGAACTGGCGCCTGAGCCCCGCCAGGTCGCCCCGTAGGGCTTCCCCATCCTCCAACAACCCGTAGCCGGCCGGCGCCTTGCCGAGCGTGACGGACACCGTCTGCTTCTTCCCGCCACGATAGAAGCCCAGTTCGACTTTATCGCCCTCCTTGCGGACCTGGACGAGCTTGCGCAGTTGCTGCGGGTGAACCAACGGCTGGCCTTCGAACTCGACCAGCACGTCGTTCATTTGCAAGCCGGCTTTGGCCGCCGGGCTGTCCGGCGTCACATACGTCACCACCAGCCCCACCCCGGGCGCGAGGTTGAGCTGCGAAGCCAGCGCCTCCGAGGCCTCCTCGACCCCGACGCCCAGCCAGCCCCGGCCATGGCTTGCCGGCGTCTCAGCGTCAGACTCCTGTTCCGGGGCGGCGGCGGACACCGCGCTCGCATTGGACTCCGCGCTGCCGCCGGCGAAGCCTCCGCCCCCAGGCGCGGACTGAACCGCCACCGCCGCAGAGCCGCCCCCACCGCCCCCGCCAGCCGTCACGGCCGCGTGAATAGTGCCGGCCAAAAGAATGCCCGCCAGGACCAGCAGGCAGGCGGGAACGTATTGTCCCGCGCGGAGACGGGGCTTCGTGAAGGTTGGAACGTGAATCGTGTCGCTCGCCGCGCAGCGGGCGGGTTTCATTCTCTGCAAACAAGTTGTCGTATTCATATCAAGGCACTCTGTGCGTTAAGCATCGGTGGCCATCTGTGTCCATCTGTGGTGCTCTTCTGCATCGGTCCGTCTCAGAATGTCTCCGCGCCTACAGGCACGACTTCCAAGCGAGGAGTACGGCGCTCGATGACCAAACCACGCGCCGCGTCCCGCAGCACGACCTCATCGGCCCATTCCCGGCACCGGAAACGGACCGGCTCGCCGTTGGGCAACTTCGCCACGGTGTCGAACAGCCCTACCAACTGCCGGTCAATTTCAATGTCCTCTGCCTCCGGCACGTTTCGGCGTGAGACGGGGGCCGCCTTGGCGTGCTGCGCGTCCTTTCGCGGGTGCTGCCACACAGCCAGCAGAAGGCTCACCAGCGCGGTGGCTGCCGCGGCGCCCGCCAGCCAGCGGAGCAGCATGCTGATGCTGACATGAGACGAGCCAACAGCGCGCGAGCCGGAGGCGCCAGCAGGTTGGCCGGCTTCAACGCCTTTGGGCGCTTCCAGGAGCCGGGCCATAAGGTCCGCCGGCGGACGCGCGGGCTTCAGCTTGCGCAGCTCGGCCTCAAACAGCTCATGATCGGTCTCGTTCATGCCAGCACCTCGCCGGTGAGCTTGCGCAGCTCGACCAGCCCATAGCGGTAACGGGAGGCGGCCGTGTTCGCCGGCACCCCGGTCACTTCGGCGATCTGCCCAAATGTCAGCCCGCCCCACACTTTCAGCGTCAGCACCTGGCGATAGATTTCCGGCAGCCGGTTCATGGCATCCTGGATCAACTGGCTGCGCTCGCGCTGCTCCACACTCGTGTCGAACCAGGCGACGGGCATCGACTCCGCCGCCAGCAACTCGCGTCCCGCCCGGCGGTCCTCGCGGCGGGCGAGGTCAATCGCCCGGCGGCGGATGGTGGCAAAGACCAGCGCCAGCGGCGGCGGCGTCCCGTCCAGTTGGCGTCGGCAGGCCTCAACGACCGCGTCCTGCACGAGGTCCTGGGCGTCGGCCTCGCACCGCGCCTGCTGCCGCGCGAAGAGCAGGAACTTCGGCGCGTGGCTATCCAGCCATTGCTGCCAATCGTCTTGTTGTGGCAATTCATCCATCTTACCGGCAACCCGGTATCCACCCTCTATAGCGTCGCCGCGGAAGCCTTTTGTCTCAAACAAATGCGAGACTAAGACGTTCGACAACGCCGGGGAAGAGTTGTTGCGGAGACAAGCCCGAAATCCGAAACCCGAAGGCCGAAAGAAGGCGGAAACCCGAAGGCCACTGCGAGGCGCGGCAGATCGAAGTTCGGGAGCCAATTGCCGAGGCCAGGGATAACTGCCAACAGCGCCAAGAGCCCAGGGCGGCACACCCGCAACCGAAGATGGAGCCTTGCGAATCGCCGATAACCAATAGCCAACTGCCAATTCAGCCGAAATCGCCGCAGTCACACCGCACTTCGGATTTCGGGCCTCGGCCTTCTTTCGGCCTTCGGGTTTCGGCCTTCGGCCTTCACTGATTGCCCCTCTGTCCGCCCACCAGTTCGCTCACCAGTCCCTTCGCCCGGTAAACCTTCTCCAGCGCCTCGAGGATGGCCCGCGAATCCACCGCTATGGAGCGGCCTTCCTTATCGCTGTATTGCTCGTCCCACGGCAGGCTCTGCAGGTTGCCGTCGAAAATGATGCCCACGAACTCCCCGGCGCGGCTCACGACCGGGCTGCCCGAGTTGCCGCCGATCAGGTCGCAGGTGCTGACAAAGTTGAAGGGGGTCTTCAGGTCCAGCGCTGACTTGCGCTTTAACCACAACGGCGGCAGGTCGAACGGCGCGCGCTCCTTCATCTCGGCCGCCCGCTGGTAGAGGCCGGCGAAGGTCGTATAGGCCGGCACCGGCTTGCCATCCTCGGTGTAGCCCTTCACCGTGCCAAACGAGAGGCGCAGCGTGAAGGTGGCGTCCGGATAGCTCACGTTAGCCAGGATTGCGTTGCGGGCGCGGGCGATGGCGGCGTGGGCCTGGTGGCGGATTTCGTCCTGGGCCTCCTCCTCCTTGCGCAGGGCGCGCGCCTCGGGGTCCACGGTGCGCGCCAGCTCGATCATGGGATCGTGTGCCGCGTCCACCGCCGCTGTGCCGCCCTCGTAGAGGCGCTTGCGGAAGGCGACGTCGCGCACCTTCGTGCCGGCAATCAGCTCGGCGGCCCGCTCGCGCGGAGGCTTGCCCGCCAGCACGCGCTGCACCAGCGCGTTGGTCGGCCCGAGCCGCGTGGCCAGGAACGTCAGCGAATCCCCCAGCATCAGCGTCTCCAAATCGGTGTAAATGGGTTTCTCGGAGAAGAGTGCCAGCTCCAGCGAGGCGCGCCCGGACTCAGAGAACTCGCGCAGGCGCTCACCATTAGGCTTGGGCCGCTCCTCGCCGGCGCGGAGCAACGTGCGGGCGATGTGGAAGCTGTCCGAATTGAAGCCGACGCCGGTCTCCAGCAGCGCGTAAGGGACCGCCTGGCGCGAGAGCACGCGCGTGGCCGCGGCGATCTTGTCGTAGGCGTCCAGCGCCTCGGCGCCACTGGGCTGTCCGGCGAGCCGGGCCTTGAAGTCGGCTTCGTCCTGCGCTTTGATCCGCATCATCTCCGGGTCGAGCAGCCCGGCCAGGCGGCCATCGTAGGCCTTGCGCGAGTTCTGCACGCCGAACAAGTCCTCCCGGGCGCGGCGGGCATTCTCGGCGCCGCGGGCGCTCCAGTTGCTGAGCAGCACCTCCCGCTGCTTGAGCGTGCACAGGCGGAACGGGATGAACTGGTCGCGCAGCTCCTCCAGCTCGGCCAGCGTGAGCGAGCGATTCGTGCGCGCGGGGTGGCCGGACACGAACACAAGGTCCCCCTCCCGCGAGCCGGCCCGGGACACGCGCAGGAAGTTCTTCACGCGAGCCGGCTTGCCGTTCTCATAGGCGCGCAGCAGGCAAATATCGAGGTCGTAGCGCGGGAACTCGAAATTGTCCGGGTCGCCGCCGTAGAACGCGATCTGCTGCTCGGGCGCGAAGACCAGCCGCACGTCCGTGTAGCGCTTGTAGCGGTAAAGGTGATAAGCGCCGCCCAGCCAAAGCGTGACCACGTCCGACCGCAGACCCGTCCGCTCGAGCGACTCCTTCTCAATCGCGGCGATGACCGAGCGCCGCGCCGCGAAGGCCGCTGCCGCATCGGCCCTCTTCGGCACCGCCTCGTTCACGCGGGCCGTCACGTCCTCGATTGACTCCAGGACGTTTAGCTCCAGGTCCAGGCACTTGACTTCCTCCGCCCGCGTGCGGGCGAAGAACCCGTCGCGGAGATAGTTCCTCTGCGGCGTGCTCAGCTTCTGCAAGGCGTCGGCGCCCACGTGATGGTTCGAGATCAGCAGGCCGTCCTCGCTGACGAAGCTGCCCGAGCCGCCGGAGTTGAAACGCACCGAGGACTTCTGCACGTGTTCAAGCCACTGCGGCGTCGCGTCGAAGCCGTAGCGCTCGCGCAGCAGTTCGCGCGGCGGCTGGTTGAACAACCACAACCCTTCGTCGGCCCGAGTGCCGATGCCCAGGGCACAGGACAGAACGCAAACCAGTGAGGATCTCATGGGCCACAGTCTAGTGCCGGGCCGGGAAACTGCAACGGCCCAACAACATCCAACATCCAACATCGAACATCCAACATCCAACGACGGCCCCCGCAGCGCCCATTGGATGTTGGATGTTTCCCCCGCTCCTGCACCTGTGCTCCTGCCCGGAAAGGCTTGTCCCGCGCGGGTTTAGGTGGTCTATTATCGGCGCGGTGAACATCACGATCAAGGTGAGGCTATGGGCGCTGGGGCTGGCCCTCGCGCTGCTGGGCGCCTTGATCATCGGCGTCACCGTCAGCTCGCAGAAGCAGGGGGAGGAAACGCGGGCGCGGCTGGGCCAGGTGGACGTCGAGAGCATGAGGATCGCCGACCGCTTCAAGGACAAGCAGCGCTATGCGAGCGACCAGATGCGGCGCTATGCCAGCACCCGCGAGCCGGCCTATTGGCAGGAGTTCCTGAAAGCCAGCGGCGAACTCAGGACGTGGATCCAGACCCAGCCCGCGAAATTGCGTCCCGGCCTGGAGCAGCAGGTGCTCAAGCAAATGGAGGCCGCCTGCGAAGTTTACGTCCAGAAAGCCCGGGAGCTCCACAACCGCATGGAGACGAGCGGGGAAGCGAGCGCTTCGATGGCCGAATACAACGGGTTCTTCGACCAGTCCCGGCGCCTTTACGACCTGGGGCTGGACCTGGCCCGGGTTCATTACGAGCAACGGAATGACGTGCTCGCGCACGCGAACCGGACGTTGACCCAGTTGCGGCTCTCGGTGTTCGGACTGGTGGCTTTGCTGTTCCTGTTCGGGCTGGCCCTGGCCGCCAGTTTATACCGGGACATCATCGCTCCCCTGCGCGTGAAACTCGTGGAAAGCCAGGCCTTGGCCGAGCGCAACGAGAAGCTCGCCGCGCTGGGTCTGCTTGCGGCCGGGGTAGCGCATGAAATCCGCACCCCGCTGACCGCGATCAAGGCCGCGCTGTTCATTCAGCAGAAGAAGGTCCCTCGCGGCTCGCCGCAACGGGGCGACATCGAGCTGGTCGAGCGCGAGATCGTCCGCCTCGAGCGGATCGTGACGGATTTCCTGCGCTTCGCGCGGCCCGCCGAGCCGGCGCTGACCACCATCCCCGTCGAGCGCCCGTTGCAGGAGGTGGCGGCCCTGTTCGACGCCGAGCTGTCCAAGCGGGGCATCCGGCTGGTGCGCGAGCCTTCCGCGGCGCTCTGCGTCCAGGCGGATGCGGCGCAGCTTAAGCAAGCCCTGATCAACCTGGTGCAGAACGCCGTCGAGAGCATGGACGGCCACGGCACGATCACCTTGCGCGCCCGCCCTGACCGCCAGCGGCTGGGCAACAGCGAGTCCGACGTCGTGGTCCTCGAAGTGGCGGACACCGGCAAGGGCATCCCGCCGGAGGTTGAGACGCGGCTCTTCGACCCCTTCTTCACCACCAAGGACAGCGGGATGGGATTGGGCCTGTCCATTGCCGCGCGCATCGTGCAGAAGCAGGGAGGAACGCTGCAGTACCAGACGCAAGTCAGCCACGGGACCACCTTTGGGATCGTGCTGCCGCAGGCCAACACGTGAGCAGCGCGGCCCGTATTCTCCTCATTGAGGATGACACCGGCATCCGCGAGACCTTGCAACGCGTGCTGGTCGAGGAAGGCCATTCCGTCGCGGTGGACAGCCGCGGGGACCAGGGGCTGGCGCACGCGGCGCGGGAACGCTTCAACGTCGTCATTACCGACCTGAAACTGCCCGGCTTGAACGGCCTGGAACTCGTGCGTCAACTGCACACGCTCCAGCCGCGCCTGCCGATCATCCTGGTCACGGCGTTCGGCACGACCGAGACGGCGATCGAGGCGACCAAGTTCGGCGCCTACGACTACGTGCTCAAGCCGTTCGACGTGCCCGAGCTGATTGAGCTCGTGCGCAAGGCCGCGGACAGCAACCGGCTGATGTCTGAACCCGTCGCGCTGGGCGGACCGGGCACGGCCCAGACCGCGCTGGTCGGCCGCAGCCCGCCCATGCAGGCCATCTACAAGGAGATCGGGCGCGTGGCCACCAAGCCGGTCAACGTGCTCATCCGCGGCGAAACCGGGACGGGCAAGGAGCTGATCGCCCGGGCGGTTTACCAGCACAGTGACCGCTCCAATGCTCCCTTCATCGCCATCAACTGCGCCGCCATTCCCGAGACGCTCCTGGAGAGCGAACTCTTCGGCCACGAGCGCGGCGCCTTCACCGGCGCCGAGGTGCGCCGCATCGGCCGCTTCGAGCAGGCCAGCGGCGGCACGATCTTCCTGGATGAGATCGGGGACATGACCCTGGGCACGCAGGTCAAGCTGATGCGCGTGCTCCAGGAGAAATGCGTGCAACGGCTGGGCGGCAAGGAGACGATCTCCGTGGACGTGCGCGTGGTGGCCGCCACGCACCGGGACCTGGAGGCGGCGATCCGGCAGAAACAGTTCCGGGAGGACCTCTATTACCGGCTCAGCGTGGTGGTGCTCACGTTGCCCCCGCTGCGCAACCGCCGCGAGGACATCCCCGAGCTGGTGCGCCATTTCCTGCAAAAGCACGGCCCGGAGCTGGGCAATCCCAATCCCTCCATCCATCCCGAGGCCATGGACTTCCTGCAGTCGCAAAGCTGGCCGGGCAATGTGCGCGAGCTGGAGAACGTGGTCCGCAAGGCGCTGCTGCTCGCGCAAACCTACACCATCAACCTGGACCACGTGCGCACCGCGCTGAGCAAGACGAGCACCCCGGGCTATTCCGCGGCCCAGTCCTTCGGCGAACACGTGGATGACCTTCTGGCGGCGGCCCGGCGCGGAGACATGGAAAACATTCATTCGCGGGTGATCGAAGACGCCGAGCGCGAGCTGTTCACGCGCGCGATCCACCAGGCGCAAGGCAACCAGGCCAAGGCCGCCCGGTGGCTGGGCATCTCCAGGATCACCATGAAAGCCAAACTCGTGCAGTTCGGCCTCCATCCCAGCCAGGATCAGGAATAGGCCGCGGCGGGGACGCCCGGAGCGCGGACATTCTTGTCCGCAGCAATGAGCGTCGCCATACAGCACGATGCAGTCCGGCCTCGCCCGGCTTCGGAAGGTGCTGCGGACAAGAATGTCCGCGCTCCGCTAAAGGGATACGGCTATCCTCTCTCAGCGACCCTGCTCATTTAATCGGTGCCCCGCTGCTTGAGACGGTGACAGCGCCGGTCGCGGTAAAGGGAGTTGACCACGCATTGACAGGCGACGGCTTGGACTCACCGACTGTAACGGTTGCCGTCTCCTTCATGTTGCGGTGCCCGGTGATCATCCCGTCCCAGTCCCTCCCCACCCTCGTTGGTTCCTGCTTCCAACGAAGGAACTCCTCGCGACCGCCCTGAGCGTAGCCGTAATCGAAGCCTCGGTGATACGCAAAGGACCAGGTGCCCCAAAGCGCCAATAGCAGCACGGCCACGGCGGCAGTGCTCCGTACAACCACCTTCAATCTGTCTGTCATCTCAACCGGCTTAGACACCCGAACCGCACAAACGTTGTCACCGAACAAAGCGGCACAGGACTGCCGCGCTTCAGGACCCTGCGGCGCCCGCTCAGTTAATCGAGATAGCACGTCGAGCCATCGCCGCTTACCGCAGCCAGAACCCGCCCTTGAACACAACCTCCGTGAGCGTGACCCCCAGGAACACCGCACTGACCACGGCATTGAGCCGGAAGAAAGCGACATTGATCCAGTTCAGGCTGCGGCGCCGGGCAATCCAGTGCTCGAGCACCAGGCAGCCCACGATGATCAGCCAGCCCACCAGGTAGGCGAGGCGAAACCGGCACAGCAGGCCGAAGAGGAACAACAGGCCGCACATGACCAAGTGCGACAGAAAGGCGGCCTGCAGAGCGTTCCTGGGCCCCCAGGCCACCACGAGCGAATGCAGCCCTTGCTGGCGGTCGAACTCATAGTCCTGCAGCGCGTAGATGATGTCGAAGCCCACCAGCCAGAGGACCACCGCGCACGCCAGCACGAACATCTGCAGTAGCTCGATAGCCGAGACGTGGACGCCTTTGACGGCCAGCCACGCGCCCACAGGCGCCAGGGCCAGGGCCAGGCCGAGATAGAAATGCGTGCAATCCGTGAACCGCTTGGTCAGGGAGTAAAAGCAAATCACCACGAGCGCCACCGGCGACAGGTAGAAGCAGACCGGGTTCAGCAGGTAACTCGCCCCGATGAGCCCGGCAGCCGCGACAACACAGAGCAGCACCGCGCCGGGAAGGCTGACCTTGCCGCTCGGCAGGTGCCGCCCCGCGGTGCGGGGGTTCAGCGCGTCATACTTACGATCAGCCACGCGGTTGAAGCCCATCGCGCAGGTGCGGGCGCAGACCATGGCCGCGAGGATGAGGAGGAACTTTCCCCACCCCGGCCAGCCCCGGTTATCGCGGGCCGCGACGGCCATCGCCGCCAGGGCGAAGGGAAGGGCAAAGAGGGTGTGGGAGAAGCGGACGAACTCGGCCCATTTGCGGATCGTCTGAGCCAACGATGATCGAGGATGGAGGATAGAGGATGGCATGAACCGGCGGCAGGCACCCACGGTGTCAGGGCCGAACTGCGCGGCAGAAATCGTCGGTTCGATCAATCATCCTGTTTAGCATCGCCCCGATGCTCTGCCAGGCAGCGTTCATGCGCGCGAATTCGTCCGCCGAGATGTAGCCGCAGTCCAGACAGTCGTCGAGCCAGGATTGGGTCTCGGTGGCCTCGCCGAGCGCCTCGTCTATCTTGTTGGCAAACACGGCCGGATACCTGCGCCGCCCCCATGCTTCGGCAATCATGGCCTTCACCGCCCGCGAAGACCTGCGCATCTGGTCGGTCAGGGCGTAGCGTTCCTCGGGCGGGAAGTTCCGGCTGCGCTTAAAGATGACCTGTGCTTCGGTGCGCGCAGCCACGTAGACCTTCAACTCGCGAAAGCTCGTGATCAATGCCATATAAACTCCTTCTTCAATCCTCTACCCCCGATGTTCCATCCTCCATCCTCCATCCTCCATCCTCGCCTTTATTCCCGCTCTTCGCGCCACCGCGGCACCAGATTGTGCTCAACTCCGAGATGGTCCAGCACGCGCGCCACGACCGTATCCGCCACCTGCTCCACTGTCTTCGGACCGGAATAGAATGAAGGATTGGCCGGCAGAATCGTGGCCCCGGCCTGCATCAGGAGTTCGAAGTTCTTCACATGGATGAGGTTCAGCGGCGTTTCGCGCGGCACCAGGATGAGCTTGCGCTTC